>JALOOI010000049.1 GCA_025454495.1 Anaerolineae bacterium
ATGAAGATGACCAGACTCGCGTAAAAAGCCCGCCGATCCGCCGGGCCGCTGCCGCGGGTGGGTGCAGGGGCAGGGGTGCCGGGCATCATTCCCCTGCCTGAATGCGAATGGAGAGCAAATACTGGTACAGGTTGCGCCCGCCAGAATCGCTGAGGCGGTTGGTGGCATATTGATGTTCTGCGCCCAGGGTGCCGCCGGAACGCATGAAACTGATGAATTCATCCTCCGGGGCGGTATACGTCGTCAGCGCAGAACCCTGGTCGGTGCCTTCGCCATTGTCGCCGTGGCAGGCCGCGCATTCCAGCGCCTCGTAGCGCCCGCGCCCGCGTTCCACCGCCATCGCATCCAGCCCGGCGCTGCTGCCGGCCGCGGCCGCGACTGCCGCCGCCGTGGCGGCGGCCGCTGTCTTCACCGGCGGGGCGGCCGTGGGTTCGACATAAACAAAAACCGGAATCGTGGTCATGGTGGCCGGCGGGGCCGCGCTTTCCCCGCCGGGGCTGCACGCTGCCAGCAGCAGCAGCAGCGCCAGCATCCAGCCGCCTGGTAAACTCCGTCTCATGTGTGCCTCCCATCGCCTTACGCTAAATTAACGCGACCGATTCGGGTCGAGCGCTTCCTGTAAACCATCGCCCACGAAGGAAAAGCCGAGCATGGTGAACGCCACCAGCAGCGTGGGGAACAGGGCCACATGATAATAGACCAGCACCGAACTGCCGATGCCCGACCCGACCATCTTACCCCAGCTTGCCGTTGGCTCGGTGATGCCGATGCCCAGAAAACTCAGGCCGGCTTCGGCAAAGATGGCCAGCGGCACGGCAAAGGTGAACGAAATCAGCAGCGGCGAAATGGCATTGGGCAGAATGTGCCCTGCGATGATGCGTAGATCGGTGGCCCCCAGGGCCCGGGCGGATAACACAAAATCTTTCTCGCGGTAGGCCAAAAATTGCGCCCGCGTCAGCCGCAGCGGTTCGATCCAGCCGGTAATGGCCAGCACGAAAATAACATTTTCCACCCCGCTGCCCACCACGCTCAGCAAAAACAGCGCGAACAGCAGCGGCGGAATGGCGGTGGCCACATCCACCAGGCGCTGAATCACAAAATCGATCCAGCCGCCGCGATAGCCGGAGAGGGCCCCCAGGGGCACACCGATGAGGAACGAGATCAACGGCACCGACAGGCCCACCAGCAGCGAAGTTCGTGCGCCATAAATGAGGCGCGTGAGATAATCGCGCCCTGCGCCATCCAGCCCCAGGGGGTGATCCGGGTTGATGAACGGCCGCAGATAGGCCCGCTGCGTGCGGAAGGCCTGGCCCACCTCATAGGGGGCCAGCACATCGGCAAAGAGGGCGATGAAGCCCAGGCACAGCAGCAGGATCAGCCCGAACATCGCCAGGCGATTACGCGAAAAGCGGCGGGCGGCATCGCCCCAGGGAGAGCGCCGGGGCAGCACAGCCGGGCCGCCGGCGGCCGGTGTGGTCATGGTCAGGCGCTCCCTCTGCCGGTCAGGCGCACACGTGGATCAATGAGCGTATACAGAATATCGGTGATGAGATAGGTGATGCCCCACAGGAAGGCCACCAGCAGCACCAGCCCCATAATCATGGGGTAATCGCGGTTGGTGATGCTGGTGACGAAAAATTTGCCCAGGCCGGGGATGCCATACACCACCTCAATAAACAGCGACCCGGTGAGCAAATTGGGGATTTGCGGCAGCAGCACCGTCACCATAGGGATGAGCGCATTTCGCAGCACATGCCGGAACATAATCCTGCGGTCGGTCAGCCCTTTGGCGCGGGCCGTGCGCACGTAATCGGCGCTGAGCGCATCCGCCACGCTGGCGCGGGTGTAGCGGGCCACCAGGGCCAGCGGGGCCAGGGCATAGGTGAACACCGGCAAAAAATAATCGGTGGCCAGCAGCGGGGCCGTGCCAGGGAACAGCGGCGGGATAATCCATTCGCGCGGGTTATCGCCCCAGCCATTCTGGAAGCCGAAGAGAATGAGCAAAAACGTGGCGATGATGAAACTGGGCAGGGTGATGCCCAGGGTGGCCGTAAACGTCACCAGGTTATCGATCCACGTGTTGCGGCGGTAGGCCGCGACGATGCCCATGAGGATGCCCAGGGTAAACGACAGCATGATGGTATACAGCCCGATGTGCAGCGTCACCGGCCAGGCGCGTAAAATGACCTCGGTCACGGGCGGGCTGCCGGCCACGGCGAAGGAATAGCCAAAATCCAGTTGCAGCGCCCCGCTGAGAAAATTCCAGTAACGTTCCACCAGCGGCTTATCCAGCCCGTATTTACGCTCCAGGTTGGCCAGCGCATCCGGGGTGTAACCGCGTTCCCCCAGGGAAAAAGGGCCGCCGGGGACGGCATTCATCAGCACGAAGACGATGACAGACACGACCAGCATGACGAACAGAAGCGCCAGCAGCCGCCGGAGGATGTAACCGGTCATACGAAGCCTTTAACAGCCGGGTGCCAGGGGCAGGGCAGGCCTGCCCCCGGTGTGCTATGGTGTTTAACGATTACGGTAGGTGTCGGCTGCCATCACCCCATCGGTGATGTAGAACGAGCCCCAGCACCAGTCATTGCCCCAGTGCAGCGCCGAAACCCCCTGACGATCCGGCCGGAAGCAGTCGCCGGCGATGAACGGCTGGAACAGATCGCCCTGGATGCGATGCACCAGGAAGATACCGCCTACATCTTCCACCAGAATTTGTTCCGCGGTCTGGTACATCGCCAGGCGCTCGGCCGGGTCGCCGACCAGCACGTTGGCTTCTTCCACCAGCCGGTCAAATTCCGGGTTGCGCCACGAATGCCGCCCGGTGGAGACCCACACGCCGAGCATGTTGGACGGGTCGAGATAATCCATGCCGTAGGACACCGCGCCAAACTGAACCGTGGTGGGGCGGGCCAGCAGCCCTTCCATGAAAGCGGAGAATTCCATGTTGTTCACGCTGATATTCACGCCCAGGCAGTCGCTGATGGAAGCCGCGGAGGCGATCCACCACTGTTCACGGGCTTCGCTTTCGCCGCGCAGTTTCAGCTCCAGATCGGGGAAGCCTTCACCGCCGGGGTAGCCGGCTTCGGCCAGCAGCGCCTGGGCGGCCGGGCAGTCGTACATCTGGTACTGCTTCAGCGCCCCGGCAGTATCGGAAGCGGGGAAGCCCGGTGCCAGGAAGGAATAGGCCGGAATGCCGAACTGTGGGCCGATGACGTTGGCCACGATGGCTTCACGGTCGAGCGCTCTGGCGAAGGCCTGGCGCACCTGGAGATTGTCAAACGGGGCGGTATAGGTATCAAAGAACAGGTAATCGGTGCGGAAATCGCCAAAATTGGGGCGATAATTGGCGCTCAGCACTTCATCCCCGGCGATCACTTCAAAATCCGCCAGGCTGATGTGAACGTAATTCACGCGATCGACATCGCCATTCTGGAAGGCGAGGAAGCTGCCGTTAAGCTGGTCGCCATAGAGGCCGCGCAGTTCGCGCAGGAAGGGCTGACGATAGCCGTTATAGGTGGGGTTGGCTTCCAGAATAACACGGTCGCCGGCGACAAATTCTTTGAGGATGAACGGGCCCGAAGACACGCTCAGGGCCGGGTCCAGCACATAATCCGGGCCGTGTTCGGCCAGGGCTTTGGCCTGCAACGGCGGCCAGAAGTACAGCGTGCCGGGCAGGTAGGGGCGCGGCCCGTTGGTGAACACGCGCAGCGTCAGGTCATCCACCGCTTCCATGCCAATTTCTTCCGGCGTTACTTCCCCGGCCACCGCTTCTGACCAGTTCAGAATGGTGCCCTGCCACATCCACACAAAATCGTAGGCATTGGCCGGATCGACCATGAAGCGATAGGAGGCGACATAATCGGCCGCGGTGAGGGGCGTGCCATCGCTCCACACCTGCCCCGGACGCAGGTAAAACGTCCACGACAGGCCATCTGCGGAGGGTTCCCAGCGCTCGGCTGCGCCCGGAATGAGATCGAGATTTTCATCCAGATCGACCAGCGAATCGCCAAATTTATCAAAGGTGTGAGCATCGCCGCAGATGCGCTGATACACAGTTACCACCGAGGACAGCGAGGTTTCGGTACGGGTGGAATCGCAGAGCTGCGTCCACACCTGCATCTCGTAGGGGGCGGCATCTGCCGGCAGGGCGCGACCGTAAATGTCCTGGTTGCTATCCTGTGCGCCGGTGATGGGAATCAGGATGGACAGCCACAGCGCTGCCGAGAGTCCCAGCAAAAGAAGGGAAAGTTTACGGTACATAAATGCTCCTTAAAAAATGGTTCGCATATACCGTGTTCACACGGCCTTCACAAGTGTAGCGTGTTCAGCGCCGGCCGGCAAAGAATTGCCCCGCGGCTCGCCGCCCGATAATTCTTAGCATTTTCTCATGCAGAATCACTGAAACGCTTCAGCCCGCGCGGGCAGCGTTTTTGTGCAGCTTTAACGAGCCTCGCCGTCCTGCCGGCCCGCTGCCCATTAAGTCCAATTTGCCGGCCGAAAAGCACAGAGGCAGTCCACTTTAGCCACCGGCCGCCCATCTCCGGTACGAAGTCAATGGCTATAGAACCATCCAGCCGCAATAGCACCATCAGGCCAATTTGCTTGACAGATGATACCACCTGGGATCAAATATAAAAATCTGATTGTTGAGATAAATAACGTAATAATGCCCCGCTGCGGCAGTCAGCAGGGGGCCGTGTCACCGAAAAATGGGATTAAAGGATACTCAACTCATGTCTTCGACTTTAGCCAGCATCCTTGACAAACACCGGCACAACACGCTGCTGAACGCGGCGGCCCCGGCGCTGATGATGCAGCACGCGCTGGATTTTAGCGCCGACGAACCGGCGATGCCGCTGGATGAGCGTCTGATCGCCACGGCGGTTGAAGCGCTGGAAGCCGGCCAGACACACTACGTTGATGTGCCTGGCATTGGCCCGCTGCGCGAAGCCATCGCCACGTTTTTGAATGCCGCCGCCGGCACCGCTTTCCAGAAGACGAATATTGTCGTCACGGCCGGGTTGCAGGAAGCCCGCTTTCTGACGCTCCAGATGATCGGTGAGCGCTTCGGGCGGATCGGCGTGCCGGCGGTGGTGCATCCCGGCGTGCTGCGGGCCCTGGGTGTGCGCCCCCTGGCGCTGGAACGCATCGCCGTAGACGATTCAGCGACGCTGCTGCCGACCGTCGACAATCTTCGGTCGACACTGGCGGGCGGCTGCCGCCTGCTGTACCTGGAAACGCCTTCGCGCCTCACCGGGGCCACCTACAGCGCCGCCGACCGGGCCGCGATTGCTGCGCTGGTGGCACAGCATGATGCCGCGCTGATCGTGGACGAAGGCGCGGCCGTGTGGACGGCGGACGGGCACACCCGGTCACTGGCCGCACAGCCTGATCTGGCCGGGCGGGTGGCCCTCATCGGCGAAGCCTACCCCGGTATGGGCCTGGCCTCCTG
Organism: Anaerolineae bacterium; assembly: GCA_025454495.1. Taxonomy (GTDB): domain Bacteria; phylum Chloroflexota; class Anaerolineae; order Aggregatilineales; family Phototrophicaceae; genus JALHOR01. Next base: position 5,459 of record JALOOI010000049.1, read on the forward strand.
GTTCATCAGTTACCTGGCCGCGCCGGAAGACTGGATTGCCCCGATGCAATCGCAGAAGCAAATTATGGCCATCTGCACCAGCACCGCCAGCCAGTATGCCGCCCTGGAAGCCGGTAAATTGTTCGCCGAGGCCCATCCGCAGCATGTGCAGGCCCTGCACGACGCGCGGGCCCGCCTGGCGGAACAGGCCCGGGCCGCCGGGCTGACCGTGCTGGAAGGGCAGGCCGCCACCCTGCTGGCCGTGCGGGCCCCGGCGGAACGTACCGCGCCGGCGCTGGCCGCGCTGCAACAGGCGGGCATCGCCATCACGGATGGCCGCGATTTTGGTGCGCCGGACGTGCTGCGCCTGAGCGTGACCCCCGGCGCGGCGGCCGAAGCTGTTTTCAACCACTTTGCCTGATTTTGGAACGGGATGACACGCGATGACCACACAGCCCAAACAAAAACAGGGGACAGATCTCCTGTACAGCCTGATTGCCGAAGCCAGAACTTACCCCGATGCGATCATCCTGGGGCGTGGCGACCCCGATTTTGATACCCCCGCCCACATCATCGCGGCGGCCAGAGAAGCCATGATCCAGCAGCACGCCGGTTATGTGCCCCCGGAAGGCCTGCTGTCCCTGCGCGAGGCCATCGCGCAGCGCGTGAAGGCCATCAACCACATCGACGTTGACCCGGCGACGGAAGTCGTCGTCACCAACGGCGGCCAGGAAGCGCTGTTCCTCATGGTGCTGGCGGTGCTGGAGCAGGGCGATGAAATCATCGTCCCGGAGCCGAATTACAACACCTATCACGATGCGCTCAAATTCACCGGCGCGGTGAAAGTGGGGCTGACGACTTCCTACGAAACCAATTTTCGCGCCGACCCGGCCGATGTGCGCCGGTTAATTACGCCGCGCACCCGCGCCCTGCTGCTGGTTTCGCCCAACAATCCGACTGCCGGGGTCATCTCCCGCGCGGATTTGCTGGAACTGGTGGCCATTGCCCGCGAGCATGACCTGATGATTATCGCGGACGATATTTATGATCTGTTCGTGTATGACGATTTTGTGCATACCAGCGTGGCCTCGCTGCCGGGGGCCAAAGAGCGCACCCTGACCCTCAACGCGCTCTCCAAAACCTATGCCATGACCGGCTGGCGGCTGGGCTGGGTGACGGGCCCCGCGCCCTTGATGGCCCGGGTGAAAGCGCTGAAAGCGGCCATCAGCGGCGGCACGTCCATCATCACCCAGTATGCCGGCGTGGCCGCGCTGACCGGCCCGCAGGAGCCGGTGCAGATGATGGCCGATGCCTACCGCCGCCGTCGTAAGATCGTGCTGGAGGCGCTGGACGCGATGGGAATGCGCTACGGCGTGCCCCAGGGTGGCCAGTTTGTCTTTGCCGACATCAGCTTTACCGGCCTGGGCAGCGCGGAATTTGCCCAGCGCGTGCTCAGCGATCAGCATGTGCTGGTGTACCCCGGCTCAGCGTTTGACCGGGAACGGGCGCAGTATGTGCGGATGACCTTCCTCCAGCCGGAAGAAAAGCTGTATGAAGGGCTGGAGCGCGTCAAAATTGCCATGAAGAAGATTATGGCGGCCTCCTGACGGCGGCCGCAGCAGGTGAAAGGCACAGCAGCGATGGAACAACCTTTGCAGCAGCGCGTCGCCGTCATCACCGGCGCAAGCCATGGCCTGGGGGCTGCGGTGGCGCAGCATCTGGCCGCCCTGGGCGCACGGGTGGCCCTCATCGCCCGCGGCGAGGCCGGGCTGGCGCAGGTCGCCGCCGACATCACCGCGCAGGGTGGCGAGGCGCACATTTTCCCGTGTGATATTGCCGACGCGGCGCAGGTGCAGGCCACGGCCGGGCGCATCGTGGCGGCGCTGGGCCGGGTGGATTTGCTCATCAACAATGCCGGCATTCCCGCCCCGCGCACCTTTGCCGAAACCAGCCTCGAGGACTGGGATAGCGTGATCGGCGTGAACCTGAGCGGCGTGTTTTACCTCACGCGCTGCCTGTGGGAAACGTTGATCGCCGGGGACGCGGGCTATGTCGTCACCATTTCCGGCACGGCCGGGGTGCGCGGGGGCGGCAGCCCGGCCTATGGCAGCGCCAAATATGCCCTCACCGGACTGAACCATGCCATCGCCGCCGCCGGCAAAGAGCATCGCCTGCGGGCCACCATCCTGTATCCCGGCGGCATGGATACCGGCTGGCGCGGTGCGCCCATCGGCGTAAAACCGCGGGCCGAAACGATGGATCCGCAGGAAGTCGCGCGGTTTATCGGCCGGCTGGTGACGAGTCCGGTGGAATTCGTCGTCAATGAAGCGGTGTTAAATCCAATCGCCACCCCGTTTCTGTGATGCGGCAGCAGTCCGGCGGGCGGGCTTTATTCGTGCAATCATCGGAAGGACAGGCCTGAAGCGATGGGATACGAAATTAACAATGTTGACCTGGTGAATCACTACACGGCGGAAGCCCTCACCGGGTTCACCGTGAGCTTTATGCAGGCCCTGGGCGCAACCACGGAAGAAGCAGACATCATCGCTGATGGCCTGCTGACAGCTTCGCTGTGGTGGCATCCGGGCCAGGGCCAGGGGCTGGAGAAGCTCATTCGTTATCATCGCCGCGTCACCGCCGGGGATGAAAAGCCGGCCGCGCCGATGACGTGGGTGCAGGAAGGCCCGGCCTATGCCCTGCTGGATGCCGCCAATGGCTTCGGCTATGTGTCCGGCGTGCGGGCCATGCAGCGGGCGGTAGCCAAAGCGCAGACGACCGGCATCGCCATGGTGGGGGTGCGGCGCAGCAACCACTTCGGCATCGCCGGCTATCATGCGTTGCAGGCGGCCAAAGCCGGTTTGATGGGCTGGGTGTTCACCAATGCCCGCGCCGAAATGGCCCCCTGGGGATCGACGCAGATGGTGCTGGGCACCAACCCGTGGGGCATCGCCATTCCGCGCCAGGACACCCATGCCATCGTGCTGGATATGGCCCTCACCATGTCTGGCAAGGGGATGATGCGCTGGTACCACCGCGAAGGCCGCGCCATGCCCGATAACTGGGCGCTGACCCCGGACGGCCGCACCACCACCGATCCCATGGCCGCCATGCAGGGGCCGCTGCTGCCCATCGGCGAATACAAAGGCTACGGCCTGAGCCTGGTCACCGATGTTCTCAGCGGGGTGATGACCGGGGCGCTGTTCGGCCTGTCGGTCTTTCAGGATGAGCCGAACCATAATGTTGGCCACCTGATGCTGGCCATCAACCCCACCATGTTCATGTCCGCGGCGGATTTCCATGCCCGCCTGGAACAACTGGTGGCCGAGATCAAACAGGCCCCGGCCATTGACCCCGACCGCCCGGTGCTGCTGCCCGGCGAAGTCGAATTTGGGCGCATGGCACAGCGCGGCCAGTCCGGCATCCCCGTCTCCCGCGAGACGGTGGACACGCTGCGCGGGCTGGCGGCCGATCTCAATATTCCTTTTACCCTTTAACCAGCACTGTTGATGCAGGAAGTGAGGCCATCATGCCGGATGTATTCAAAGTGGGCACCGTTTCGGTCAGCCGCGGGGAAATTCAGCGCGGCGGCATCCCCATCGGGGCAGATATGTATGATCGGCAGCGCCTGATCCCGATCATTGTGTACCATGGCATGGCCGACGGCCCGGTGCTGTGGCTGAACGGGGCCACCCACGGCGATGAGCCGGAAGGGCCGTTTTCCATCTTTAAGGCCCTGGCCCAGGTAGACCCGCAGACCCTGCGCGGCACCATTGTCGCCGTGCCGGTGATGAATGTGCAGGCCTTCACGGCCGGCACCCGTGGCGACCCGCTGGACACTTTCGCCTACGATATGAACCGGCTGTACCCCGGCAAGGCCGAAGGCTATACCACCGAGCGCGTGGCCTTTGCCCACTGGCAGGCCATGAAAGATCAGTGCGATTTGCAAATTGCCATTCATTCCGGCGGCGAGCATTCCTACCTGGCGCATATGATTTTCGCCTCCGATAACCCGGCCAGCCTGGAACTGGCGGCCGCGATGGGGCCAAACTGGTCGCTGGTGTTCCGCAGTGGCACCGGCGGCGGCAACCCGTCGTCGCAGATTGCGGCCCTGGGCAAGGGGGGGATCACCGTGGAACTGGGCGGCAACTGTCGCACCCTCACCCGTGATTTTCACACCGTGGCTGATGACCTGGCGGCCGGCTACCTGAACGTCATGCGGCATTACGGCATGATCCCCGGCACCGCCACCTATGCCCCCGCCTGGCGCATGGGCTACCAGATCGCGCTGCTGTCCGCCACCACCGGCATGTTCGTCGGCGTGGCCGATATTCCCTTTGAAACGCTCATCCCGCAGGGCACGCTCATCGGCCAGATTTACAACCTGTACGGCGATGTCGCCGCGGAGCTGCGGGCCCCGCGGGATGGGGTGATCTTCGGGCTGCGCTCGCGGCCTTCGGTGCTGGAGGGGCAGTGGTGCTGCTTCTTCGGCGTGATCGAAGATACCGTGACGAACCTCATTCCGGGTCGTTAAACGGCCGCATCCTGTTTCAGTGGTACGAAGGGAGTGCGTCTTATGGTCGTTCATCAGCCTCCGGCCGCGCTGCGCCGGCGGGGTCTCATCTCTGAAGACCTGATGAAATTTCGCTGGCTGGAAGAAATCGCGCTGGCACCCGATGGCCGGTATATCGCCTATACCATCAAATATCCCGATGCCGCCACCAACGGCTATCTCATTCATTTGTACCTGCACGATCTGAACACGGATCGCGTGCAGCGGCTCACCGGCGGCAGCAGCCAGGCGACCGCCATTGCCTGGAACCGCGAGGGCGACCGGCTGGCCTACAGCTATCAGGAAGCGGGCGCGGCTTCGGTGCGCGTGTGGTCGGCGGACGGGGTGCAGGTGTACCCGGTGGAGGGCTATCCCCTGGGCAGCCTGGACTGGTCGCCGGATGGTACCCGGCTGGCCGGTGTGCGCTGGACACCGCAGCGCCACCCGGAAGATCGTTCCGCGCACCCTGGCATCCCCGCGCCGACGATTCGCGTGGTGCGCCGGCTGCGTTACAAGCAGGATGGCCCCGGCTGGGTGCATGACCGTTACGCGCAAATCTGGGTGCTGGAACTGGATACCGGCGACCTGGTGCAGGTGACGGCCAGCGAGTGCGATTACAGTACACCGCGCTGGAGCAGCCGCGGCGACCGGCTGGCCTTTGTGGGCACCAGCCGCGAACAGAATATCCCCCTGGGCTACGGGCAAATTTTCGTCTGTGCGTATCCCGGTGGCACACCGCACCTGCTGCTGCCGGACTGGCAGGGCAGCGCCATCAGCCCCGCGTGGGGTGAGGATGATGGCTATATCGCCTTTGCCGGGCACAATTCGCCGCCGCCGGTGAACCGCCGCAATTTCTGGCAGCCGTACCTGGCCGATGTCGCCGCCGGCACCGCGCACAAGCTCGGCGCAGACATTGACGATGAGGTGGGTAATTATGCCGTGGCTGACCAGCGTAAAGGGCTGGCCAACGTCACCATCAAATGGGCGGCGGATGACCCCTGGATTTACTTCCTGCTGACGGAACAGGGCGCGACCAACCTCTACCGTATCGATACCAGCGGGGCGTATGAGCGCATCGTCAGCGGCAGCAGCGTGACCTTTGAATACAGCCCCGCCCGCGGCGACCTGTGCGCCTATGGCCAGGCCGACCCCACGCACCCCGGCGAATTGTTCCTGTGGTCGCAGGGCACCTCGCGCCGGTTGACCGACCTCAATCCGTGGCTGCGCGAGTATCGCCTGTCGCCGCCGGAAGATTACTGGTACGACGGCGTGGACGGCGCGAAAGTCCATGCCTGGCTCATCAAACCGCTGGATTTTGACCCGGCCCGGCAGTACCCCACCATCGTTTACGTGCACTGTTCCATGTTCTCCTGGGATTTTAATCACGAATTCCAGACGTATGCGGCGGCCGGTTATGTGGTGGCGTACTTCAACCAGCGCGGCACCACCGCCGGCTATGGCCAGGCGTGGACGCACGCCAGCGAAGGCGACCAGGGCGGCAAAGATTTTGACGAAATTATGCTCGGCGTGGATGAACTGGTCGCCCGCCCTTATGTGGATGCCGCCCGTCTGGGCATCACCGGCGGGAGCTGCGGCGGTTTTTTGACCAACTGGGCCATCGGCCATACCAACCGCTTCGCGGCCGCCGTGACGCAGCGCAGCATCACCAATCAGGTGAGCTTCTTCGGTACCTCGGACATTGGCCCGGAATGCACCCGTGGCGAGATCGGCACCGATGCCTGGGAAAATCTGGCCGCCACCTGGCGGCAGTCGCCCATCGCCTACGCCCACAACATCCAGACTCCGCTGTTGATCCTGCACGCGGCGGAAGATTACCGCTGTGCGCTGGAGCAGGCGGAGGAGATGTTCGCCATTTTGCGCTGGCTGGGTAAAACGGTGGAGATGGTCATCTTTGACCATGAAAACCATGGCCTCACCCGTGGCGGCCGGCCCGGCAACCGGATTGAACATCAGCGGCGCATCATGGGCTGGTTTGAAAAATATCTCAAGCACTGAGGCAGACCCATCATTCACAGCAGGCAGCAGGAGAGGAGAACGGGTTATGAAAGTGGGTAATCTGGCAGCCAGGCCGGGCGAGCATGTGTTTGGCTACCTGAAAATGGCCGCGTCGCGCTCCGGGCTTAGCCCGGATATTCCGGTGCATCTGTTCGCCGGGGCCGAACCGGGCCCCACGCTGCTGGTGCAGGGGGCCATTCATGGCGGCGAAATTATCGGCTCCATTGCCATTTTGAACTTCATCCAAAAATTGAATCCGCAAACGTTTAAAGGCCAGGTGATCGCCGTGCCGGTGGTCAACCGGGCCGGTTTTGAACTGGGGGAACGCGGCTCGCGCATTGATGGCAAAGACATCAGCCGCCTGTTCCCCGGCAAGAAGAACGGCAGCGTGTCTGACCAGGTGGCGTATACCTACTTTGAAGAAGTGGTGCGCCAGGCGCATGTGATGGTCGATTTCCATGCCGGGGCCCGCACGGCCTATGAGCGCTATGTGCTGTTCTCGGCCGAAGGCGATCCCAATCATCCCACCGACCTGGAACTGATGCGCCGGAAACTGGTGGTGGCTTTCGGGCTGGATCAGGCGGCTTTCTTCCCGCCCGGCACCTTTGGCAACAACAGCGCCAAAGAAGCCATCGAAGCGGCCGGAGTCGCCCAGATTACGCTGGAATTCGGCGGTGGCACCGGCTGGTTCCACAATGGCGCGGATAACGTGCGTGACGCTGAACGCGGCATCTGGAACATTATGAAAGCCATGCGGATGATCGACGGGCCCTTTGAAACCGATGGCGATACCTGCACCGTCTACAACGCCGGGGTGGTCATCTGGAAGCCGGATGTCGATGGGCTGTTCGTGCGGCTGAAGGGCTTTAAGGATGAACTGAAAGCCGGTGAGGTGTATGCCCACCTGGTGGATCCGTACACCGGCGATCTGCTGGCGGAGATGAAGACCCCGCGGGATGGCATCGTCATCCCCAGCGGGCAGGAATGGCCCACCATCGGCGCGACTTCGGTGGGCATCCTGGGGACGATTGACCGCGTGGAAGACCGCCGCAGCGCCGATCTTTACCTGACCATTGAACCGTTCAGCGCCCGTTAACAGGAGCAGGTGAGATGAAAATTGGCACGATTGAAGCGCAACCGGGCAGCAAAGCCTTTGGATACTTCAAAACCGGCGAAACGCACGGGCGCTTCCCGGTGCATATTCCGCTGCACATCGTGGCCGGGGCGCAGCCCGGCCCCACGCTGGTGGTGCAGGCCGGCACCGGCGGCCTGGAAATTGAGCCGGCGCTCATCCTGCCGCTGATCGTGAAAGACCTGGACCCGGCGCACATGGCCGGCACGCTGGTCATGGTACCGCTGTTGAATACCTCCGGCTTTGAATTTGAGCAGATGAACAGCGTCTGGGATGATAAACACCCCAACCGCGTCGGGCGCGGGCGGGCCGGGGGCACCATCACCGAGCAGATGGTCTTTCAGTATTACCAGCAGGTGCTGGCCCATGCCACGGCCTTCATCGACATTCGCAGCGGCAGCCAGTGGAGCTATCACTGGTACAGCAGCGTGTACAGCGCCGGCAAAACGGCCGAAGCCACCGCGCTGGCGGCGGCCCTGGGGCTGCCACAGGTCATGCTGGGCCAGCCGGAAGATCAATCCATGGCGCGGGAAGCCGCGCTGGATGGCAAACTTGTGGTGGTGGCCCACACCGGCGGCGGCCCGGGCCTGCGCGATCATCGTGAGCGCGACCAGGAACGCATTCGTAACGCCGTGCTGAATGCCATGCGCCACCTGAAGATGCTGCACGATGCGCCGGTGTACGAAACCGATACCATCCCGGTCATCGAAGCGCATACGGTGCTGCTGGCCGAAGGCGAGCGCGGGATGGTGTTCGTCGATGCCAGCCGGCGGGGCAGCCACATTCAGGCCGGCGAGGCCATTGGCTACATCCGCCATCCTTTCACCGGCGAAGTGCTGGAAAATATCACCGCGCCGCGGGCCGGGGTCATGCTGCACGCCGGCACCTCGTGGCCGATGCCGCTGGAAGGGCTGCCGCTGGCCATCCTGGGCGATGTGAAGCAGGAAATCAAAGTTCGTTAACGCCATTGTGTGACGATTTTTTTTGCAGGAGGCTGGATAACGTATGTTAAATCACGACGGATTGAAGCGGGATGTCGCCCGCCGTATTGAGCGTATTCAGGCGATGATGCAGGCCAAAGGCCTGGACGCGCTCATCATCACCGGGCAGGCGCAGCCGGGGGGGCTGGGCGGTGTGCGTTACATCACCCATGCCCATCTGTGGGGCGGCGCGGCCTATGCCATCCTGGGGGCCACTGACCCGCACCCCTGGCTGCTGGTGTGGAGTTCGTATCAGGCCATCTGGAGCCGCAACGAAACCACCACCCTCCCGGAGCGCGTCGAATCGCCGGATGATGATATTGTGGCCCGTACCGCCGGCCTGGCCAAAGAGTATGCCACCGGCAGCAAGCGCATCGGCATGGTCAACATGAATAAGCTGATGAGCATCGGCACCTATGAGAAGATGAAAAAAGCGCTGGATGGCTATGAAATGGTGGAAGTGACCGCCGATTATGATGCCATCCGGCAGATTAAAACGCCGTTTGAACTGGAAGCCATGCAGCAAAATGGGGCCATCCTGGATGCGGCCATGGATGTCTTCGCCGAAAATGCGGCCGTCGGGGCGCGTTACTGGGATGTGTGCGCGGCGGTGGAAGGCTACATCAAATCTTTTGGCGGCTTCTGGGGGCGCACCAAATCCTCGCTGGATCTGTCGCCCTACACCGTGCCCACGGACAAAGACCGCCGTATGCAGCGCGAAGACATCATCAACTTTGAAATTGTGTACGAATCGCCCTGGGGCTACTGGCTGGAGATGACCAGCGTCTTTTCCTTCGACCCGCTGCCGGGCCATGTGCAGGCCATGCTGGATGGCTACCTGCTGGCGGTGGAGAACTCCTCCGCGCTGGCCAGGGCCGGCAACACCTTCCGTATGATCGCCGATGCCAATGATAAAACCCTGCGTGACCTGGGGTTTGATGTGGTCGGCAAGCATACGCCGGATTGCCACAGCACCGGGCTGGATGGCAGCGATGGCCCCAGCGCCGCCGCCTCGCCGGATTTTGTGCTCAAGCCCAATATGGTGCTGTCGTATCATCCGGGAACCATCCTGCGCGATGATCGCGGCTTCCTCATTTCGGATAATTTCCTGGTCACGCCGGAAGGGGCCGTGCGGTTATCGCCGCACCATGCCAGCCGTTACTACATCAGGCTCGATGCCTGATCTTCCCGTCCAGAAGTCGCTTTTGGCAGCGAGAAAGACAACGGTCGATGACTACTGCTGAAACTGCTGTTGCTACCATAGCCCGTTATGCCGCCGGGCTGCGCTTTGAGGATCTGCCGCCGCTCGTGGTGCTGCGGGCCCGGCAGATTATCCTGGATACGATGGGAACCATGCTCGGCGGGTATCAAACCCCCCTGGGCAAACTGGCCGCGGATTTCGCCGCGCAGATGCACCCCGGCACCGAAGCCACCATCATGGCCGATGGCCGCCGGACGACGGTGGAAGGTGCTGCCTGGTCGTGCGGGGTGATGGGTAAATTCCTGGGGATGGACGATTCGCACCGCACCTCCGGGCACATCGCCGCGCAACTGGTGCCGGTGGTGCTGGCCCTGGGCGAACAGCATCAGCTCAGCGGGGCGCAGGTGATTAAGGCGCTGGTGGTGGGCTACGATGTGATGGATGCCATTCAACCGGCGGTGCGGCTGTGGCAGCGTGAGCGCGGGCTGGATCATAAAGGGCATGTGGGCACACTGGCCAGCGCGGCTACCGCGGCGGTGGCCCTGGGGCTGCCGGCCGAAAAGATCGCCCATGCCCTGGCGCTGGCGATGGATATGGCCGCCGGCACCGAGCAGTATGTGTATGATGCCGGGCTGTGCGATACCAAAGATTTGCTGGCCGGCTATGCGGCCCGCAACGGCATCTATGCCGCCAAACTGGCCGATTTTGGCTTTCGCGGCCCGCCGGGGGCGCTGGATGGCGCGTATGGCTACTTCCACGCTTACGGGCCGGGGTATGATCCGGCGTTTCTGGCGAATATCGGCCAAAAATTCGCTCTGGCGGAGACGGCCTTTAAACCCCATGCCGGCTGCCGCCAGGTGCATTCCTGCGTGGATGCCGTGCAGGCTTTGCTGGCCCGCGCTGGCACGCTTGATCTGGAGGCCATCAGCGCCATTGAGGTGGGCATTTACCGCAGCGCCATGACTCCCTCGTTCCGGGTGCATTATGCGCCGGAAACGGTGGGGCAGGCGGGCTTCAGCCTGCCGGTGACGGTGGCGGTGGTGCTCACGCGGGGGCGCTGGTACCGCGAAGACATTGAAACTTACGACAGCCCCGCCGCCCTCCGCCTGCGCCACCTGGTGAAGGTGGAACTGGATGAAGCGATTGAGGCGGCCTACCCGCAGCAGAACGGCTGTGTGGTGCGGGTGCACATGCAGGACGGCACCACCCATGAGGGGCGCGTGGCCTATGCCCTGGGCGAGCCAGAAAATATGCTCAGCGATGCCCAGTTTGAAGCCAAATTCCGTTACCTGGTGGGCGATCTGCTGCCGGAAGCGCGGCTGCTGGCCCTCATGGAGACGGCCGGCCGGCTGGAACATCTGGCCGACGTGGGCGACCTGGTGCGGCTGACGCTGCCGCAGCCGGTGCTGGCATAAGGAATAACATAGAAGTGCTGTTAAATTCTGTGGGGGTTGACCAATGCCTGCCCCCCGCCGCCTGGTTACACTCTTATCGGGTGCATCAGGCCACAGCCACAACATCACCGGATGACCCGGTACGCCGGGCCACACGAAGAACGGGAGCCTGCCCGCCAGAGTTCATGATGCAGTGAAAGGACGCGCTTTATTGAAGTGATGTACACTGAGGTCCCCATCCGGTCTGTATCCTGTTCGTATTGACGATGTAAGGAGTACACTCATGGCTTTGAAGCGTTATCTTCGGATTTCGGCGGTGCTGCTGGTCATCGTCCTGACCACGGTGCTAAGCCTGCGACCGCTGTCGGCCCAGGATGAAGTGACAGAATTCGTCTTCGCCCACCCCGGCCCCATCCGCACCATGGATGCGCCGGTGACGTGGTTCGGTTCCACCCACTGGCTGACCAACCTGCTGTATGACTGCCTCATCTGGCGCGCGGCGGACGGCAACGGCTATGTGGGGCAGGCGGCCGAGCGCTGGGAAAATATCGACGATCTCACCTGGCGCTTTTACCTGCGCGAAGGCCTCACCTTCCAGAACGGCGAAGTGCTGGATGCCGAAGCGGTGAAATGGAATATTGATCGCGTGCGCAGCCGGGAAGATTTCCTGGTGTATCCGCAGTGGCAGTTCGTGGCCGATGTGGTGGTGGTGGATGCGCTGACGGTGGATGTCATTACCAAAACCCCGTATCCTTACTTTGAATATGACATTAGCTTCAACGGCTGCCAGATTCTGCCCCCCGATTATCTTGAAGAAGTGGGCGAAGAAGAATTTGCCCGCAGCCCGGTGGGTTCGGGCCCCTATCGCCTGGTGGAATTTACCGAAAGTGACCGCTACGTTTTTGAAGCGTGGGATGGTTACTGGGGTGGCCGGCCGGAAGTTGACCGCGTCATTTACCAGGTGATCCCGGAACAATCCGCGCAGGTGGCGGCGCTGCTGGCCGGCCAGGTCGATCTGATCCCCACCGTGCCGGTGCCGGATCGGGAACGCCTGGGCGCGACTGATGGCCTGTCGCTGGTGACGGAAACCTCCAACCGGATGCATCATCTGTATCTGCGGGTGGAAACGGAAACCGGCGCGATGAACGAAACCTACCCGGATTACCAGCCGGCTACGCTGGATAACAATGTGCGTCTGGCCATCAGCCACGCGCTGGATCGCAGCCTGCTGGCCGAAGTGCAGGGGTCGGCCTCGCCGCGCCTGCTGCGCGTGTGCTCCTACTATCCCGAAGGCGCGATCGAAGCCTATTCCGATCCGGCCGCGGTGGCTGACTGGTACGATCCTGAACTGGCCCGCAGCCTGCTGATCGAAGCGGGGTTTGACCTGGATGCCGGCGCAGGCCCCACCGTGTACCTGGATGCGCCGGTCTTCCAGTTCGGCGGTGAAAAAGAAGTGGCCGAAATTGCCGCCGCCATGCTGGAAGAAGTGGGCTTTAACGTGGAACTGAACGTGATGGACAGCGCGGCCTACTCGGAACAGATCACTTCCGGCGGCAACAACCGCGACATTATGCTCACCACCCTGGGCTGTGCCCCGTCGCTGGTGCCCAGCTTCTACCAGTGTGAATGGACGCAGGCCAACTACAATGTGTGCGTGCCGGAATGGGATGCCATCGGCGAACAGATCACGCAGACGGTAGACCCGGCCGCCCGCCTGGCGCTGTGGGAACAGTGGTGGGAATACTACGTCAACTATGCCCAGACCATCACCCTGTACGAAATTGATAATGTCATGGCGTATAACTCGGCCGAATTTGAGTTCACGCCGCGTAAAGATGGCTGGTTCACCTTCCGTGATCTGAAGGTGCGCCAGTAATCCTGACCCATCCATGCCGGTGCGGGCGGTGGCCAGGTGCGGCCGCCCGCACCGTTTTGATAGAAAGCCGGTGCCAGGATGCGAAAATTTATTGCCACCCGACTGGTCTATACCATCATCACGGTGTTCATGGTCTCGTTGATCGTCTTTTTTATGGTACGGCTGCGGGGCGACCCTATCGCGGTGATGGCTCCGCCGACTTTTAGTGAAGAACAGGTCGCGCGAATGCGGACGGCCTGGGGGTTTGACCGGCCGGTGGGTGAGCAATATGTCATCTTCCTGCAAAAGGCTGTCACCGGCGATTTTGGCCAGTCCATCCAGGCGCGTCGCCCGGCGATGGAGCTGGTGCTGGAACGCCTGGGCAATACTTATTTGCTGTCGCTGACCTCGGCCCTGCTGGGGCTGGTGATTGCGCTGCCCCTGGGCATCATTTCGGCCCTCAAACGCAATAGCTGGATTGATTTTTTGAGCACGGTCTTCGCTTCGGTGGGGACGGCCATGCCGGGCTTCTGGCTGGGGTTGATGTTGATTATTGTGTTCTCGGTCAACCTGCGGATTTTGCCCGCCTTCGGGGCGCTGGAACCGGCGGCCATCATCATGCCCACCATCACCCTGGGGGTAGGCATGGCGGCGCGGTTGTCGCGCATTACGCGCTCGGCCATGCTGGAGGTGATGAACCAGGATTACATTCGCACCGCCTACAGCAAGGGCTTAAATCGGCGCTCGGTGGTGGTGCAGCACGCGCTGCGGAATGCGCTGATCCCGATTGTGACCATCTTCGGGCTGCAACTGGGCTGGCTGCTCGGCGGCTCGGTCATTGTGGAGAGCGTGTTTTCGTGGCCGGGCCTGGGCCGGCTGATGATCGAATCGATCAATGTGCGGGATATTACGGTGGTGCAGGCCGGGCTGCTGTGGTTTGCGCTGTCCTTCATCCTCATCAATCTGGCCGTGGATGTGCTGTATGTATTTCTGGATCCGCGCATCCAGTACGATTAGGCAGGTGTGCTATGAGCATCCGTAAGCCAGCGACCACCGCCCAGATTGCCACGCTGCCGGGGCAGGTGGAACGCGCTCCCTGGTATCGCCCGGTGCAGCGTTTTCTGGCGGCGCTCGGGCGCAGCCCGGTAGGGCTGACCGGCTTCATCATCATTGTGGGTATTATGCTGCTGGCCGTGCTGGGCCCGGCCATCTCCCCGCATGACCCGCTGGACAACAACCTGCGGGCCCGCTTTATGCCACCCGGCTTTGCAAACGACAGCGGCGTGTTTCTGCTGGGTACCGACCAGCTCGGCCGCGATATCCTCAGCCGCATCATTGCCGGCAGCAAGGTTTCGGTGGTGGTGGGGCTGGTTTCGGTGCTCATCGCCGGGGTGATCGGGGTGGTACTGGGGCTGGTGGCGGGGTTCTTCGGCGGCATGGTCGATGCCGTCATCATGCGCATCACCGATGGCCTGCTGAGCATTCCTTTCATCATCCTGGTGATTGCCATCTCCGGCGTGGTGGGGTCGGGCCTGGTGACGCTGATCCTCATCCTGGGGCTGACCGGGTGGGTGACGTATGCGCGGGTGATTCGGGGTGAAGTGCTCAAGGTGCGCTCACTGGATTATATCACCGCCGCTTATGCCATTGGTCAGCGCCGCCCGTTGATTATCCTGCGGCACATTTTGCCCAATGTCATCTCCTCCGGCATCATCCTGGCGGCGACGCAGGTGGGCATCACCATCCTGGCGGAATCGTCCCTCAGCTTTCTGGGCCTGGGGGTGGAAGCGACCACCGTCACCTGGGGGCTGATGCTGGCCGATGGCCGCCAGTACATCAACAGCGCCTGGTGGATGACGACGTACCCCGGCATCGCCATCACCATCACCGTCCTGGGGGCGGTTTTCTTCGGCGACTGGCTGCGCGATGTGCTCGACCCCAACATGCGCGGGCGCTCGTAAGCGGGGCGGCCGGCCCACGTGCTACGGATGGGCCGGCCGCCGGTTACGGTGAGGATCAGGGTCAGGGTTATGCGTCAGCGGCCAGCGCCAGCAGCGCCTGCACGTGTTCTTCATCCAGCCCGGTGCTGCCATACAGAATGACCACCACCGCTTCTAAATCCACCGCGTAATATACTGCGCCGGTGAAGCCCAGTACACCGCCGGTATGCCCGATCAGCGTGCCGTAAGCGTCATCCTCAATCACTTCAAAGCCGATGCCGTAATCGTTCTCGGCGGCATGGGCCACGATGGCGGCCCGTGAGTCGGCGCTGAGCAGGGTTTCATCCTCCCAGATCGCCTGGTAAAACCGCACCAGATCGCCGGTGTTGGAGATTAGCCCGCCATCGCCCAGGCCCGCGCCATCATTAACCGCCGTGACATCATCCGCCACCCCATCGCCGTCGATGTCTTCATAGCCATGCACGAAACCACCCGGCAGGCTCTCGCTCACCTGAGTATAGGTGTTCGTCAGCGCCAGCGGCTCCAGAATGCGCTCGCGCATGATGGCATGGATGGGCTGGCCGGTGGCGGCTTCGGCGATGAGTTGCAGCAGGATATACTGGCTGTTGCTGTAATCGAAAGCAGTGCCGGGTTCGAAGAGGGCCGGCTCATCAAAGGCGAAGGCGAGCACTTCGGCGGCCGTCCAGACGCGGGCGGGGTCGTCCAGCACGGCGGCGAAAAAATCTTCATCCAGATAATCCGGGATGCCGCCGGTCATCGTCAGCAGGTCGCCGATGGTGACGGTATCCCCATTGGCAATGCGCCCGGTGAGGCTGGCCGGCAGCCAGTCCGTGAGGGGGTCGGCCAGCGACAGCACGCCTTCTTCCTGAAGCAGCAGGAAGGTGACGGCCATAAAAGGCTTGCTCATGCTGGCGATGCGAAAACGATCGTCCGGCGTGGGCACAGCGCTGCGGGTGATGTCCACCCGCCCGCCGGTGGCGGCCCAGGTGTCCTCCCCGCTGCTGATGCGGGCGGAAACCGCGGGGCCATCCGCCGGGGCAATCTCTGCCAGCAGCGCCCGCAGTCCCGCCGCTATCGGGTCAGATTGGCCGCCCCGCGCCGGCTTGAGCACCCTCTCACCCGTTACTCGCCCTGCGCCTGCATCGCCGCGGCAATCGCCCGCAGATCAGCCGCACAGGCGGGCGGAATGGCCCCCGCTGGCAGCGCGTCAAGCTGCGTTTCCAGCCGCTGTGCCTCAGCAGCGATGGCAGCCTCGGACTGGAGCGCGGTATCCAGCGCGGTGAGGCTGGCCGGTGCGCCACAGGACGCGGCGATTTGGGCGAAGCGGTCGAGGGTGGGGAGGGGGACGAGGATT
>JALOOI010000050.1 GCA_025454495.1 Anaerolineae bacterium
GACCACGCCGGCCCCCGCGCCCACGCTGACACCCCTGACCGGAGTCGGGGTGCCAGTGACTGCCGCGCCGGCCGCCGGCCGCCCGATCCCGGCGGGCACGGGTACAGCCGCCCCGGTGCCGCCCGCCGATGCTGCCGCGCCAACCGCGGTACTGCCGCTGCGGGCCACCCAGCCCGGCGTATTATCGACCGCACCGGGGGCCTGAGGGCGGTCGCATCTTTTCAGCAGGTGTCTGTGTTTGTATCGATGGATGATGTTCGATGATGGGTGATTATGGCCGCCGCGAAACAGCGTGATGATAAGTATTTCCTCCTCAGCCTGGGGTGTTCCAAGAACACGGTCGATTCCGAAAGTATCGCCCAGGTGCTCAACCAGAACGGGATGCGCGGGGTCAGTGTGCCGCAGGAGGCCGAAGTGTTGATCGTGAACACCTGCGGCTTTATTGATGCGGCCAAACAGGAGAGCATTAACGCGCTGCGCGAACTGGTGGAGGGCCGCAAAAAGAACCAGATGGTCATTGCCGCCGGCTGCCTGTCGCAGCGTTACGGCTCCACCCTGGTGCAGGAAGTGCCAGGGCTGGATGGCGTGATCGGCACGCGCCGCTGGATGGATATTTTTGATCTGGTCACGCGCCTGCGCCAGCGCAAACACCCGGAACCGCTGTATCACCTGCCCACCGATGCCGCCGTGGTGGGGCTGGATGAACGGGGCGTGCTGCGGGCCAGCGTGCAGGGCGTGAGCGCCTACCTGAAAATCGCCGACGGCTGCCGCCGCCCGTGTGCCTTCTGCGCCATCCCCAAAATCAAAGGCACGGCCGTCAGCCGCCCGCTGGAATCGATTGTGGCGGAAGCGGTGCGGTTGCAGGCCGCCGGGGTGAAAGAACTCATCCTCATCGCCCAGGATTCCACCGATTACGGCTATGACCTGGGGCTAAAAGATGGGCTGGCCCATCTGCTGACGGCCATCACCGCCGCCGCGCCGGCCATCCCGTGGATTCGCATCATGTATGCTTACCCCGGCTATGTCACCGAACCGCTGATGGAAGTGATGGCCACCACGCCGCAGGTGCTGCCCTACCTGGATATGCCCCTCCAGCACGGCCACCGCGAAACACTGAAGCGCATGAAGCGCCCGGCCAAAGTGGAATGGGTGTATGAAACGGTGGGTAAGCTGCGGGCCATGATTCCGGGGCTGGCCGTGCGTACCACCTTCATTGTGGGCTACCCCGGCGAAACCGATGAAGAATTTGATGGCCTGATGCAGTTCGTCCGCGACCTGGAATTTGACCGGGTGGGGGCGTTCAAATACTCCTACGAAATCGGCACGCCCAGCGCCACGCTGCCGCAGCATGTGGATGATGCCGTGAAGCAGGCCCGCTGGGAACGGCTGATGGAACTTCAGCAGGGCATCAGCCTCAAGAAGAATCAGGCGTTCATCGGGCAGACGCTGCCGGTGCTGGTGGAAGGGCACAGCCGCAGCGAAGATAAGCAGGGGCGCAAAACCGGCGCGATCATCAGCCTGGGGCGCAGCTACCGCGATGCGCCGGAGATTGATGGTTACGTGCTGGTGGAAGGCGAACTGCCGCCGGGCGAAATTGTGCCCGTGCGCGTCACCGGGGCCACCACCTACGATCTGATTGCGACGGTGGAGACCGGCGCGGTGGTCATTCAGCCGGGGGTGAAGTACGGCGAAGGGATGATCGGGCTGAACGACGTGCGCTGAGGCGGGGCGGGGGACAGCACCACCCCTCACCCGGCCGTTTCCTCATCCACATCGTCCACCGTCGTCGCATCGATGGTCAGGCGTTCCAGCGGCTGGCCGCGCCGCAGGATAAAATGATCCAGATCGCGCACCACCACCGCCGCCGGGAACACCGCCCGCGCTTCGTGAATCATATCATATTCGCGGTAACGGCGGGATAAATGATTCAGCAGCAGGTGCTGCACCCCGGCTTCCTTCGCCAGCAGC
The DNA here is from genome assembly GCA_025454495.1 of Anaerolineae bacterium. Classification (GTDB taxonomy): domain Bacteria; phylum Chloroflexota; class Anaerolineae; order Aggregatilineales; family Phototrophicaceae; genus JALHOR01. Next base: position 1,969 of record JALOOI010000050.1, read on the forward strand.
GCCGCCTGGTGGGCCGTAATATGGCCGAACTGCCGGGCCATCTCCCGGTCACGCTCCAGAAAGGTCGCTTCACACACCAGCACATCGGCGGCGGCGGCGTGGGGCAGCAGGGTATCCGTGCGCCCGGTATCGCCGGTGAAGACCACTTTCATCCCCGCGATGGGCGCATCCAGCACCATCTCCGGCGTAATGACGCGGCCATCCGCCAGGGTGATGCTTTCACCGCGCACAAGCTGCCCGCGCTGCGGCCCCGACGGAATGCCCAGCGCGTCCGCCAGGTCTGCGCGAAAGGGGCGGCGGGTGCGCTCCTGAAAGATGAAGCCAAAGCAGCCTGCCCCCCGGTGCTGCACCGGAAAGGCGCTGATGGTGAAGTGCTTCGCTTCAAAAATGATCCCCGGCTCAATCTCCACCAGATGAATCGGAATCGGCGGGGTCTGGTCACGCAGCACCACCTCGTAGATGAGGGCACGTACCCGTTCCAGGGTGGAACGCCCCGCCTGGATCGTCAGCTCCTCAAAACTGCTCTCCCAGCGCGTAAAGGTGGATACCAGCCCGCCCACGCCCAGAATATGATCCAGATGAGCATGGGTGAGCAGGATATGGTTCATGCGCCGGTAGCCGATGCCGCTGCGTAAAAGCTGCCGCTGCGTGCCTTCGCCGCAGTCCACCAGAAAGCGATGCTCACCGGCCAGCACCGCCGCCGCCGACAGCCCGCGATAAATGGATGGCGCGGCCGACGAAGTCCCCAGGAAGATCAATTCAAACATGGCAGCACTGGCTTTCAGGGTAGGGCCACAAGGATGGGATACAGCAGCAGCCGGTTGCCCCGCGGCTGGCCGGCTGTGTCGAAGACCGGCAGGCGCTGACTGCCATCCGGCTGCTGGCGATAGGCCCCGGCGGACACGGTATACTCGCCGGGCAGCATGGTACCGGCCAGGTCGATGGCCGTCGTTTGCACCAGCACATCCCGATCACGCAGGCTGGCCGTCTGCACCGGCCCGGTATCGCGCTGGCGGACGACCGTCACCGGGTCGCTGAGGATGTGGAAGAAGAACAGCAGTCCGTCCGGCAGCGGGCCATCCACCCGCCAGTAGGTGACAATGGTCATCACATCGCCGGGGCGATAGCGATTGGTATCCACCGGGTCATACCCCAGCCAGGTGAGGTTTTCGCCCAGGCGCACCGGCGGCAGGGTGGTTTCTTCCGGCACATCTGCGCTGATGAAGCGGGCCGGGGCCGTGGTGGAGAAGCGCCCCACGTTGTCCGCCAGGGGTCGCTGTGCGTCAATCTGGATGATGGCATCGGGCGGCAGCCCGGCCGGCTGCACCGGCTGCCCGCGGCCGATCCAGCCGCGTATGTACGGATTCATGCGGGACAGCAGCCCCGGCTCCGTCAAAATCCACTGCTGCGGTGCGCCCCCCTCCACGAACACCAGCGCATTCCGGCAGTCCACCAGGCGAATGCCCGCGTCTTTGCGATTCATCAGCCGCAAAATGCGCCCGGCGGCGGTGAGGAGGTTATCGGCCGCGGCTGCGTCGGCGGCCAGCACCGGATCACACAGTACCGAGGGGATGTGACCGGCCGTGGTATCCAGATAATGGGCCAGCCGTCCCTCCCGCGCCTGGTAGGCGGTGTGCATGGCGGCATCGTCGGCCCAGTGGCCAAACAGATCACGGCTGACCCACACCAGGTTAAAGGCCAGCAGCGCCGGCAGCCCGGCCAGCAGCAGCCAGCGCACCGGGCGGCGGCGGGCACTCTCCACCAGGCTGGCCACCCCGGTCCCGAACAGGACGGCCAGCGCCGGCAGCAGCGGCGCAAAGGCGAAAAAATCCGGGCTGCCGGTGGTGAGCAGCGCCGGCAGGGCCAGCGCCGCCAGCGTCAGCAGCAGCAGGGCAAAGCGCGGCTGCCGCCAGTGCCGCAGGCACACCAGCAGCCCGATCAGCAGCAGCAGCCCGCTGATGAGATCCATGAGCGGGCGGCCGGGCAGGTTGTGCGCCGCGTTCAGGTCGCCCTGGAAGAATAACCCGCCCAGGCCCGCCGCCAGCGTGCTGAAGAAGCCGCCATAGTCGCCGATCACGCGCAGACCCGGTGCCGCTTCCGGGCGGTTGATGCTGTAAACCATGTAGGGCATGGTGATGATGAGCAGCATGAGGCAGGTGAAACCAATATAACTGAGGCGCGGCAGCAGCGGCCGGGCGCTGAGCGCCAGATACAGCACGAAGGCCGCGAAGATGAGCACCAGCATCAGCGCGATAGGATGCAGGTAAAAGCCCAGTCCGAGCAGCACGCCCACGGTGGCAAAGGTGAGCGTGCTGGTGTTTTCGTCGCGCTGCCGCCGGTAGACCGGGAAGCCGCGGGCCAGCATCAGCAGCGTGGCGGCCACCAGCATGGGCAGCAGGGCATGTACCGTGAGTGTGCGCGACAGCACAATGGCGCTCATCAGCACGGCCAGCAGCCCCAGGGCACACAGCCCGGCCAGCGGCCCCATCAGCCGCACGCCCAGGCTGTACGTCAGCGCCAGGGTAATCATGCCGGCCCACACCGACAGCAGCCGGTGAGACAGCATTCCATCGCCCGCGAACAGCCCCACCAGGGCACTGAGGGTGGGATGCAGCCCTTCGCGCAGGGCGGCCTCGCTGCCGGTGGTGTAAAACAGGCTGATGCGCCCGGCGCGGATGCTGTCATCGACGATGCTCAGGGTGGCATATTCGGGCTGGCTGAAGCCAGGCGGCAGGGTGGCAAGCTGCCACAGCCGCAGCCAGGCGGCCACCAGCAAAAGCACCACGGCCAGCAAATAACTCCAGCGACCCATCAAACCCGTTACCCCTGTGCAAACCCGCCCGCGCCCTGAACCAGCAAAACGTGATGCAGCCTGTCGGCTGCCCGGCGTATTATAGCGCAGGCGCGGCGCGGCGGTGAGGGGGCTTTCCGGCGGCGAACCTCAGTGCCCGCCGGGCAGCACCTGGAACAGCGTGATTTGCAGGCCGTCGGCGGTTTGCAGCCGGGCATTCAGATGCTGCCAGGGGGTCAGCACCGGCTCATGCACCAGCGTCGCGCCGTAGTCCAGCGCCCGGCTGAGCGCCGCGTGCACATCCGGCACTTCAAAGGCGAAGCGCACCGCCCCGCTGACGCGCTGCCCCACTTCCAGGTCATCCACTGCTGCGGCATGGGCGGGGTCGAAGATTTCCAGCGTGGCCCGCCCGGCGCTGAAGATTTGCCCTTTGCCGTGCTCTGTCCACAGTTCGCCCGGCTCCAGCCCCAGCCCATCCCGATAAAAAGTCACGATCTGTTCAAAATCGTCCACTGTCAGCGCAACGCGCAGTTCCAGCACCGGCATGAGCAGCCCTCCTGAAGGCGCAAAATGGCTCTATGCAGCAGACGCAGGCGGGGCGGCCGGTATTACGGGGCAGGTTCGTCCGGGGTGGCGGGCCGGCGGCGGCTGAGGAAGCGCTCGACCGCCTCCAGATGCGGCCCGGCCGCCCACAGCGGCGGGAACAGGTCGCGCTCGGCCAGCAGGGCCTGCTCATATGGCTGCGTCAGCCCGGCCTGGAGCAGCGCCTTGATGCCGCGCACCACGTCCGGCGGCCGCGCCGCGATCTGTTGGGCCAGCGCCAGCGCGGCCGCATAAGCCGTACCGGGCGCGGCCACCTGCTGTGCCAGCCCCAGGCTGAGCAGTTCCTGCGCCCCCAGGGTGCGCCCTTCCAGCAGGAGCAGCAGGGCCTGGCTGTAGCCCGTGTGCCGCAGCAGGCGCTGCCCCGCACCCCACCCCGGCGTAAGCGCCATGTTGATCTGCACCAGCCCGAAGCGCACCGCCTCATCCACCACCCGCAGGTCACACGCCAGCGCGATCTCGCTGCCGCCGCCCAGGGCATAGCCATTCACCGCCGCGATCACCGGCACCGGCAGCCGTTCCAGCGCCCGCAGCGCGTCGCCCATGACGGTAATCATGTGCCGGGCCGCCTCTGCGCCGGGGTGGGCGCTCAGCTCGGCCAGGTCGCCGCCGCTGCAAAAGGCCTGCGTGCCCGCGCCGGTGAGGATGATGGCCCGCACGCTCTCATCCTGCGCCCAGGCGGCCACCCGCCCGGCAAAATCCGCCATCAGCGCCAGTGACAGGGCATTCAGCGCCTGCGGACGGTGAAAGGTGAGGGTGATGATGTGGTCGGGGGTACGTGTTTCCAGCAGAGAGGCACTCATAGCGTCTTCCGGGCAGCCGATGATGTCAGCCCCCATTTTACCAGCCGGCCGGCCCACAGCGCAGGTGGATCGTCAGGTGCGGGGGGCGCGGGCTACGTTGCGCCGGCGCTCTGGCTCTGCTACAATGCCGCCGCTGCTGCCCGCCGGATGCGGGCCACAGCCTGAGAAAAATGAATTCCGGCAGTCAGTTTAGGTGTAGGAGGACGGAATGCGACGTAAAACAGCCTTCATCGGCATGGTAATCCTGCTGCTGGCGCTGCTGGTGGAAGTGGTGGCCGCCCAGGGTGTCACGGCGACCGTCAGCCGTAATTTGAATATGCGCGTGGGCCCTGGCACCGAATGGCGCAGGGTGGCTACCCTGCCGGCCGGGATGGCCGTGAACCTGGATGGTAAAAATGTCTCCGGCCAGTGGGTGCGCGGGGTCGCGGCCAGCGGGCAGGTGGGCTGGTTGAACGTCGGCTTTCTGGCGGTAGACCCGGCGGCGGTGGCGGCCCTGCCGGTGATTGAACGCGATGCCCCGCTGACGGTGAGCGCTCCCGGCGGCGGTGCGCCCGTGGCGGCCCCGGCTGCGCCGGCCGCCCCCGCGGCTGCGCCTTCCGGCGGCGCGACGGCCATCGCCACCAGCGCCCTGAACGTGCGCGGTGGCCCCGGCACCGGCTTTCAGCGGGTGGGCCGGCTGCTGGCCGGCGAAGCCTTCGCCGTCGATGGCCGCGATGCCAGCGGGGCCTGGCTGCGCGGCGTGACCGGCAGCGGTCAGCCGGGCTGGGTGGCCGCCCGGTTTGTGCGCGGGGTGGATGTGGGCGCTCTGGCGGTGGTGGATGGCAGCACACCCGTCACCGCGGCGGCCCCGGCGGCCCCCGCTGCGCCGGCGGCACCCATCGCCAGCGCTGCGCCCCTCAGCGGTTTTGCCTATGGCGGGCACGTCCTGGGCATGTCCGATATGACGGTGAACGCGCTGCGTACCGCCGGCATGACCTGGGTCAAAAAGCAGATTCGCTATACCCAGGGGCAGGACCCCAACAGCGTCGCCGGGACGATTAACGATGTGCGCGGCAAAGGCTTTCGCGTGCTGCTCGGCGTGGTCGGCTCGCGCGATCAATTGAACAACCCCAACTACTTCAACGATTACGCCGGTTTCGTGGGCGGGCTGGCCGCGCTGGGGGCGGACGCGATCGAAGTGTGGAACGAACCCAACATTGACCGCGAATGGCCCGCCGGGCAAATTAGCCCGCAGATGTACACGCAACTGCTGGCGGCGGCCTACAACGGCATCAAGAGTCGTAATCCGGGGACGCTGGTCATCAGCGGTGCGCCCGCGCCGACCGGCTTCTTCGGCGGGTGCAGCGGCGGCGGCTGCGATGATGCGCCCTTCCTGGCCGGCATGGCGGCGGCAGGGGCCGTCAATTATATGGATTGCGTCGGTGTGCATTACAACGAGGGCATTGTGCCGCCCACCCAGACCAGCGGCGACCCCCGTGGCGAATACTTTACCCGCTACTTCCCCGGCATGGTCAACACCTACTACGGGGCCTTTGGCGGGGCGCGGCCGCTGTGCTTCACCGAACTGGGCTACCTGTCGCCGGAGGGCTTCGGCCCGCTGCCGGGCGGCTTTGCCTGGGCGCAGAATGTGACGGTGGGGCAGCAGGCGGCCTGGCTGAACCAGGCCGTTGACCTGGCGGCGGCCAGCGGGCGCGTGCGCCTGGTCATCGTGTGGAATATTGATTACACCGAATACGGCGCAGACCCGCAGGGCGGTTATGCCATCATTCGCCCCGGCGGCGGCTGCCCGGCCTGCGAAGCGCTGCGTAACTGAGTCGGAATCGGCCGGCCGGGGTGCGCCCCGGCCCGGCCTGATCTGTTGTACAATCTCATCCATCCACCGGCAGCAGGCAGCAGGACTGACCTATGAGTTATCCCGGTACACCGCCCACGCATCGCAAACAGAACGGCTCCGGCTGCTGGCTGATTGGCCTTATCACCGTGGTCACGGTGCTGCTGCTGGTGCTGGTGGGGCTGTTCCTGCCCCCGTTTGACCTGTACAACCGCCTCTTTGGCATCAGCTATGTGCGCCTGCAAACGGCCGGCGATACCGCGGCCAGCGAGGATGGGGCGCTGCGGATCGTGGCGGCGGCCGATTACCCGGACGACCGTTTTGGCGTGGCGGCCTCGCTGGTGGTGCCGGCTACCTTTGCCAGCGCCGCCGCCCCGGACTGGCTGCCGGTGGCCCGCAGCGCCTTACCCGCCCAACTGGCGCTGCAAAGCCCGGTTTACGTCGTGCAGACCAGCGGCACCGCCCCCGGCCCGGTGCTGTTCAGCCTGGCGCTGCCTGTCAACGGCATCAGCCCGGACATCCTCGATGTCTATGGCTGGTATGGCGACAGCAGCGGCGGCCAGTGGCGCTTTTTGCCCTCCCAGGTAAAGGCCGGCCGGGTGGAAGCCACCACCGCCGCCGTGCCGCAGGCGCTGGCCCTGTTCCAGGCGACCCCGCTGCCCCCGCTGGTGATCGTCGCCTATGATGTGAACCAGGTGTTGACCACGGCCGCGGGCAACGTGGCGACCATCGTCACCCCGGCCGGGCTGCAACCCACCCTCACCGGCGCGATCAATGGCAGCCTGGCCCCCGGCTTTGTCACCAATTCGGTGTATATGGTGCTGCCCGTCATCCGCGACTTTGCCGACCCGCGCGCGCTGGACACCGTGACGGTGGAAGCGCTCATCAGCAACAGCGCCCTGCGCCGGGCGCATGTGGAGGCGCTGACCGCCTTCGCGGCCGGCGGCGGCTTCGATGGCGTGTTCATTGATTATCGCGGCATTTCGGCTGACCAGCGCGAGAACTTCAGCGCTTTCATCCGCGAACTGGGGGCCAGCCTGCGCCGGTTCAATTTGCTGCTCGGCGTGGTGGTGCCGGCCGCGCAAAACGTCAGCGGGCTGTGGGAAACCGGCGGTTATGACTGGCGCGAGATCGGTGCGGCGGCGCACTATGTGCAAATCAATCTTGATCTGAACCCGCGGGGCTTCACCCCCGGCCCCACGCAGCCGGTGGAAGCTCTGCTGCGCTATGCCCGCGGCGAAATCAGCCGCTATAAGATCGTGGTGGGCCTCTCGGCCCGGTCGGTGCGCGAAATCGGCGGCGAATTTACCGCCATCGGCTATGATGAAGCGCTGGCCGGCCTGGGCAATGTGCAGGTGGCGGCAGATCGCCTGAGCGAAACCGGCTCCATTGAGCCAGGAACGACGCTGCGGGCCGTGCTGGATGGAATGCCCGCCAGCGCCGGGGTCGAGACGGCCATCAATGCGCCCTACGTGGATTACCTGAATGCCGCGAACAGCCCGGCCGCCCGTGTGTGGCTGACCACCGGCGACGCGCTGCGCTTCCGTATGGACAGCATTCTGCCGTTTGCCCTGGGCGGGGTGGCCTTCGGCGACCTGCTGGCCCCCGACCTGGCAGAGAATATTTTGCCCACCATTGGCGATTTTATGACCGGGCTGCCGGCGGCGCTCGCCCCGGTGGAGCTGGTGCTGCGCTGGCGCATCGAAGGCAGCGCCGGGCTGATCGGCGAAGTGACCACCGGCATCCGCGAGCCGCTGGTGGTGACGCTGGCCGCGCCGGATGGCAATTATGCCATCAACGTGGCGGTGGAAGGCTCCGGGCAGGACATCGAAAGCCCGCGCACGGGGGTACAGGTGGCCCAGTTCCGGCCCACGCCCACGCCCACGCCGCTGCCCACAGCTACGCCCACGCCTGTCCCCACCGCCACCTTTACGCCTGCGCCCATCGTGGCCACGCCCATCCCGGCCGGCGGTGGCGGCGGCGGCGGGGGAGCCGCTTCCGCGCCCGCTGCCCCCGGCGGGGGCAATTTCGCCGCCGTGCGCCCCGGCAGCGGCAGCATCGCTATGGGCACCTTTGAATATGGCGGCCACGTGATCTCGGCCGACAGCCCGCGCACCATCCAGGCGATGCAGCGGGCCGGCATGACGTGGATGAAAATCCAGAAGCGCTTTTACCCCGGCTCCACGGCGGACGTGCCGGCCGGGGCCATCGCGGCGGCCCGCGCCAATGGCTTCAAAATCCTCATTGGCACGGTGGGCAGCCCGGCCGATTTGCAGGCCGGCGGTGATAATTACATCCAGGACTATGCCCGCTGGCTGGGCAACATCGCCGCCGCCGGCCCGGACGCGATCGAAGTGTGGAATGAGCCGAACCTGGACCGCGAATGGCCCTTCGGCCAGATCAGCGGGGCAGCCTATGTGAACATGCTGCGGGCGGGCTACACGGCCATCAAAGCCGCCAACCCCGGGGTGATGGTCATCAGCGCTGCGCCGGCCCCCACCGGGGCCGAAGCGGCCTATCCGGGGGCGGTGATGAATGATGATCGCTTCCTGCGCGAGATGATCGCGGCCGGCGGCGCGAACTATATGGATTGCCAGGGTGTCCACTATAATGAGGGCATTGTGCCGCCGAACCAGACCGCCAATGATCCCCGCGGCGACAGTTACTACACGCGCTTTTTGCCCACCATGATGAATGTGTATCACAACATCACCGGCAAACCGCTGTGCTTTACCGAACTGGGCTATGTCACCTCGGAGGGCTACCCGCCGCTGCCGGATTATTTCTCCTGGGCGCAGAATGTGACCGTGGCCCAGCAGGCGGCCTGGCTGGCCCAGGCGGCCGCCATCCTGTCGCAGAGTGGCTACACCCGCATGATGATCGTCTGGAATGTCGATTTTACGCTGTACGCCGGCGACCCCCAGGGCGGCTATGCCATTTTGCGCCCGGATGGCAGTTGCCCGGCGTGCGAGGCGCTGGCCGCGGCCCGTTAGCGGCTGCGCCGCCTGTAAACTGTGTGAGTTGTGCCGAAACAGGGAGTGACGATGACCGCGAAACCTTCTTCTTATGCCCGTGCCCGCCGCCAGATGCGCTTTTTTGTCGTCATCTGGACGTTTATCACCCTGGTGATGGGGCTGGCGACCTTTATGGCCATTTACTTCACCTATGTGTCGCCGGCCGCCGCCGATGACGCGCTGACGGCGCGGGTGGCCGGCAGCGCCGGGGCCGTGGTGCTGGCCAGCAGCACCCCGCTGCCTTCGCCCACGCCCACCGCCACCCTGCCCGCCACGGCCACCCCGCCCCCCACCGAAGTCGCCGCGCTGCCCACCCAGCCCCCCACCGACGTACCGCCGCCCACCGCCACGCCCACGCCGCTGCCGGTGGATGATAAGCGGTTTCAGGCGGGGATTCAGGTGCAGTTTAGCCTGGACCTGAACCCGGTGAACCAGGATGGCTATTTCCGTTCCGTCAGCGATGATTTAAAGCTGAAGTGGGTGAAGCAGCAGGTGCGCTGGGAAGATGTGGAGCCGCAGAAGGGCCAGTACGACTGGAGCAAGCTGGACCTGGTGATGCCCTCCGCGCAGCGCTTTGGCATCAAAATTATGATGTCCATCGTCACCGCGCCGGACTGGGCGCGGGAAGCCGGCGTGAACCTGGACGCGCACGGCCCGCCGGCCAACAATCAGGATTACACCAATTTCGTGCTGGAAATCCTGCGGCGTTATCCGGGGCAGGTGCACGCCATCGAAGTCTGGAATGAAATGAACCTGGATCGGGAATGGACTTCTATCGGCGGCCTCAGTGCGGTCAATTACACGGCGCTGCTGCGCGATACCTACAACGCCGTGAAAGCGGTCGATCCGGGCATCATCATCATCAGCGGGGCGCTCGCGCCCACGGGGCTGGATAACGGTGTGAACGCCATTGACGACTTCCGCTACACGGATCTGCTCATCCAGGCGGGGGCGCTCAATTATATGGATTGCTACGGGGCGCACCACAACGGCATCAACATGCCGCCCACCATCCGCTGGAATGAAGGTTTTAATGATCGTGCGGCCGTTTTCCGCGGCCCCTTCGATAACCCGCACCATAGCTGGAGCTTCCGCAGCACGCTGGAAGGCTACGCGCAGCGCATTCGGGCCGCCGGGCGCGATATTAAGCTGTGCGTCACCGAATTCGGCTGGCCCGTCGCCGAAGACCTGGGCGGCTACCCGGAAGGCTTTGAATTCGCCGGCGATAACACCCTGGCGGAACAGGCCCAGTATTTCACCGATGCGCTGAACCTGATGGAAAACTGGGGCTTTGTGTGGCTGGCCTTCGTGTGGAACTTCAACTACGGGCCCCAGGCGGGCTGGAACACCCAGAACGACAATGTGCCCTATTCGCTCATTGGCCCGGACTGGAATTTCCGCCCGGCCTATGATGCCATTCGCGCCTGGCAGGCCGGCTACATCGAACGGGCAGGTCAGCCGTAATGACGGCCCGTACCCGGCAGAACCTCGGGGCGGGGGTGCTCATCCTCGCCCTGATGTTCGGCGCAGCCGCGTATGCCAGCCAGCAGCCGGAGTCCGATCCGTTCGGGGCGGCGGCCATCGTGGAACGCCCGTTTCCCTCGCTCACCTACGGCATTCAGGGCTTCTTCTGGTGGGATACGGGCTACACCGGCCTCCAGCTTGACTGGGTGCGGATGATGTCGTTCAACCACGTGAAGCAAACCTTCGCCTGGCGCGATATGGAGCCGGAGCCGGGCCGCTGGACGTTCCACAGTGCGGATCGCATTCTGGCCGAGACCGCCCGCCGCCAGATTCGCGTGATTGCCCGCCTGGGGCTGCCCCCGGCCTGGGCCGGCGGAATACCGGAGGGTGATGGCGAAACTGCCGGGGTCGATACCCCGCCGACGAACCGGGTGGCGTGGGCCAATTACTGCGCCACCGTGGCCACGCGCTACGCCGGGCGCATCGCGGCCTATCAAATCTGGAATGAGCCGAATCTTTCGCGGGAGTGGGGCGGGCAGCCGCCCGATGCCGTGGCCTATGTGCAGCTCCTGCGTGAATGCAGCCGGGCCATTCGCGCCGCCGACCCGCAGGCGCTCATCATTTCGGCCGGGCTGGCCCCCACCGGCAACGATGATGCCAGCGCCCGCCGCGATGATCTGTACCTGGATGATTTGTACCGCGCCGGCTTTCAGCAGTATATTGATGTGGTGGGGGTTCATGCGCCCGGTTTTTCGCCGCCGGCCTATGGCCCGGATGATGCCGAGCGCGACGGCCGCGGCCGCTGGTTTTCGTTTCGCCGGGTGGAAGATTTACGCAAAATTATGCTGCGCTACGACGATGCCGCCCGCCAGATGGCCATCCTGGAGATGGGCTGGACGGTGGATCGCGTGAATCCGGCTTATGCCTGGTTCGCCGTCAGCGATGCACAGCAGGCTGATTACACCGTCGCGGCGTTTGAGTATATTCGGCAGCACTGGTCGCCGTGGGTGGGGCTGGTATCGCTCATCTACCTGCCTAAATCATCGTGGACGGAGCAGGACGAAGAATACTGGTGGGCGATTGCGCTGCCCAACCACCACGCCCGCCCGGTCTTCGGGGCGCTGGTGCAGATGGCCAAATACTGTGACGATTATGTTATCCCGGCACGGACAGATGTTTCGGAGGAAGGAATCCTTGCTACCCTCGACGCTTGCCCTTAGCCTGTTCTTTCATCTGCTGGCTACCGTCGTCTGGATTGGCGGGCTGGTGGTGACGGTGATCCTGGTGTACCCGGCGGTGGCCCGCACGCTGAAGGACAACCCCGGTTTATACCGGCTGCTGTCGCGGCTGCGGACGCGCTTCGCCCCCCTCAGCTATCTCAGCCTGACGACGCTGATCGTGACCGGCTTATTCCAGATGACCGCCGACCCGGCCTATGAAGGCTTTATGAGCTTCAACAACACCTGGTCCCAGGTGATGCTGGTCAAACACCTGGCCATCATCGGCATGGTGATCGTGGGCGGGGTGCTGCAATGGCTGGTGGTGCCGGAACTGGAACGCACCAGCCTGCTGGTGGAGCGCGGCAAAGGCGATGCCGCCACCTGGGAACGCCTGCGCCGCCGCGAAATTCGCCTCACATGGGCCAGCGTGTCCCTGGGCATCGCCGTCCTGGGATTAAGTGCCTGGGCCGGGGCGCTGTAGCCGGTGCCGCGTGTTGACGTGCAGGAGAAGAGACGATGAAAGGGTTGTACTGTCTGGCCGGGTTGTGCCTGTGGTGGCTGCTATCGGCGGTGCCGGTGGCGGCCGGGGCGCAGCTTATCCGCTATGCTCCCGCACCTGGCGCACAGCCGAGTCCGTTCTTTCAGGGGCAGGTGAACGACCTGCCGGTGTTTGTGGAGCAGTATAATCGCCTCAGCTATCTGTACGTCAGTTTTGCGGGCCCGCTGACCATCGTCATTGATGCTGTTGATCTGACGGGGTATCGGCTGAGTCCGCTGCGGACTGCGCCGCCGGTGGTGATCGAAGCCGGGCGGCTGCGCTTTTCGCTGCGGCAGCCACAAACGCTCGTGCTGCATCGCCCCGGTGATGAAGACAGCCCGCGGCTGATTATCTTTGCCGACCCGCTGGAGGAAGACGTGCCCGACCCGGGCCAGCCGGGCGTGGTGCATCTGACCACGGCCTATGATGTGGATGCCAGCGGCGGCCGCCTGGAGACGGCCACGCTCCAGCGGGCGCTGGACGAGACGGCCCGCGCCGGGGCCATCCTGTTCATCCCGCCCGGAGTGTATCGCACCCGTGAATTATTCGTCCCCTCCCGTGCCCATATTTACCTGGCCGGTGGTGCCGTGCTGCGGGCGACGGATGGCCCGGAGGATGATAACCCGTCCTATGGTTACGGGCTGCTGCGTTTTGAAAATGTGAGCGACATTACCCTGCGCGGGCGCGGCATGATCGACGGTGGCGGCAGCACCTGGCGCGGCCGGGGCGGCTGGTTCGGCATTCTGTATGGGAATAATGCCCATCAGGTACACATTGAAGGCCTCATCCTGCGTGATTCAACCACGTTTAATGTGTGGATCGAGCGTTCCAGCGACTGGCTCATTGAGCGGGTGAAGATCATGGCGGATGCCGGTTATGTCAATACGGATGGCTTTGATTTCATCTCGGCGCAGCGTATCCGGGTGCAGGATGTCTTTTACCTGGGCACGGATGATTTTACTTCGCACGGCTCATCGGAGCAGCAGCCGGACAACAATGCCGCGATTGTGGTGCAGCGGGCGGTCATCTACACCGGCGGCTCGTTTAAGATCGGTACCACCGCCTGGCAGGAGACGATTCACGATCTCCGTTACGAACAGATCGACATCATCTATGCCGAGGATGTCTTTGGCCTGTACCTGGTGACGGGCGCGGATTATGAAGATATTTGCTTCACCGATATTTTCATTGAAGACCTGCTGGATACACCCCCGGGCCCGCGGGGCTGGGCCAGCAGCACCCTGTTCACCCTGCGTATCGAAGTGGCGGACTGGGAGCCTGGCTCCGCGCCGGCACGCCTGGGCCATATTCGGCGCGTGCATTTTCGCAATATCATCTCGGCCGAGCCGGGCAAAGGGCAGTCGGTGATTATTGCCTATGATGATGGCCGTTACCGCTACGCCATTGAAGATATTGTCTTTGAAAACGTGCAGGTTGCCGGGGAAACCCTGCGCTCGGCCGCGCCGTTTGCCATCCCGCTGCCGGCCGCGGTGACGCTGCGCTTTGAACCGTCTGCCGGGGATGCGTGCCAGCGTCCCTGAGTGCATCCCTTACCCGCTGCTGCCGAGGATACCACCATGTCCGCCTTTTATGAAACGGTCGCCCGCTTTTACGATGCCGAAACCAGCAGCCGCACCGATGACCTGGCGCTGTACAGCCGCCTGGCGCAGCAGTACGGCGGCCCCATCCTGGATGTGGGCTGCGGCACCGGCCGCGTGCTGCTGCATCTGGCCAAAGAAGGGCGGGAGGTGTATGGCGTGGACGACAGCCGCGAGATGCTGGCCCGCCTGTCCGCCCGCCTCAAAGCCACGCCGCGCCTGAAGAAGCATATCCACATCACCGAAGCCGATGTGCTGGCCTATGCGCCCCCGGTCACTTTTAAGCTGGTGCTGCTCACCTACAATGCGCTGATGCACTTCCACACCCAGGAACAGCAAATCGCCCTGTTGCAGCATTTGCACCGGCTGACCGCGCCCGATGGCCGGCTGATCCTGGATTTGCCCAATGCCGGCGAGATGTTCGCCACCCAGGACACCGATTCGCTCATTCTGGATCGCACGTTCATCGACTTTGAGACGGGCAACCTCATCATGCTGCATTCCGTCAGCTATCTGGATCGCACGACGCAGTTGATGCGCGTGCAGTGGATTTACGATGAGGTGCACGAAGATGGCACGGTGAAGCGCCTGTTCGCGCCGCATGTGCTGCGCTATTTCTTCTATGCGGAGCTGCGGCTGCTGCTCCAGGTGTGCGGCTTCGCCGTGACCGATGTCTTCGGCGGCACCGACGAAGAACCGTATGTGGATGGCTGCGAGCGGATGGTGGTCTATGCCCGGCCGCTGGCTCAGTAGCGCACGGTGAAGGCGCTAAATTCGCCCGTCGCTTCCTGCCAGAACACTTCCACCTCATCCACGCGGGCATGGGGCGAGCCTTCGTGCAGCCAGTCCAGCAGCGCTGCAAGCTGCGCCGGGCTGCCTTCCGCCACCACCTCGACCGTGGTATCCGCCCGATTTTTGACCCACCCCACCAGGCCCAGGCGCTGCGCCTGCTGCTGCGTATAGTATCGGAAGTTCACACCCTGCACGCGCCCGTGTACAATGGCGTTCAAACGTTGTTGTGTAGCCATGATGGAGCCTCCCATTTTGCCAAAAACACCCGGATTGAAGGCAACGGTCTGCGCCCGGCGCACCCGCTGGCCGGCGTGGTGCGGGGCGGTGTGCGCCGCCGGGCTGCTGCTGGCCGGCTGCGCCGCGGATGTCGTCGCGCCCACCCTGCGCCCCACCCGCGCGGTTTCGGGGCCCACGCTGGTCGCCAGCCCCACCATTCATCTGCAAACGTCCGGCGAATTATACGGCGAAAGTGAGTTCAACCCCGGCCAGAATGATCCCACGGCCGCCGCGCTGCCATCCCGTTCCGGGCTGCCGCCGCTGGTGGTGGGCACCCCGGCCGCGGCCGGCCCGCAAAGGGTGCAGATGGTGCTGCCAGATGGCGTACTGCTCGGCGGGCAGCTTTACACGCGGGGCATCAGCCGGGTGCCGGGGCTGCTGCTGCTGGCCCCCGCCGAAGCCGCCTGGGGCACGCTGCCGCAGCGCCTGCACGATGCCGGTTTTACCGTGCTGGTGGTCACGCCGCGCCAGCCGGCCCTGCCCGCCGACCTGGATACGGTGCTGCTGGCCCTCAGCGAGATCGGCACCGTTGACCCGTCCCTGATCGGGGTGCTGGCCGCCGGCAGCAGCACCGACATGGCCTTCACCGGCTGCGCCGCCAATGGCCTGTGCGATGCGGTGGTGCTGCTCAGCCCGGCGGGCCGCGAAACGCTGCTGACGGCCATGAATGCCTACCGCCCGCGCCCGGTGCTGGTCATCGCCGGCCAGGATGACGCGGCCGGCTACGCGGCGGCCGTCGCCCTGGCCAGCGCCGCGTCCGGCCTCTCGCAGCTCATCACGTACCCGGCCGGCAGCGGCACCGCGCTGCTGGCGCAGCACCCGGAATTGAACGACAGCATCACCGCCTGGGTGGGGCAGGTGCTGGTCTTGCAGCCGCCACCACCGTGAGCCACCGCCACCCCACCCCGCCCCGGCCGCAGAGACACGAAAACGGGCGAGCCAGTGTGTACCGGCTCGCCCGCATAGCGAACACCATTAGACCTCGATATACCGTCTCCAGGCAGAAGGGCCTGTCCCCAGGGCGATCACCAGGTAGCTGGTGCGCGGGGTTTTCGGCTCCCACCGCAGTTTAAGACCGGCTTCATTGGGCAGCCTGTCCCCCTTGCGATGATTGCAGGAGGCGCAGGCGCAGGCGGTATTCGTCCACGTGTCTTTACCGCCTTTGGAGCGCGGAATGATATGGTCTATCGTCATGTCGCTGCGCGAAAGGACTTTATCTTTTTGCACTGCTCCCGGTTTCACCCCGCAGTACACACAGGTGTAATTATCCCGTACCAGCACACCCTTGCGGCTCCAGTGCGCTTTACGACGCGGCACATTGATGTACGTCTTCAGCGCAATGACCGACGGAATGGCGAAGTAGTCGCGCATGGTACGCAGCACATCGCCGGTTTCCTCTACCACGGTGGCTTTGCCGGCCAGCAGCAAATTGATGGCCCGCGATACGGTAATGACAGCCAGCGGTTCCCACGTGCTGCCATTCAGCAGCAGAACCCGGTTTTGCATGACGGCACTGGTCGTCACAGAAATTCCTTTCCATTCTGCCTGCATCTCAGTGCTTCACATCATAGATTATACCCGGAATATCATTAATGCGTGTTTAACTGTACTAAATTTCACAGAACCTGCGCCCTGCGCCCGGTTCTGCCGGTGGTCGTGGTAAGGTGGGCGGCCGCGCCGCGCCGGATGAGAACGAGTGTTAAAGGTGTTTTTTAAAAAGAGGCGGGGGCGGTCTGGGCCAACACTCACTCTGTATTGCCTGTCCCGTCACCGGCGTACCGGGCCCCGCCTCGTTCTGGAGAGTATCGTGAACGTTCAGAAGCCTTCATGCTGGCTGCTCCTGTGGTGGATGATGTCGTCACACCATCCGCCCTGATCCGTTGTAGAATGTGCCTTACAGTACCTGCTCGTCCTGCGCGTCTGTCGTGTTCTCGTGTTTACCAGTAAAACTCGTGTCGTTGTGGCGTTCGTCCTGCCGACGATATACGTGAGATCTCTTCATTCAGGGTGGGTGCCACGTGCCACAGCCAGTCAGGTCTGCGGCACGCCCGATAGGGTCGCCAGCGCTGTCAGCGTTTCTGGCACCCTCTGTACAGTCGGAGGTCAACATACCTCGCTCCTCTGCACTAGCCGGCTTTCACATTGACTTTATCGATCAGGCGCAGGACCGGCATCTTCTGCGCTCTGTTCTGCTGGATTTCTTCCATGGTTTCCTGCGCCAGGTACACCACTTCGCGCAGGAGGCTCAAAAGTTCATGCTGGTTCATGCCCGTCAGGCTGGTCACGGTGCCTTCACTGGCGGCAGTGTGAAGTTCATCCAGAAGGTCGAGCACATTTTCCAGGTGTTCTGCACCGCAGGTCGTCAGCATCGTTTCTGGACGGTTCTGGCTCATCATTGCCTGCTTCACCTTTGCTGTAGGACAGAGTCACTTGAATAAAAAAGAGGTATGAGACCCGTTGTGTCAGTCTCATACCTCTTTTCTGTCGTCAGAGGTGGCGTTGTGGAGGCCCGGTGCCCGCCTGATTTACGGGCTTTGAAGCCTCCTGTGAGACCAACACCTGTTGTATGTGTGCGGCGAATCGCTGCCGTTATTGCCTGCTCCGGCGGCGATGGGGCGAATCACGGCCTTCAGACCGATATTCATACCCGCTGCCGCATTATCCCATGAACGCTGTTTACCGCTGCTGTTGTGGTTGCTAAACCGTGTAAACGGCCCTTCATCCAGTCCGGCAGGGTGTATCCGGCTGCCGCGCAGCAGTCCCGCCACGTTACGCAGCGCAACAGCGCCTGTGCCCAGGGTGAGGGCACGGCCAAACAGCCGCGCCGGTTGGGGCGCGAGATAGGCTGCTGGAGTGTGCTGTGCGATCGGTAACATGTTGACCATCTGCGGTTTACGCCGGCTTACAGCGTAATTCTCCTTTCACAGGATAATGTTTGTCATACCCGGAACGCTTGTTTTGAGGCGCGTTCCCTGCCCGTCCAGTAAGCGTGTGCAGGCTGTGGCCAGGTGCCAGAGCAGCGGCCGAAGCCGCCTTTACTATTTAAGCACCTTTTTCGATTTTTGTCGAGTCCAGCATGGCAAGGATGCTTTCTCCGGTGATGAAAACGCGGCGCATACCGCCAGGTTTGCTGACCTGAAGATGCCCTTTCTTAATCAGCCGTTTGAGTGTGCTGAGGCTGATGCCCAGGGCTTCGGACGCTTCCTGACGTGAATAGACGGCACCCGGTTCAATGTGGAGTTTTTGTGCTTCTTTTGCCATTCTGATGTCTCCTTTAACATGCTAGCGTGGCTTTGGAAAGTTGTCAAGAGTTGCCTTCTATTTTAAAAAGTTTTCAATGTATCGCAAGGGTTCAAAAAGGATTTAAATGCTCAAGGTGATCCTGGGGTGGCGGCCGCACCGGGGCAAATTCCGTCTTGACAGCCCCGCCGCCCCCGGCCTATAGTGATCGGCGGCAGCCACGGGCTGCCCGTAAAGGCGATGACGAAGCCAGTTTATCCCTGCGCGGTTGCGCCGGAGTCTCCAGAGAGTCGGGGTCATGGGCTGCAAGCCCCGATAGACGACGCGGATAAAATTCCCTTCTGAGCCGACAGGTGAACGCGGGCCCGGGCCCGCCAGTAGTCTGCTCCGCGGTTCCCGGCGTGACAGGGGCAGGAGGTGCGGCCGGACGGGCCGAACCAGGGTGGTACCGCGGGAGTCGTTCATTCAGCGCTCTCGTCCCTGAGCTATCTTGATGGGACGAGGGCGTTTTGCATTTCTGGCACAGGAGAAACCATGTCGGACACGATACACCACATCGAACAGGAAGCGCTCCAGGCGCTCGCCGCGCTGACCGAAGCCGCGGCGTTGCAGGCGTGGAAGACGAAATACCTGGGGACAAAAGGGGTCATCCGTGACCTGCTGGCGCAAATGAGCGGCCTGGCGGCCGAAGAGCGCAAACCCTACGGCCAGGCGGTGAACGGCTTAAAAAACACGCTGACGGCCGCCGTCGAAGCGCAGGAAGCGCTCATCCGCCAGCAGGTGCTCGCGCGTGACCTGGAGCAGGGCGAGGTGGATATCACCCTGCCGGGACGGCCGCAGCCGGTGGGGGGCCTGCACCCGGCCACCGGCACCCTGCGCCAGTTTTACAGCATCTGGGCGGATATGGGTTTTTCGGTCTTTCGCAGCCGCGATGTGGAGCATGATGATTACAACTTCACCCGGCTCAACTTCCCGCCCGATCACCCGGCGCGCGATATGCAGGACACGTTTTACACCACCGATCCGGGCGTAATCCTGCGGACGCACACCTCGCCGGGGCAAATCCGGGCGATGGAAGAACTGGGCGCGGCCGGCACGCAGCCCATCCGGGTGATTTTGCCCGGCATGTGCTACCGCTTTGAGCAGATCACCGCCCGCAGCGAGGTGCAGTTTCACCAGGTGGAAGGGCTGGCGGTGGGGCGCAGCATCCGCATGAGCGACCTGAAAGGCACGGTGACGGAATTTGCCCGGCGCATGTTCGGCCAGAATGCCCAGGTGCGCTTTCGCGCGTCGTACTTCCCCTTTACCGAGCCGAGCATGGAAATTGATGTGGAATGCTTCCTGTGCGGGGGGAAGGGCTGCCGCATTTGCAAATATTCCGGCTGGCTGGAGATTGCCGCCGT
>JALOOI010000240.1 GCA_025454495.1 Anaerolineae bacterium
GAGCGCCCCCTCTGGCGCGATTCGCTGGCTGACCGCGCTTATGTGCCCTCCGCGCCGCTGACGCTCACCACCGCACAGGCCGCCGCCTGGCAGGCGATCCGGGCGGCGCAGCAGCCGGGGGCCGCGCCCCGGCCCATCCTGCTGCACGGGGTGACGGGCAGCGGCAAGACGGAAATTTACCTGTACGCCATGGCGGAGGCGCTGGCACAGGGCCGCCAGGCCATCTACTGCGTGCCCGAAATTGCCCTCACCCCGCAGACGATCCGCCGGGTGGCCGAGCGTTTCCCCGGCCAGGTGGCGGTGGTGCATGGCAGCCTCAGCAGCGGCGAGCGCTACGACACCTGGCGGCGGGCCCGCGCCGGCGAACTGGCGGTGATCGTGGGCACGCGCTCCGCGCTGTTTACGCCGCTGCCGGATGTGGGGCTGATCGTGCTGGATGAAGAACACGATCACAGTTATAAGCACACGCCGCCGTTAAACCCGCCGTTTTACCATGCTCGCACTGTGGCCGAAGAAATGATGCGGCTGACGGGCGGGCTGCTGCTGTGTGGCAGCGCCACGCCGGCGGTGGAAACCTTTTACCGGGCGCAGCGCGGCGAGATGCAGCTTTTGCAACTGCCGGGGCGCATCGGGGGGCACCGCCGGGGCCGGGCTGCGCCCGGCGACGGGGAGGAGGCGCGGCTGCTGCCGCTGCCGCCGGTGGCCATGGTCGATATGCGCGAGGAATTGAAACAGGGCCACCGCAGCATCTTCAGCCGGGCGCTCCAGCAGGCGCTGGCCGGGGTGCTGGCCCGCCAGGAACAGGCGATTTTATTCCTCAACCGGCGCGGGCAGGCCACCTATGTCTTTTGCCGCGATTGTGGCTATGTGGCCACCTGCCGCCGCTGCGATATGCCGCTGACGTATCACCGGGAGGGCGCAGCGCTGCGCTGCCACCACTGCGGCAGCACACAGCCCGCGCCGGAGGTGTGCCCGGACTGCGCCTCCCGCCGGGTGAAATATTTCGGCGCGGGCACGCAGCAGGTGGAAGAAGCGCTGCGGGCCCTGTTCCCGCCGGTGCGCTGCCTGCGCTGGGATGCCGATACAGCCGACGCGCCGGCGAAACACGAGGCCCTGCTGGCGCAGTTTAGCGCCCACGAAGCCGACGTGCTCATCGGCACGCAGATGATTGCCAAAGGGCTGGATGTGCCGCTGGTGACGCTGGTGGGGGTGGTCAATGCCGATCCAGGGCTGGCGCTGCCGGATTTTCGCGCCGGGGAGCGCGTTTTCCAGGTGCTGACGCAGGTGGCCGGCCGGGCCGGCCGCGGCGGGCCGGGGGGGCAGGTCATCCTGCAAACGTATCAGCCGGAACACCCGTGCCTGGTGGCCGCCGCCGGGCACGATTACGCCGCTTTCTACAGCCGCGAAATTGCCGCCCGCCGCGCCCTGGGCTATCCCCCGTTCCGGCGGCTGGCCCGGCTGCTCATCCAGCACACGCACCCGGTGCAGGCCCAGCGCGAAGCGGAAGAAGCGGCCGGACTGTTACAGGCCCGGCTGCATCTGCCGGCCGCCGGCGACAGTGCCCTCATCGGCCCGGCCCCCTGTTTCTTCACGCGGGTGGATCGCCATTATCGCTGGCAGGTACTGCTCCGCAGCCCCGACCCGCTGCCGCTGCTGCGTGATCTGCCGCTGCGCCCCGGCTGGACGCTGGATATTGACCCGCTGGAAGTGCTGTAGGCTTCAGGCCACCGGCACCCCGTGCGCCAGCGCATACAGGCGCGGCACCTGCGCCGCGATCACCTCGCGCCGGCTGCGCCAGGCAAATGGCTCGCCGATGCCGCCGTATTCAAAGGCCAGCACCGTGGGCGTGCCCCACGCCCCCGCCCGAATTTGTGCCAGCACATAGTCCAGCCGCTGCCAGTCCGGCTCCAGCAGTTCCAGATGATCGGTGCGGATGCCGGCCGGATCGTACCCCAGGCCGGTGATGTGCAGTTCCCGCAGGCGCTCCACCGGCAGCCCGGCGGTATAAGTGGCAAAATCAGTGCCGAAGGCCTCGCAGCAGATGGCCGCGTGCGACACATCCAGCAAAAAGCCGCAGTCGGCCGCTTCCACCACCGCGCGGATCGTCGGCGGGTCTACCGCCAGCGGCAGCAGGCCGCGCTCCACCATCGGCGGCAGATACGGCACGTTCTCCACCAGCACGCGCTCTTTGCCAAACACCTGCACCAGCCGTTCCAGTTCCGGCAGCACCGCTTCCAGCAGCCGCGTCAGCGAAGGCGGCGGCGGGAAGAACTGCGCCAGCGCCTCCAGATGCGTGTTCACATAGCGCGTGCCGGTGCCGGCCAGCCAGGTTTCAATCGCCACCAGGTCCAGCGTGTGCACGGACTGCCGGCCCAGGACGATGGGAAAATGGATATACACCGGCCGCTGCTGCCGGGCCTCCGCCACCAGGTGCGGCCAGTCCGGGCATTTGAACACATCCAGCGTAATGGCACCCTCGGCCAGCAGCGCGGCCGCCTCCGGTGAGTAATTGATGGCAAATTGCATCCTGTACCTCCGTGTGTGCGGTACGATCTGTGTACACAGACAGGGGCCGCGCGGCCCGGGTTCCGTTTTAGCCGCCGGCTTCCGGCGCGTGGGCCAGCTTCGCCGAATACGATTCGCGCGGAGCGCCATCCGGCAGCAGCCCCACCGTCAGCGATTCCACGTACAGGCACAGCTCCCAGGGGATAGCCACCATCTCCTGAGTAATTTCGGCATCGGTCATCGTGACCCCGGTATGGCGCAGGATGGCGAACGGAGTGGCTTCGTCGCGCTCGCCCATCACCATCTGGGCGCACACGCTCAGCGTATCCGCCAGGCTGCGCTGCGTCACCTTCATCGGGTTGCCGAACAGATCGAGCTTGCCGCGCTCATCCTGGATGGGCAAAAAACCGGCCGTGGCCAGCGCCACCCCGGTGGTACCCCGGCGGCCCGGCACCAGCCAGCTATCGGTGAGCAGCGTGCCCACGTTCACCCCGGCCTGGGCCCGCAGCGCCTGGCGCAGCGCCCGCGCGGAGCCATACGGGTCGGCGGGCAGCAGCACGGCTTTCCCGCCGGGGATGTTGGAACGGTCAATGCCGGCGTTGGGGGCCATGATGCCGCTGCGCCAGGTGAGCAAAAAGCCCAGGGGAATGCCGCCAAAGATGTGTTCGGCTTCCTGCACCACCAGTTCCGCGATGGCCGGATCCATGTGATACTGCGCCGCCAGCGCCCGCGCCCGTTCCCCCGGCACCACCTCCGCCAGCGTCACCACGCGCCCCTCGCTGATGGCCAGGTACTTGCTGGAGACGGCCAGCACATCGCCATCTTGCAGCGCTGCGCCGGCTGCCGCCAGCGCCG
The DNA here is from genome assembly GCA_025454495.1 of Anaerolineae bacterium. Lineage (GTDB taxonomy): Bacteria > Chloroflexota > Anaerolineae > Aggregatilineales > Phototrophicaceae > JALHOR01. The sequence continues at coordinate 3,361 of JALOOI010000240.1, forward strand.
CCAGCAGCGTGGGCAGCAGGTCAAAACGGCTTTCCTGAACGGGCGCACGAACAGGCAGAATAGTCAATGCAGACATGATGCTTTATCTCGACCGTGACAATATGAGCCAGAAAAGTTAATGCTACCACAGCCCGCCAGACCACCATAGTGTATAAAGGCTGCAAAAAATGGCCCCGCCGGCGACCTTTATAACCATCTGCCAACCGGCTTATAACTATAACAGTTCATAAACACGGGCAATCTCAGGTAAACTGGTGGTATCTTCGTCCATACGGCAGGGCCGGTCAGCCTTTCAGGAAAAACGGAACATGAACGACACACTTCTCTTGAGTGCCAGCCGTGCCAATGTGCGCGAATGCATCGACCTGGCGGCCGAGCGCGGCCTGGGTGTGGAGGTGATGGCCTTCGCCTTCCCGGATGTGCTGGATGGCGACTGGCGCATGACGATGGCGCAGTACCGGCAGCTTCTGCGCGACGTGCCCGGTGAGGTGACGCTGCACGGCCCCTTTATGGATATGGTGTCCGGCAGCCCCGACCCGCGCATTAACGCCGTGTGCGTGGCCCGCTACAGCGCGGCCATCCGCATCGCGGCGGAACTGGAAGCCCGGCATGTCATCCTGCACGCCAATTTTATCGGCACGCTGCACAACACCTTTTACCGCACCGGCTGGCACCGCCGCAACGTGGAATTCTGGGCCCCGGTGGCGGAATATGCCCGCCAGCACGGGGTGCAGGTGCTGCTGGAGAATATGTGGGAGTTTGACCCCACCATCATCAGCGATCTCATCCAGGCGGTGAATCATCCCAGCCTGGGCATTTGCCTGGACGTGGGCCACGCGCACCTGTTCACCGATCCACGCTTTGCCTTTGATGACTGGCTGACGACGATGGCCCCCTGGCTGCACGAAGTGCACATGAACAACAACAACGGCATCCTGGATGAGCATCACGGGTTCGACTGGGCGCAGGGCGTGCTGAATTATGGCGATCTGCTGCCGCGCATCCGGGCGACCAACCCCGGTTTAAAGCTGGTGCTGGAGATGGACAGCGTGCAGGACATGCGCGACAGCCTGTATTACTTCCGCCTGCCGGAGATTGCCCGCTAACGGCGGCCGGGGCCGCGCTTTTCCGCTGCCATGCCTGTCCGTACAATAGGGGCTGGCTGTTCGGTAAAGGAAGGGCGGGCCCACCCATGAAGCGATACCTGCACCATCGACTGGCGCTGTTCCTGCTGGCCGCTGTGGCCGCCACCGTGACCGCGTGCAGCGGCAGCGGGCCCGCGCTGCCCACGGTGGCGCTGCTGCCCACGCTGGCCGCGCCGACGGCCGGCAGCGCGACCGTCACCCGGCCGGCCGCAGACGTGGCCGGACGGCCCACGCTGCCGCCGGTGTGGACGGCCACCGCCACGCTCACCCCGACGGCCACCCTCACCGGCACCGCCACGGCCGGCGTTACGCCCAGTGCCACCATCACCGAAACGCCCACGCTGACGGCCTCGCCCCTGCCCACCATCCCGCCGCAGGAGCGCCCGCGCACCAGCCTGCTGGTGGATTTGCTGGCGGATGCGACGCGCCTGCCGCCGGGGGGCTTTGTGGCCACGCCGCCGCCGCCGCCCACGGCCACGCTGCCGCCCGGTATTCTGCTGGCCCCGCCCACGCTGCCCCCCGGCATCCTGGTGGCACCGCCCGTCACCGGCATGGGCACGGTGCCCACGCTGCCGCCGGTGGGGGCCACCTGTTCTTTCTTCCCGGCCGGCGGCTTTGGCGTGCTGTTCGCCAATAACCCGGATATTGCCGCGGCCCTGGGCTGCCCGGCCGGCTCACCGCCGGATGTGGTGCAACTGGCCGCCGCCTGGCAGCCGTTCCAGAACGGGCTGATGATCTGGCTGAATGGCGAAATTTTCGTCCTGAGGACGGTAGACAGCGCTTTCCAGCGCTACCCGGATAGCTACGTCGCCGGCACCGACCCGGAGACCGGCAGCGAAGCGCCCCCGGCGGGGCTGGTCGCGCCGGTGCGGGGCTTTCTCAAAGTGTGGTCAACCTATACCGAAGTACGACCCGCCCTGGGCTGGGCCCTCAGCCCGGAAACAGGCGTACAGGCCACCGTGCAGCGTTTTGAGCGCGGGCGCATGGTGTGGCTGCCGGGCCGCACCGATATTCTGGTGTTCATCGGCACCGAAGCGGCCCTGAACAGCGGCCGCTGGCGCGTCTTCAGCGGGCAGTTTTAGGCCGCCCCGGCGGCGAGAGGCCAACACGTATGCCCCCCTCCTCCCGTTATGCTCATCCGTCGCCGCTGCTGTACCGCGTGCAGCAGGTGGCAGTGCTGGCGCTGCTGGCCGCGCTGCTGGTGGCGGCCGCGCTGCAACTGCTGCTGGCGCTGCTGCTGAGCAGTATCCTGTTCGCGTTGATGTCTGTGGGGCTGGTGCTGCTGGCTGCGCCGGTGCTGATGCTGCGGGTGGTTTCGCCGCCGGTGGACGTGGAAGCGGACGGATTACGCCTGCGGCCGCTGTTCGGGCGCGAGCGCGTCATCGCGTGGGGGGATATATTGCGGGTCAGGGACTATACGCTGCTGCCACAGCCGGACCAGGAACGAGAAAGGCGGGCGCTCCAGGGTCGTAAAAACTATCGTCCTGCCCAGGGTAAGATGCTGGTCGTGCGCGGGCTGCCGCCCGTTTACCGCATTGCCGGCTTTTTTGCCGGGGAACGCGCTCAGCCCATCATTGCACTGACGACGCGCACCCATACCGATTATGAGCGCCTTGTTCAGCAGGTGCTGGCACGGGTGCCCCCGGCGGCGCGGACGACCGAATGAGCTAGACCGCTTCTTCGGCTTCTAAATGCTGCACATAATCGGCGATGAACCCGCCGCGATCACTGGCCACCAGCAGCCCGGCCTGTTTGTTGATGACCAGTTCACCCA
>JALOOI010000001.1 GCA_025454495.1 Anaerolineae bacterium
TGGATGCGCCGCTGTCCGGTTTATTAATCGTCCAGTCCACCGATCCGAATGCATCGCCCTTCAGCGCCCCGCCGCAGCAGGCCATGCAGATTGTGGTATGGGTGGGCTTCGTGCTGTTCAATATCGTGGGCTTCGCGCTGACGCTGGCGCTGTTCTTCTGGCTGATGAACCGCAGCCTGGCGCGTAATCGCGCGGGGACGGGGGCCACGCCGGCCGCCACCGACAAAACAACTGAATAAATGTTGCTCCTGGTAGCTGCTGTACGTCCATTGAATGGTTGGGGTGTTAAGGCATGAACACGGTCAGGCAGGATGCGCCGGCAGGGATTTCGTGGTGGTTTGTGGGGCTGGCACTGACGACAGCATTGCTGACCACCGGCTTAATTGTGTTTGGGGCCGTGGTCCGGGTGACGGATTCGGGCCTGGGCTGCGGCAGCGAGTGGCCGCTGTGCCACGGGTCGCTCATTCCCCCGCTGGATAATTTGACGGCGTGGATCGAATGGCTGCACCGGCTGTTTGCCGTGCTGATCGGCCTGTTCGGGCTGGCGACGCTGGCGGCCGCCTGGCGGGCCTACCGGCAGCGGGAGCGCACAGTGCTGGCTTTTACGGTGGCGGCGGCCCTGCTGTTCGCCGTGCAAAGCGCCCTGGGCGCGATTGTGGTGATTTTTGAACTGCCGCCGACCTTCGTCACGCTGCACCTGGGGACGGCCATGCTGCTGCTGGCGGCGCTGCTGGTGGCCACGGTGGCCGCCTGGCACAGCCCGGTAGCCCGCCCGCGTGACCAGGTGACGGTGCTGGCCTATGCCAATGCCGCTTTTAGCCTGGTGATTATCCTCACCGGGGCGCTGGTGCGCGGCAGCGGGGCCACGCTGGCCTGCACGTCGTGGCCGCTGTGCATGGGGAATGTGCTGCTGCCGCTGGATATGGGCCAGGCCGCCATCATCCACATGATTCACCGCTTCGCCGTGGGGGCCCTGGGGGTTACGCTGCTCATCCTGGTGTGGCAGGTGTACCGCCAGCGGACAGAAGCGCTGGTGCGCGGGCTGGCGGCCGGGGCGCTGCTGGCCTATCTGTTGCAGGCCGGGGTGGGGGCCCTGTATGTACTGAGTGTGGCCGGCGCGGAATGGGGCGCGGCGCATGTGGGCATGGCGGCGGTCACATGGGGGCTGCTGGTCGTCCTCAGCACCGTCGAGGCGCTGAACACGGGTGAAATTCGCAAATCCAGAGAAACGAGCGGGGAATGGAATATTCAATCAAATCCGGCTTAGCCCTTAAAGAGGTGGTGCGGGCCTACCGGGAGCTGTTAAAGCTGCGGATTGTCACGCTGCTGGTGTTTACCACCGTCACCGCCATGGTGGTGGCGGCGGATGGCATCCCGCCGCTGCACCTGCTGCTGCCCACCATCCTGGGGGGCATCCTGGCGGCCGGGGGTTCCAGCGCCATGAACCAGTATTTAGACCGGGATATGGATGCCCGGATGACGCGCACCTCCCGCCGCCCGATTCCCTCCGGGCGCATTGCCCCGGTGAACGCGCTGCTGTTCGGCCTGGCGCTGGTGGCGTGGTCGGTGTTCATCCTGGGCGTGTTCGTCAACTGGCTGGCGGCCGGGCTGGCGTTCCTGGGGGCGGTGTATTATGTGGTGCTGTACACCATCATCCTCAAGCGTAATACGGTGGTCAATATCGTCATCGGCGGCGGGGCCGGGGCCATCCCGGTGCTGGTGGGCTGGGCTGCCGTCACCGGCACGCTGTCGCTGGAAGCCTTCATCCTGTTCGCCATCGTCTTCTACTGGACACCGCCGCATAGCTGGGCGCTGGCCATCCTGGTGAACAAGGATTATGCCGCCGCCAGCGTGCCCATGATGCCGGTAGCCCGCGGTGAACAGGCCACGCGCATCCAGATTCTGCTGTATTCCATCCAGCTTGTGCTGATTACGCTGCTGCCGGGGCTGTCGCTGTTCTTTCCGCAGGTGCACATGCTGGGCGCGTTTTACCTGGTGTGCGCCCTGGCGCTGGGCTTCGGCATGATTTATATGTCGGCGGTGCTCATCCGCGTGGCCAGCAAGCCCATGGCCCGCAACGTCTACAAATACTCATCGGCCTATCTGGCGCTGCTGTTCCTGGCGATGATGCTGGATCGGCTGCTGCCCTTCTAAAACGCCCACCGGCGGGGCAACGGTCACACCGGGCCCCGCCAGCATACAGATCGAGGATTGTGCTGTGTCTGCCAGTGCGCCTGCGCCGCGGGTACCCCTGTGGGCGATGGGCATCACCTTTGCGCTGTTGATCGTCTTCGGCGGGGTGTTCCTGCTGGAATTTATCGTCGCCAGCGAAGCACCGGCCGCCACCCCCGCGCCCGACGGTGCCGCGGCCTATGTGGCCACGGTGGAGGGGCTGCTGGCCACGGCTGACCCGGCGCGGGGTGCCACGCTGGTGAACAGCGGTTTTGAGTGCCATGTGTGCCATGAGCAGGGCGCGGGCCGTGTTGCGCCCGGCTATGATGGCCTGGCGGCACGCGCGGCCACGGCCGCCCCGCCGCTGACGGCCGCGGCCTACATCTACCAGTCCATCACCGAACCGGGGGCGCACGTGGTGGACGGCTATGCCAATGCCATGCCCAACAATTACCCCTCCCGCCTCAGCGAGCAGGATTTAGCCGATATTGTGGCCTATTTGCTGACGCGCTGACGGGGCGCGGCCGGGCTTAATACACCCGCAGCAGCAGCCCCTTTAAATAATCGCCTTCCGGGAAGCTGAGCGCCGTCGGATGATCGTCGGCGGCCCCCAGGTGCCGCAGCACCTGCGCCTGGCGGCCGCTGTCGTCCAGCGCCCCGAACACAATCTTCTGGAACAGATCGCGGTTGATGGCCCCCGAACAGGAAAAGGTGAGCAGCCAGCCGCCCGGCTGGAGCAGCTTAAAGGCGTTCAGGTTGAGGTCTTTGTAGCCGCGGGCCGCTTTATCCACCTGGCCGGCATTGTGGGCGAATTTGGGCGGGTCGCACACGATCACGTCAAAACGATCACCGCGCGGCTGGCACTGCCGCAAATACTCAAAGCAATCTGCCTCCACCTGGGTACAGTCCGCGGCGCTGGCAAAAGCATTCAGCGCCAGCGCCTGCCGGGCCAGCGCCAGGGCCGCCCCGGAACTGTCCACATTCACCACCTGCACGCCGCCGGCCCGCAGCGCCTGCAACCCGAAGCCGCCGGTATAGCTGAACAGATTCAGCAGCCGGCGCGGGGCCGCGGCCGGTGTGGCCAGCAGATCATACAGCAGCCGGCGGTTGGGGCGCTGATCCAGATAAAAGCCCGTTTTGTGCCCGCCGCGCACATCCACCAGCAGGCGGCAGCCGTCTTCCTCAATCTCGATGAGCGCGGGCACGTCTGCGCCGGCCAGGGTGCCGGTGGCGGCTTTCAGGCCTTCTTTGCCGCGCACGTCAATATCGCTGCGCTCGTAAATGCCCTGCGGCTGGAACAGCTCTTGCAGCAGGGCGGCCAGGCGCTGTTTCTGCCGGTCGATGTAGAGCGTTTGCGCCTGCAACACCAGCCAGTCCTGGTAGCGATCCACCACCAGACCGGGGATAAAATCGTTTTCGGCGTTCACCAGCCGGGTGGCCGTGCTGCCCGCGCTGCGCCCGGCCGCCGCCCGCGCCAGCGCCCGCCGCCACCAGTCATCGTCAATGGCTTCATCCTGCCAGGTGAGCAGGCGTACCTGAATTTGCGATTTCGGGTTCCAGTAGCCCCGCGCCAGAAACTGCCCCTTCTGATCGACAACGGTCACGGTTTCGCCGGGGACGGCCCCGCGGGCTTTTTCAATCGCGCCGGAAAAAATCCACGGGTGCCCGCGCCGGATGGATTTGTCGCGGTCAGTGTGCAGGGTTACGATGCCTTCAGTCATGAGCAATGGCCTTTGCCAGAGTGAACAAAGGCGCAGTTACCCGCGCCCGTCACGGTTACGATTATGGTCACGATCAGGTGCCAGCGGTTACAGCAGCGCCCGTAATTCGGCTTCGCTGATGACGGATACGCCCAGGTCGCGGGCTTTGGCCAGCTTGCTGCCGGGCGCTTCCCCGGCGACGACGTAGCCGGTCTTCTTGCTCACACTGCTGCTGATGCGGCCCCCCTGGCTGAGAATGAGCGCTTCGATGTCTTCGCGGGGGACGCTGAGGGTGCCGGTGAGGACGAAGGTGATCCCGGCCAGCTTATCGCCCGCCGGGGCGGCCTGTTCTGCGGCCATGGTCACGCCGGCGGCCCGCAGCCGGGCCAGCAGGTGCTGGTGCTGCGCGTCGGCGAACCAGTGGACGATGCTGTGTACCAGCACCTGGCCCAGGCCTTCGATCAGCAGCAGCGGCCGGGCCGCATCAATGAGGCTGCGCAGGGCTGCGGCAAGCTGCGCCGGGGTGGGGGCCCCCGCCGGGGCGATCTCCAGCAGCGGCCGCAGCAGGCGTTCCAGTTTCTTCGGCAGATCGTCGCTGTCCACATAGCGCGGCGCGAGTTCCAGCAGCGGCTGTTGCAGCCGCATCTGCGCCCGCTGCACCTCCGGCAGGGCCTGCAACAGCGGGCCGGCCTCGGCCAGCAGGGGGGCGGCCAGCGCCACCAGGGCCTGTTCGGCGGCCCGGCTGGCCGTCGCCACCTGAAGCAGCGCGTCCATGGTGCGGAACTGCTGCGCCAGCACCGCCGCCACCGTGCCGCCCACGCCATCAATCCCCAGGGAGGTGATGACCTGCGCCAGCGGGCGCTGCCGGGCTGCGTCGATGGAGGCCAGCAGATTCTGCACTTTCTTCTCGCCGAAGCCTTCCAGCGGCAGCAGCGGTTCGGCCGTCAGGTAGAACAGGTCGGCCTCATTGTGGATGAGCTTTTGTTCAATCAGCGTGGCGATGGTCTGCGGCCCCAGGCCTTCGATGTCCATGGCCCCGCGGGAGACGAAAAATTCCAGGCTGCGGAAGATGCGTTCCGGGCATTCCACGTTGGCGCAAAACAGATCGACCGCGCCGGCCGGGCGCACCACGGCGGTACCGCACACCGGGCAGGCCGTGGGCGGCACGATGGCCGTCTCTGTGCCAGCACGCAGGGCGCTGACCGGCCCCACCACATAGGGAATCACTTCGCCGGAGCGCCGGACGATGACATGATCCCCCAGGCGAATATCAAGCTGCTCGATGAGATCGTAATTGTGCAGGCTGGCGCTGGTGACGGTGACACCGCTGACGAAGACGGGTTCAAGCTGTGCGGTGGGGGTAATTTTGCCGGTACGCCCGATGTTGACGGTGACGGCCAGCAGGCGGGTGGTGGCTTCCTCGGACGGGAATTTGAAGGCGGTGGCCCCGCGCGGGTCTTTACCCACGATGCCCAGTTCGCGGCGGGCGGCCACGTCGTTCAATTTGAGCACCACGCCATCAATTTCAAAGGGCAGGCGGTGGCGGCGTTGTTCCCAGTCCGGCAGCGCGGCGATGACCGCCTCCAGCGTGGGGAAATATTCCGCGTAGGGCGGGATGTTGAAGCCGAGCGCCTTGAGATAGGCCAGCGTTTCCCATTCCTGCGCCGGGGTCGCGCCGTCGCTGTCCACAATATCGTAGATGTAGGCCGTCAGCGGGCGGGCGGCCGTCACGCGCGAATCTTTCTGCTTCAGCGAGCCGGACGCGGTGTTGCGGGCATTGACGTAAGCCGGCAGGCCGCGGGCAAGCTGTTCCTCATTCACCCGCGCAAAATCCGCCTTCAGGAACAGCACTTCGCCGCGCACCACCAGCCGCGCCGGTACCTGCCCCGGCGGGGGCAGCGGGGCCGTGCCCGCCGGAATCCGCAGCGGCACCGTGGGGATGGTGCGAATATTGGCCGTCACATCGTCGCCCACCTCGCCGTTGCCGCGGGTGGCGGCCGTGGTCAGCACGCCGTCAATATAAGTGATGACGATGCTGAGGCCGTCCAGCTTGGGTTCCAGCACGCAGGCGTAATCCGCCTCCGGGGGCAGCAGTTTACGGTTGCGCGTCTCCCAGGCGCGTAAATCCTCCGCGCTGAAGGCATTGGCCAGGCTGAGGATGGGCGCGGGATGCGGCACTTTCGGCAGGTCTTCGCTCAGGTCGCTGCCGACGCGCTGCGTGGGCGAATCCAGCGTGCGTAAATCCGGCCGGGCGGCCTCCAGCGCCACCAGTTCGTGGTACAGCGCGTCGTATTCACTGTCGGTAATCACCGGGTCATGCAGCACATGGTAGCGATGGCTGTGCTGTTGCAGTTCGGCGCGTAACTGTGCGGCCCGCTGCGCCTGAGGATCGGTCATGCGCTACTGCCCTTCGATCACTTTGAGGTAATTGGCCACCACCCAGCCGGTACGGGCGGGGTCGGCCGTATCCTGCACGCGCCACCAGGTGAAACCATCGGCCTGCTGCGGCCCTTCCACCACCTGGAAGACGCTGCCATCGCGCACGCGGAACTGGATGGCCGTCCCCAGGACACCGGCGCGGTCGCGCACGTTCAGTTCATCCGCGCCCACGCCATCCACCACCACCAGCAGCCCCACCGTGACCGGCTGCGGCGTGGCGGTGAAGATCACCGGCGGCAGGGTGGGGCCCTGCAGCGCCAGGGCGGCCGGCGCACTCTGGCCGCTGCCGGCCGGGAGGGGGGGCGCAGTTTCGCCACTCACGCTCAGCGGGGCGGCGGCCGGGTCGGTGGGCACCGCGGTAATGATGCGGATCACCGGCTCACGGGTGGCGGTCCGGTCGCTGCCGCCCAGGGCCACGATCAACAGCACCACCAGGAAGGACACCCCCAGCACGGCCACCAGCATCAGCGCCAGCGACCACCACGGCAGATACAGGCCGCTGTCCCGGCGCGGGTCACGCGCTGGTTTAGGGCGCGGCGCGGCCGGCATGGAGGCTGTGCGCGGGCGCACGGCCGGCGGCTGGCGGCCGGTTGCGGGCGCGGCCGTCCCCGGCGGCACCTGCTGCACATGCCCGCCGGGCGTAACCGGCGGCTGCGGGCGGGTGGGCCGCAGCGGCTGCGTGGACGACGACGATACCGGCGGCGGCGGGTAACGGGTGGTGCGCTGCCCGTCAGCGGCTGCGCCCTGGTCATCCTGTGGCAGGGGTGGCAAAGAATCGGTCATCCCGGAAACCCCGTGACTGAACAAATGTCTTAAAGCGCATTATAGCAGACGCGCCCCCGGCGGGGTACCGGCGTTATGTGCCGCGGGCCCGCACCCAGGCGCTGAACTGCTCATAGGGCCAGGTGTTGATGACGTGCCGCGCCTCCACCCGGCCGCGCCGGGCAGTCAGCACGCCGTAGGGCAAATCATCCATCATGCCGGGGTTGTGCGCGTCGGTATTGATGGCCAGCGGGATGCCCAGTTCAATGGCCCGCCGCGCATAAGGCCCTTCCAGGTCCAGCCGGCGCGGGTTGCTGTTGATCTCCAGGGCGATGCCGGTCTGCGCCGCGGCGGTGAAGACGGCCTCAAAATCCATGTCCACCGCTTCGCGTTCGGGCAGGTAGCGGGCGGTGGGGTGCCCGATGAGATCGACATGCGGGTTATGGATGGCCGCCAGCAGCCGCCGGGTGATCTGGTCACGCGGCTGGTTAAGGCTGACGTGCAGCGAGGCGATGACAAAATCGAGCTGTGCCAGGATGTCATCCGGGTAGTCCAGCGTGGCATCCGCTTTGATGTCCATCTCGGTGCCATGCAGCACGATGATCTCGCCGTTGAGGTCGGCATTCACCTGGCGCACTTCGGCCTGCTGCGCCAGCAGGCGCTCGATGGACAGCCCGCCGGCGATGCCCAGGCTGCGCGAATGGTCAGTGATGACGATGTAGCTGCGCCCGCGCTGCTTTGCCTGGAGCGCCATCTCTTTGACGGACAGCATTCCATCGCTCCAGGTGGTGTGCATGTGCAAATCGCCCTGAATATCGCCCACGGTGATGAGCTGCGGGAGCTGGCCGGCGCGGGCCAGTTCAATTTCGCCTTCGTCTTCGCGCAGTTCCGGCGGTATCCACGGCAGGCCCAGGGTGGCATACACCTGTTCTTCGCTGTCGCAGTATATTTTAGGCGCATCTTCCAGGATGGTGCCGCTGGCATCCACCGGGCTGAGGGCGCTTTCGTTCAGGCTGTAGCCTTTGTCCAGCGCGATCTGGCGCAGTTTGACGTTGTGATTTTTGCTGCCGGTGAAATATTGCAGCGCCGTGCCCCACTGGCTTACGGGCAGCACGCGCAAATCCATCTGTAAGCCGATCTGGAGTTCCACCGAGCTTTTGGTGTCGCCATGCCCCAGGACGCGGGCCACGCCAGGCATGGTGACGAATTCCGCCATGATGGGGGTGGGGGTGTCGCTGGCCACCAGCAGGTCAACATCGCCGATGGTGACGCGCCCGCGCCGGATGCTGCCGGCGATGGCCGCGGCCTGCACCCGGGGCAGCGCCCGCAGCCGGTCGAGGACGGCTTCGGCGGCGGGCCGGGCTTTGCCGAGGGGCATTCGCCCGGTCTGGCGGGCCAGCGCGGCGATGCCCTCCAGAATTTTCTGCTCGCTTTTTGCGCCCATGCCGGGCAGGTCGCGCAGTTGGCCCGCGCGGGCGGCGGCCTCAAGCTGGGCCAGCGTGATGATGCCGGCGGCTTCGCGGAACAGCCGCGCTTTTTTGGGGCCCACGCCGTTGATCCGCATGATGTCCAGCAGCGACAGCGGCACTTCGGCCTGCCACTTTTCGTAAAATTCCAGCCGGCCGGTGGTCAGCAGTTCGCGGATTTTGTCCGCGATGGCTTTGCCCACGCCGGGAATATCTTCCAGCGTGCCATCGCTGGCATACGCTTTCAGGTCGCGCGGCAGGTCGGCCAGGGCTTCGCCGGCACGGCGATACGCCAGAAATTTAAATTTGTTCTCCCCCTGAATTTCCAGCATATCGGCAAGATTCAGGAAGATCTGAGCAATGTCTTTGTTGGTGAATAACACAGCGGTTGTCCTTGTCTGCCGGTTGTGTACCGCTTACAGGTGGCGCGGCGGGTTCCTTAATCTTCAGCGCGGCTGCTGTTCATTATACCCGCATTTCGCCGCCGGCCGGGCCGCCCGCTGCGGCGGCTGTGACCGGACTGGCTGTACGATGAAAGCTGCGCCACCCCGCCCCGCCGGCCCCGCGCACCGCGAAATGGTTGACAGCGCCGCCGGGACGCGGTATGCTGATAAGCGTTTGATGGATATACAGCGAAAGCCAGCCGGTTATGGTGCTGCTGCCACCACGCTTTGAGTTTTACGGGTATGATGCGCGAACTCTCAATGAGCGTGGTGAGGCGTGGCTGGCTGTCCGTTAGGCACATGACAACCGGATTGAACAGGCGCAGGGTCTCACCCCTGCGCTTTTTTATTGTGCATTCAAGAGAGGAACTCATGTTACGCGGGGTACGGGGTGCAATCACCGTGGAAGAGGATACGGTGGCGGCGATTCTGGAAGCCACCACCTTCATGCTGCAAACCTTGATGACGGCCAACCAGATTCAGGAAGAAGATGTCGCCAGCGTGCTGTTCACCACCACGCCGGATTTAACCGCCTGCTACCCGGCCAAAGCCGCCCGTGACCTGGGCTGGAAGCAGGTGGCGCTGATGGGCTTTCAGGAGATGCATGTACCGGGCGGGCTGCCGCTGTGCGTCCGTGTGCTCATCCACTGGAATACGCCCCGGCCGCAGCAGGAAGTGACCCATGCCTTTTTGCGCGGCGCGGCCGTGCTGCGCCCGGATTTGCAGCCGGCGGGCGCACAGGCAGAAGAGCAGGGTAGTTGATGACCGCTGTCGGGGGCTTTAAAACCAGACATCTGGCCATTGTGGGCCTGGGGTTGATGGGCGGCTCGCTGGCCCTGGCGCTGCGGGGGCACGCCGAGACGATCACCGGCGTGGAGATGGATGCCGCCTCCCGTGACTATGCGCTCCGGTGCGGCATCGTGGATGAAGCCACCGATGATCTGCGGGCGGGGCTGGCCCAGGCGGATACGGTGATCCTGGCTGCGCCGGTGCGCGGCATCCTGGATTTGCTGCACAACCGCCTGGGGGCGTATGTGCGCTCCAATGCGCTGGTGATGGACATCGGCAGCACCAAGCGCGATATTTGCGATGCGCTGGGCAGTTTGCCGGTGGGCGTGGGGGCCATTGGCGGCCACCCCATGACCGGCAAAGAGGTCAGCGGCATTCAGGCGGCCGATGGCACGCTGTACCAGCGGCGGCCCTTCGTGCTGTGCACCACGCGGCGCACCACCCCGGCGGCGCGGGTGCGGGCGCTGTCCCTGGTGGAAGCCCTGGGAGCCGAGGCCATCGAGATGGAAGCCGACCGGCATGATCGCATTGTGGCCGGCATCAGCCATTTGCCCTACATGCTCAGCGCCTCGCTGGTGGCCACCATCGCCAGGGAAGCCAGCCACGATGAGGCTTTCTGGCAGCTTGCCGCCGGCGGCTTCCGCGATACGTCGCGGCTGGCGGCCAGCGATATTCAAATGATGGGCGATATTTTGAGCACCAACACCCGCGCCGTGGCCACGCTGCTGGCCATGTTCCGCGTGCGCCTGGCGGAGATGGAAACCATGCTCATCGCCGGCGAACACGATAAATTGCTTGCTATGCTGTATCCGGTGCGCGAAGCACGTATGCAATGGGCAGAAAATTATGAGCAAAAACGCCATGGAAAGTCTCACGATCACAGCCGGCCAGCCGCTGCGGGGCCACACCCGCGTTCCGGGGGATAAATCGCTGTCGCACCGGGCGGTGCTGCTGGGGGCGCTGGCGGCCGGGGTGTCGCAGGTGCGCGGCTGGCTGGCCGCCGGCGATACCGAAGCCACGCTGGCCGCCACTCGCCGCCTGGGGGTGCCCATTGAGCGCCACGATACCCACACGCTGACGATCCACGGTGGCACGCTGCACGCGCCGACGGAACCGCTGAATTTCGTCAATGCCGGCACCGGCATTCGCCTGGCGGCGGGCATCCTGGCCGGGCAGCCGTTCCGCAGCGTGCTGGATGGCACGGAGCAACTGCGCCGCCGGCCCATGCGCCGCATCATCGCCCCGCTGCACCTGATGGGCGCGAACATCAGCGGCAGCCAGGACCGCGCCCCGCTGACGATTGAACCGGCGGCCCTGCGCGGCATTCGTTATGAACTGCCCGAAGCCAGCGCCCAGGTGAAAAGCGCCGTCCTGCTGGCCGGGCTGTTCGCGCAGGGGGTGACGGAAGTCATCCAGCCGGGGCCCGCGCGTGACCATACCGAGCGTATGCTGCTGGCCATGGGCGCGAACCTGGTGGTGGAGGGCAACCACGCGCGGCTTACGCCGGGGCAGCCGCTGCAACCGGTGGCTATGACCGTGCCGGGCGATTTTTCGTCCGCGGCGTTTCTCATCGTGGCCGGGCTGGTCACGCCGGATAGCGACCTGACCATCACCGGCGTGAACCTGAACGATACCCGCACCGGCCTGCTGGATGTGCTGCTGGAGATGGGCGCAAAGCTGACCGTCACCCCCACCGGGCTGGAAGCCGGCGAGCCGGTGGGCGATATTCGCGTGCAAACCAGCGACCTGAAAGGCGTGACGGTGGGCGGCGGCCTGGTCGTCCGTATGATTGATGAATTCCCGGTGTTCATGGTGGCGGCGCTGTGTGCCAGCGGCACCACGCTGGTGCAGGATGCGAAGGAACTGCGCGTTAAAGAGACCGACCGCATCGCGGTGATGGCCGGTGAACTGCGTAAAATGGGCGCAGTCATCGAAGAACGCGACGATGGCTTCCGCCTTGTGGGGCCGCAGACGCTGACCGGGGCGGCCGTGGAAGGCCACGACGATCATCGCGTGGCCATGAGCATGACCGTGGCCGGGCTGATCGCGGCCGGCGAGAGCGTCGTCCACGATGCCAAATGCGCCGGCGATTCGTTCCCCGGTTTCGCGCCGACCATGGCTGCCCTGGGCGCGGCGGTGACACAGCAGCCGCAGCTATAAAGGAACCTTCATCTTTGTGGTACCTGTCCTGCTTTATCATAAGTCTTATCCGCACCGGAGACGGAATGAGCAGGCGATGGGTGTATCGGTCAGGTGGCTGGCAGCAGCCCCGCGCATTGTGCAGTACGATTTTGAAGGGCTGTGGACGTGGCCGGAGTATTATGCCGCGGTTGACCGGGTGCGGGCGACGCTGCCGGCCAGCGTGGAGCAGTTTGATGTCATTTTGAACAATCGAGACTGGTATATCCCGCCGGGAGCGCTGCGCCAGGGCACGCGGCTGGCCGCCTGTATTGATCCAGGTACGCGCACGGTGGCGATTGTGGGGGCCAGCCCGCTGTATAAAATGATGGGGCGCATGTTCGGGCGGGCTTTTCCCCGCCAGGGTGGGGTTTTCGTGTATGTGGATTCGCTGGCGCTGGCGGTGCCGATCATTATGCAGCGTCGCCAGCCGCAGCCCGGAGAAGATGTATGAATCGAGTCGGGGTCATTGGCTACCCCATTGCCCACAGCCTGAGTCCGGTGATGCACAATGCCGCCTTTAAGCACCTGGGCATGGACGACTGGCAGTATGATGCGATGGAAATTCCGCCGGACATTTTGCGCCTGGGCATTCGGGAACCCCGGCAGCATGGTTACATCGGGCTGAATGTGACGCTGCCGTTTAAACAGGCGGTGATGCAGCACTGCCGGCCGGACGACATCGCGCGGGCGGTGGGGGCGGTGAATACGCTGGACTTCCGCGATGATACCGGCACCAATACCGATGTGGCCGGGTTGATTGAGGATTTGCAGGCGTATGGGGTGCCGCTGGCCGGGGCCACGGTGCTGGTGCTGGGGGCGGGGGGCGTGGCGCGGGCGGCCGTCTACGGGCTGTGGCAGCAGGGGGCGCAGGTGATCGTCGTCAACCGCACGCGGGACAAAGCCCAGTCCATGCTGGCGCAGCTTACCATCTCGGCCGGGGTGCAGGGGGTGCGCCTGCTGACGCTGGATGAGGCAGCCGAGGCCGGCGCGTCGCTCATCGTCAACTGCACATCGGTGGGGATGACCCCGCACGTGACCGAAACCCCGTGGATTCACGGGGTGCCTTTCCCGGCCGGGGTCACGGTGTATGATATGGTGTATCGCCCGGCGCAAACGCGGCTGATGCAGCAGGCAGAAGCTGCCGGCGGCCGTGCTATCGGCGGCCTGGGGATGCTGGCCCGCCAGGGCGCGGCGGCCTTCACCCTCTGGACGGGCCGGGCCGCCCCGGTGGCGGTGATGCTGGCCGCGGCGCAGGCCGCCCTCCACGAGCGCGATCAACCGCACTGAGGCCGGGCCCGTCCCAGGATGATAAGTTCACGCTGCACACAGGAAGGAACATAACGGTTATGCCCATACGCTTTTTGACCGCCGGCGAAAGCCACGGCCCCATGCTGACGACGATCCTGGAGGGGCTGCCGGCCGGCATCCCGCTGACCGCGGAGGAGATTAACCACGAGCTGGCCCGCCGCCAGATCGGCTATGGCAGCGGCGGCCGTATGAGCATTGAACGGGATGCCGTGCGCATCACCGCCGGCTGGATGAACGGCCTCACCACCGGCGGGCCCATCGCCATGCTGGTGGAAAACCGCGATTTTAAGAACTGGAAAGAGAAAGACATCGCCCCTATGACCACCCCGCGCCCCGGCCATGCCGATCTCACCGGGGCGATTAAATATGGCTACGGGGAACTGCGCGTATCGCTGGAACGTGCCAGCGCCCGCGAAACCACCATGCGCGTCGCCGTGGGGGCCATCTGCCGGCGTTTTCTGGCGCAGTTCGGCATTGATATTGTGGGCTATGTGACCCAGATTGGCAGCATTAAGGCGCACATCCCGGAGACGATGGATTATCACGAGCGTTTTCGCCTGGCCGAAGCCAGCGATGTGCGCTGCCCGGATGCCAGCGTCACCGAAGCCATGCACGCGGCCATCCGCCAGGTGAAGATTGATAAGGATACCCTGGGCGGGGTGATGGAAATCGTCGCGCTGAATGTGCCCCCCGGCCTGGGGTCGCATGTGCATTATGATCGCCGGCTGGATGCGCGGCTGGTGGCGGCGATGGTCAGCATCCAGGCCATGAAAGGCGCGGAAATTGGCCCCGCCTTTGAGCAGGCCGGGCTGCCCGGCAGCCAGGTGCATGATGACCTGCTGGTGGACGCTGAGGGCAACATTCACCGCCGCACCAACCGCGCCGGCGGGCTGGAAGGCGGCATCACCACCGGCGAGCCGATCATTGTGCGCGTGGCCAAAAAGCCCATCGCTACCATGCTGCGCGGGGCGCAGTCGGTGAACCTGGCCACCGGCGAGCCAGAGCTGACCACCTATGAACGCAGCGATTTTTGCGCCCTGCCGCGGGCCATCCCCATCGGCGAGGCGATGATGGCCATTGTGCTGGCCGACGCGCTGCTGGAAAAACTGGGCGGCGACAGCCTGGCCGAGATGCTGCCCCGCTTTCAGGCGCTGCGCGGCAACCGCCTGGCCGATGTGCCGATGGACAATGTGGACTGGCGTTTTGGCTATGACGGCTGACGCGCGAAATCTCATCCTCACCGGCTTCATGGGCACGGGCAAATCGGCCGTGGGGCAGCGCCTGGCGGCCCGGCTGGAACGTCCTTTTCTGGATATGGATACGGTCATTGAGCATCGTACCGGGCTGACGATTCCGCGCATTTTTGCCGAAGCCAGCGAACCTTTCTTCCGGGCGATGGAGCGCGGGCTGTGCTGCGAACTGGCGCTGCAAACGCAACTGGTGATCGCCACCGGCGGCGGGGCACTGATCGACCCGTTTAACTACGCCGCCCTGGCTAAAACCGGGGTCATCATTTGCCTCACGGCCGATGAAGCCAGCATCGAAGCCCGCCTGCGCGAGAGCGATGCCCGCCCGCTGGCCGGCCGCTGGCGCGAACTGCTGGCGGAACGCCAGGCGGTCTATGCGGCCATGCCGCACCAGGTGGCTACCGGCGCGAAAACCATCGACCAGGTGGTAGAGGAGATTTTGATCCTGTGGCAGAACGTATCCCGGTCATAGCGCCGGACACCACCTATACCATTGTGCTCGCGCCGGGGCTGCTGGCCAGTTTTGACCCGGCCGCGGAAGGCCTCACCGGCCACGTGATTATCGTCACGCAGCCGGCGCTGGCCGATCTGTACGGGGCAGCGCTGGCGCAGCGGCTGCCCCGGGCCGGCCTGGCCCTCATGCCGGATGGCGAACAGCATAAATCGCTGGCCACCGTGCATGACCTGTACACGCAGTTCGTGCAGCAGGGGGCTGACCGGCACACCACCATCATCGCCCTGGGTGGCGGCGTGGTGGGCGATACAGCGGGCTTCGCCGCCGCTACTTATATGCGCGGCCTGCGCCTGGTGCAAATCCCCACGTCGCTGCTGGCCATGGTGGATTCCAGCGTGGGCGGCAAAGTGGGGGTAGACCTGCCGGAGGGTAAAAATCTGGTGGGGGCGTTTAAACAGCCGGAGCGCGTGTTGATTGATCCTGACGTGCTGGCCACGCTGCCGCCGGTGGAATGGCGCTGCGGCATGGCCGAAACGCTGAAGCATGGCCTGCTGGCCGATGCGGCGCTGCTGAACCCGGCGCTGCATCACCCGCAGCACGCCCCGGAACTGATTCGGCGGGCGGTGCAGGTGAAAATCGACGTGGTGCAGGCTGACCCCTATGAACAGACGATCCGGGCGCATTTGAACCTGGGGCACACCTTCGCCCACGCCATTGAACGGGTGACAGAGTATGGCTGGCGGCATGGCGAAGCGGTGGCGGTGGGGCTGCTGGCCGCGGCCCGCCTCTCGCAGGAGCTGGGCCTGTGCCCGGCCACGCTGGCAGCCGAGGTAGAAGCGCTGCTGCTGGCGACCGGGCTGCCGTGCCGCCTGGGAGGGCTGGATCCGGCGGCACTGCTGGCGGCCATGCGCACGGATAAAAAATGGCAGTCCGGCCGCAATCGCTTTATTCTGCTGCGCGGCATCGGCCAGCCGCAAATTGTGGAAGACGTGCCCGAAACGGCTGTGCTGCACGTGCTGCATGTGTTACAATAACATCTGTGAAGTTTTTCACAGTGTCATGCTTTTGGGGTGTGCTATGATACTTGACGCGCCTCTGTGAGCATGTTACAGTTTAGAAAACGTTTACATAACAAGAGATTATTACGATGTCCACGATTAAAGATGTCGCGGACAGGGCAAACGTCTCCATCGCTACTGTCTCGCGGGTACTTAATAATAATCGTTATGTCAGCCCCGACCTGCGCGAGCGCGTGCAGCAGGCCATCCGTGACCTGAAATATGAACAGAACGTCATGGCGCGTAACCTGCGCCGCAATCAAAGTGTCACGCTGGGGGTCATCATCCCGGATGCCACCAACCCCTTTTTTGCCGAAGTCACCCGCGGTGTCGAAGATGTCTGCTTTGAACGCGGCTTCATCGTCATCCTGTGCAACACCAGCGAAGACACCCACCGCGCCGCCTCTTACCTCAGCACGCTGTATCAGCACCGGGTCGCCGGCATTGTGCTGGTCACACCCGGCGACCTGCGCGAAGAACTGCGCTACCACATCGACAAAGGCGACCCGCTGGTGCTGGTGGATCGGCCGCTGCCGGATGTGCCGGCGGATATGGTCACGTCCGACAATTATGGCGGCGGCTACCAGGCCATTCATCATCTGGTGGAACTGGGGCACCGGCGCATCGGCCTCATCACCGGCGGCCATCATCTGCAAACCACGAAGGAACGCTATGCCGGCGTGCAGGCGGCCCTCAAAGCTGCGGCGATCCCGCTGGAGCCGGGCCTGGTGTATGAACAGGGCGATTATATGGCCCGCAGCGGCTATGAAGGTCTGGCCGCGTTGATGCAGGTGCCGCACCCGCCCACGGCCGTCTTCGCCTTTAATGATCTGATGGCCCTGGGGGCGCTCAGTTACGCCTACGATCATCACATTCACATCCCCGATGATCTGTCGATCATTGGCTTTGATGACATTCAGGCTTCAGAATTTTTCGTGCCGGCGCTGACGACGATTGCCCAGCCGCGTTATGAACTGGGGCGCATCGCTGCCGAACTGCTCATTGACCGCATCCTGGGCAACGATCATGCGCTGACCAATGAACGCCTGCCCACTTACCTGGTGAAGCGCAAAACCACGGCCGCGCTGGTGCCGGTGAATGGTGCCCATGCATGAGCCATTTACTGGGGATTGACCTGGGGACTTCCAGCGCGAAAGCCGTCATCACGACGCTGCACGGCGAGGTGCTGGCGGCCGCCGGGCAGGAATACCCCATCCATACGCCGGCCCCCGGTTACGCCGAACAGAATCCGGCCGACTGGTGGCAGGCGGCGGTGGTGGCCGTGCGCTCGGCGCTGGCCGCGGCGGGGCCGGTGACGATCCGCGCCATCGGGCTGGCCGGCCAGATGCATGGCGGCGTGCTGGTGGACACGGCCGGGCGGGCGGTGCATCCGGCCATCATCTGGGCAGACCAGCGCACCCCGGCCCAGGTGCAGCAGATGATCCAGCATTACGGGGCGGCGGCGCTGGTGCAGCGCACGGGCACGCTGCCCGCCACCGGCTTCATGGGGCCCACGCTGCTGTGGCTGGCGCAGCACCGCCCGGACGTGCTGCGCGACGCACACGTTTTTTTGCTCCCCAAGGATTATTTGCGCTACCGCCTGACGGACTCCCTGGGCACCGAGGCCAGCGATGCATCGGCGACGGCGCTGTTCGATGTGGCACAGGGCACCTGGGCCGATGACCTGATCGAGGCGCTGGCGCTGCCGCGCCGCCTGTTCCCGGCGGTGACGACTTCCGGCGCGGTGGTGGGCTCGCTCACCCGGGCCGCCGCCGCCGACCTGGGGCTGCCGGCCGGGATGCCGGTGGTGGCCGGCTGCGCTGACCAGGCGGCGCAGGCCGTCAGCAATGGCCTGATGCAGCCGGGCCCCGGTTCGGTGACTCTGGGCACCGGCGGGCAGGTGTTCGTGCCGCTGCTGCACCCGCACACGTCGCCGGATTGGCATACCTTCTGCCATGCCGAGCCGGAGCGCTGGTACATGCTGGGTGCGATGCTGGCCGCCGGGCTGTCGCTGCGCTGGCTGCGCGATACCCTGGGGCTAAAAGACGCGCCGGACGCTTACAGCACCCTGGCCCGGCTGGCCGCGGACGTGCCCCCTGGCGCGGACGGACTGCTGTTTTTGCCCTATCTCATCGGCGAGCGCTCCCCGCTGAATGACCCGCTGGCCAGCGGTACTTTCGTGGGGCTGGCGCTGCGCCATGAACGCGGCCACCTGGCGCGGGCCATCATGGAAGGGGTGGCGCTGGCTTTACGCAGCATCATCGAAGCCATGCAGGCCCGCGGGGCCGCCGTGACGCAGTTTCTGGCCGCCGGCAACGGCCTGGCCAGCCCGCTGTGGCGGCAGATCGTCAGCGATACCGTGGGGCTGCCCCTGCACCTGGCCGCCGGCCGCGAGCATACCGGGCGCGGCGCGGCCCTGCTGGCCGGCCGCGGGGCCGGGGTCATCGCGGCGTACCCGCCGGCCGCGGCCGGCCAGCCCCTCACCATGCCCGATGCTGCCCGTCATGACTTTTACACCGGGCGCTATGCCCTGTTCCGCGAAACGTATACCCGTTTGCAGCCCATTATGCACCGCCTTAATCCCGGTGGCGGGGTATAATGATCGGCAGGCCCGCGGCCCGCGCCGCCGGGCCGTGGATGCCGGATGGGCCATGCGGGAAAGGGCAACATGCCGCCAAAGCGCTATGAGTGGTTTCTGCTGCCGGGGCTGGTGCTGGTGATCGGGGCCGGGGTGCTGCTGGGCAACCAGATGACCGCAGCGCCGGCGGCGGTGCTGGTCATCGCCGAAGTGACGGCCACGCCCGGCGCGGTGCTGCCGCTGGCGACGGCCACGCCTGCGCCCACCCTCACCCCGGTGCCGCCCACGGCCACGCCGCTGCCCCCCACCGCGACACCCACGCCGCCCCCCACCGCCACGCCGCCGCCGCCCACGCCGGTGATCCCGTTCCCGGCCAGCATCAACGGTGTGGCCAGCGCCGATATTATCGGGCTGCCGCCCACCGTGCGCCGGCGCATCGCCATGCTGGCCGACCTGGGGCAGATTATGGGGCGCAATCCGCGGGCTTTTTCGCGCCTGGGGGATAGCGTCATTGAAAATCCGCACTTCCTGGCCCGCTTCGACGAAAGTGCCTACAACCTGGGGGATTATGCCTATCTTGCGCCGGTGATCGCCTATTACCAGGGGTCTTTTGGCCGCCAGGGGGTGGCGGTGCGGCGCGGGCTGCATTCCTGGTCCGTGTTCGACCCGCTGTGGGCCGGCCAGGGCGATTGCTTCGCCAATGAAACGCTCATCGCCTGTGAGCTGCGGCTGAATAACCCCTCCATCCTCTTTATTCGCCTGGGGTCGAATGATTTTGGCGTGCCGGACTCGTTTGATAAAGCCATGCGCCGCATCGTGGAATATGCCATGAACGCCGGCGTGATCCCCATTCTGTCCACCAAAGCGGATCGCTTTCGTGATCCTGACGATGTGAACAACACCATCATCCGGCAGATTGCCGCCGACTACTGGCTGCCGCTGTGGGATTTTGACCGGGTGGCCGCCACCATCCCCGGCAAAGGCATCGGCAGCGATGGCGTGCACCTGACGACCTTCTTCGCCCACGATTACACGCAGCCGCAGGGTTTTCAGACCGGCTACGGACTGCAAAATTTATCCGCCTTGATGGCGCTGGAGGCTGTGTGGCAGGTGATCCAGCAGCACAGGAGCAACGGATGAAACGATGGCGTGCCTGGCGCTGGCTGCTGCTGCCGGCGGCGCTGCTGGCGATCGTTCCGCTGGCGGCGCAGAGGATACCGGAGGAGACGATGCCCGCACCCGGCGGCTTCACCACGGCGATCCTGCAATCGCTGGATCGCATTTATGCCACCGGCCAGGCCTACGGTCAGCGACCGGACGTGTTCGCCAAAGTGGGCGACAGCATCACCGTGTCGCGGGCTTTTTTCGCGCCCTTCGGCGAAGGCGATTACAACCTGGCGGAATACAGCCCGCTTCAGCCGGTGATTGATTATTACAGCCGCAGCATCGCCCGCACCGGCAATTCCTTCGTCAACGAATCGCTGGCCGCCGGGGTGGGCTGGTCGGCCAGCGCCGCGCTGGACCCGGCCATGGGCGATACCGCGCTGTGTGCCGGCGAGCTGCCGCTGCTGTGCGAATATCGGCTCACCCGCCCGGCGGTGGCGCTCATCATGTTTGGCACCAACGATGTGGGCTATGTCGATCCGCAGCTTTACCGGCGCAATATGGAGCGCATCGTCAGCCTGTCCATCGACCAGGGGGTGATTCCCATCCTCAGCACCATTCCGGTACGGGCCGGGCTGGAAGGCAAAAGCGCCCTGTACAATGCCATCCTGGTGGATATTACCGCCGAAGCACAGCTTCCGCTGTGGGATTACGCCACCGCCATGCAGGCGCTGCCGGGGGCGGGACTGGGCAGCGATGGCGTGCATCCATCCGCGCCCTCGTGGAATTACCGGGCCACGGCCGATTTTAGCCCGGCCCTGCTGCGCTATGGCTACACCCTGCGCAACCTGACCGGGCTGCAAATGCTGTACCGGCTGTGGGACTATTTGCAGAGCAAACAGTGACGCGGCTCAGCGCGTTTCCACCCCGGCGATCACCCGGAAGCCGATGGAGGCATAACGGGCGTTGGGCTTGAGGGACAGGCGCTGTGTGGTGCGAATGCGCTTGAACGGGCTGGAATAGGAGCCGCCGCGGATGATGCGTTCCGGCTGTTCGCCCTCGGCCAGTTTTTGCGCCGGGGTGCGGGCGGTGGCGCACCATTCCCAGATATTCCCGGCTAAATCCAGCACGCCGAAGGGGCTGGCCCCCTTCACAAAGCGCGTGACCGGCGTGGTGCGGCGGATTTTGCTATCGGCACAGTTGCACAGCAGCTTATCAAAGCGGTTGCCCCAGGGATACTGCCGCCCGTCATCGCCCTGGGCCGCCCGCTGCCACTCTGCGTCGGTCGGCAGGCCAATCTTCAGCCCGGTGCGGTCGCTCAGCCAGTTGCAAAACGCCTGCGCCTCGTACCACGACACATTTACCCGCGGATGATCGCCATAGGCCACGCGGTCTTTCAGCGCCTGGGGGTGGTAGCTGCGCCATTCACAGGCTTCTGTGGCGAAATCCCACCAGCGGGTATCGCAGTAGCCATCCGGCGCATCCACAAACATTTTAAACTGGGCATTGGTGATGGGGTATTTGCTCATCTGGAACGCGGCCACATAGTGCGTCACCCGGCGCTGTTCATATTCCAGCGTCACTTCGCCGGCCGGAATCTGGCACCAGTCCAGCATGGGGATGAGCAGCCGCGCACACAGTCCGGCGATATTGTCCGGGTCATAATCCGGGTAGCGCTGGCGAAAGGACTGGAAGGCCATGCAGCCCAGGTCGCGCATTTTGGGGCTTTTCACCAGCGCCTGAATGGAACCATAGGAGCGAATGGCATCGCGCTGGTAAATGTGCTTTTCCAGCAGCCTTTCCACGTGGCGCAGCATTCGCTCCAGGCTGATGAAATCATCGCTGATCTTTTCTTCGATGGCCCGGCGCAGCAGAAACGCGGCAGCATCGTAATCGCCACGGTCGATCAAGGCGGTGGCGCGGAGGATAACATTATCCTGCGAGACCGTGGGCACCGTGTCATCTTCGTATACGTCCGGTTCATCGTCCCCGTTGAGCGGCCGCCCGCCGAAAAAGCTGCGTTCCGCCAGGGTGATGGCGTTCAGCAGTTCGCGCACGGCCTGCACCGTGATCCCTTTGCTAAAATCCACATACTGAATCTGGTTTAGCTCCGGCGACAGTTCACACGGCACAATCAACACCGGGAAGATGATTTTGCGGGCCGCCACCGCCCGCCGGTATTCTTTCTGGCAGTATTCGGATTTGAGCGAATCGGGCGAGAGCAGATACACAAAGCCTTCACTGTGGGCAATTTCACGGCAAATCTCGTTCCACCAGTTGCTGCCCACATACACGCGCTGGTCATACCACACATCATGAGCATCTGCCAGCAGTTCAATCAGTTGCGTACAAAAGCCCTGGTCAACCCGTGCGTAACTGATGAAAAGTTTCATAAGGTAATCCCTGCCGATATATCGCTGTGATATAGACCAGTATAGCACCGAACCGAAAGTATGCCGGCGGGTGCGGGTGGCCGGGGGATGATATTACGGGATTGTATGATCTGCGCCTCTCTGGTAGTCTGCGGCGAAATTCAGGCACCGCAGCCAGGGAGACCACCTGTGAGCAGCATCGAACTGACCACCGACCGTTTAATCATCCGGGAATACGGGCTGGCCGACCTGGAAGGGCGGCACCGGCTGATGCAGGAAGCCTTCGACAGCGACGATACGCCGGCGCAAACACAGCACTGGCTGGCGTGGACGATGGCCGGCTACACCGAACAGGCGCGGCTGTACCAGCCCCCGTATGGCGATTATGCTGTGGCCCGGCGCGATACGGGCCAGGTGGTGGGCACGGTGGGGCTGGTGCCTTCGCTCATCCCGTGGGGGGTGCTGCCCGAATTCCGGCGGATTGATGAAGGTGAAAATCATCTGGTGGTGCCGGAACCGGGTTTGTTCTGGGCCGTGCACACCGCCCACCGGGGCTGTGGCTATGCCGCCGAAGCGGCCGCGGCGCTGGCGCAGTGGCTGTTTACCCGGCTGTACTTCCGGCGGGTGGTGGCCACCACGGCGGCGACCAACAGCGCCTCGCAGCGGGTGATGGCAAAACTGGGCATGGCGCTGTATCGCAATCCGGGAACAAAACCGGCCTGGTTCCAGGTGGTGGGGGTGTTGAACCATCCGGCCGAGCAGAACGTGTTTTACCACCGATGATCGCGCGGCTGCGGGGCCCGGCCGGGCGGGCGCTGGCAGGCCGCCTGTGGCGGGGGCGCGGGTGGGCGGCCCGCCTGCTGCTGCTGCTGTGGCTGCTCAGCCTCATTCACCCTGCGCCGCCCCGCGCCATGCTGGAGGACCCGCAGACGGTCAGCACCATGCAGCCGCTGCTGTGCGTGCATACCCGCTTCACCGATGAGGTGCATGAGTGGATCATCCAGCGATCCATGCAGCTTGTGCGCGAGATGGGCGCGGATACCATCGTGGAATTTTTCCCCTGGGCCTATTTTGAGCCGCAGCCGGGCGCTTATCGCTGGGAGCGGGTGGATCTGGTCATGCGGCACGCCCGCAACCAGGGCTTAAAAGTGCTGGCCCGCATGGGCTTCGTGCCGGAGTGGGCCCGCCCGCCGGGGACGACGTTTAACGATCTGCCGGAGTCCTCTTATCCGGCCTTTGCGCGATTTGTGGCCGCCTTTGCCGCCCGCTACCCGGATGTGGTGCCGGGGGTGATCCTGTGGAATGAGCCAAACCTGGCGTTTGAATGGGGGTTTCGTCCGGTGGATGCGGCGGCCTACACCCGGCTGTTGCAGGTGGTGTATCCGGCGGTGCAGGCGGCCAGCCCCACGACGCTGGTGCTGGCCGGGGCGCTGGCCCCCACGCTGGAGCCGCCCGGCAGCCCGGCCGGCCTCAACGATCTGCTGTATCTGGAAGCCATGTACCAGGCCGGGGCCGCCCCCTATTTTGACGCGCTGGCGGTGCATACCTATGGCTTTACACAGCCGCCGGCGGCCGACCCCGCGCCCGACGTGCTCAATTTTCGCCGGGTGGAACTGCTGCATGATGTGCTGCGGCGCTACGATGACCCGGCCAAACCCGTCTACATCACCGAAAGCGGCTGGAACGATCATCCGCGCTGGACGAAAGCCGTGCGGCCCTCGCAGCGGGTGCAGTATACTGTGGATAGCTACCGCCTGGCCGCCGCCCGCTGGCCCTGGCTGGAAAAATTGTGCCTGTGGGCGTTTCGCTATCCACGCTTCACCTACAGCTACCCGGATAATTTTATGATTGTGTCGGTGGGCTTTGAGCGCACGCCGCTGTATGAGGCGCTGCGGGCCCTGTCCCGCGGTACCGTGCTGGAGACGCAGTTATGGCTGCCCGCGCCCGCGCCCGCTGCTGGCCGTTGATCGCGCTGGGGGTGGCGGGGCTGCTGCTGGCGGCCGGGCTGGCCGCGCCGCAGCTTACGCCCGCGCTGCCGCCGGCGGTGGCCTTCCCGGCGGGCGTGCTGCGCGTGGGGGTGGATGCCAGTTTTCCCCCGTTTGCGCTGGATGAGGGGGGGACGCTGGCGGGCGTGGATATAGACCTGGGGCAGGCTATCGCGGCCTATCACGGGCTGCCGGTGCGCTTTGTGCCCATCAGCTTTGATGCGCTCTACGATGCGCTGCTCACCGATCAGGTCGATGTGTTGATTTCGGCGCTGCTGGTGAACCCGCTGCGGACGCAGGACGTGCGCTATACCCGCCCCTATTTTGATAATGGGCTGCGCCTGGTCAGCCCGGCGGCGGCCCCGCTGCCGGGCATGGCCGCGCTGCCGGGGCTGCGGCTGGCCTATGAATTTGGCGGCACCGCTGACAATGAAGCGCGGGCCTGGCTGCGCCGGGTGGACGATTTCGCCCTGCGACCCTATGAACTGCCACAGATTGCGCTGGATGCGCTGCGCGTTGGCGCGGCAGATGCCGCCCTGGTGGATGCCACCACGCTGGCCCTGTATCTGCGCCAGCAGCCGGGCTGGCCGGTGCAGGCGGTGCCGGTGACGCACGTCTTTTACGCGGCCGCCGTCCGGCTGGATCGCCCGGCGACGTTTGCCGCGGTGGATGGGGCGCTGGCCGCCCTGGCCGCCGATGGCACCCTGGCCCACATTTTGCGAAAGTGGTTGTGAAGATGGCGCATATCGGCATGGATGTCCGGCTGACGTATTATCGCACCGGCGGCATCAGCAGCTATATTCGGGGGCTGGTGGGGGCGCTGGCGGCGCTGCCGGCCGCCAGCCCGCACCGCTGGACGTTGTTCCACAGCCGTAAAGATGCCACCCGCCTGTCAGACCAGATGGCAGCGGCGGCGCTGTGGACTCCCGCGCATCATCGCTGGGAGCGCCTGGCGCTCGCGGTGGAACTGGCGCGGCACCGGCTGGACGTGCTGCACAGCCCGGATTTTATCCCGCCGTACCGCGGGGCCCGGCGGCACGTCATCACCGTGCATGACCTGACCTTCCTGCATTATCCACAGTATCTCACGGCGGACAGCCGCCGCTATTACAACGCGCAGATTGCCGCGGCCGTGCGCCAGGCCGATCACATCCTGGCCGTCAGCGAAGCCACCCGGCAGGATTTGCTGGCGCTGCTGCACGTGCCGCCGGCGAAGATCACCGTCCAGCCGCACGGTGTCGGTGAGCAGTATCGCCCGCTGCCGGCCGCCGCCACGGAGCCGGCGCGGCAACACCTGGCGCTGCCGTCGCGCTATTTTTTGCATGTGGGCACCTGGGAGCCGCGCAAGAATATTCTGGGGCTGCTGCGGGCCTATGGCCGCCTGCTGCAAACCGTGCCGGACGCGCCGCCGCTGGTGCTGGCCGGCCAGCCTGGCTGGCTGTTCGAGGAAACGCAGGCCGGGGCGGCGGCGCTCCGGCTGCCGCCGGGTGCCGTCGTGTGGTGCGACCAGGTGACGGATGCGCTGCTGCCGGCCGTGTATAACCGGGCCGTGGCGCTGGTGTCGCCTTCGTTTTATGAAGGCTTCGGGATGCCCGCGCTGGAAGCCATGGCCTGCGGGGTGGTGCCCATCGTCAGCCATACGTCGTCGCTGCCGGAGGTGGTGGGGGAGGTGGGCCTGCTGATTGACCCGCAGGATGACGACAGCCTGACCGCGGCGTTGCAGCGCGTGCTGACCGATGATGACTGGCGCGACCGGCAGCAGCAGGCCGCCCGGCAGCGGGCGCAGCAGTTCACCTGGGCCCGGTCGGCCCGCATTGCGCTTCAGGTGTATGAGCAGGTGCTGGCTTAGCGCCCGTCGTGGCTGGAATCGGGGTCGCGCAGTTCGTCCGATTCCTGCAAATTATCGTCCATCGCATCGTTAATTTCGCCGGCTGCCGGCCCCGGCGGGTGAAAGACCACCGGGCGCGACGCGAACTGGCTTTCTGGCGCGGGGCGGCTAAAACGATCATCGCCGGCGGCCGCGGCGGTGCTGCGCGGCAGCCGGCACAGGAAGCGCGAGCCTTCGCCGGGTGTGCTGCTCACGCTGATGTCGCCGCCGTGCCGTTCCAGGACGGCTTTCACGATGGCCAGGCCCAGCCCGCTGCCTTCGATGCTGTCGCCGCCGCGCCGTTTGACGCGGTAAAAATGATCGAAAATATGCGGCAGGTCTTTCGCGTCGATGCCGATGCCGGTATCGCGCACTTCCACCACAATCTGCGTTCCCTCCGGGCGGGCGCTGACGTAAACCGCGCCGCCTTCGCGGTTGTATTTGATGGCGTTGCTGAGCAAATTGGTAAAAACGTGGCTCAGCATTCGGGCATCGCCCTGCACCGGGCTGAGGTCAGCCGGCAGGTCAACATGCAGGCTGATGTGGCGGCGGCGGGCCAGTTCTTCCAGCAGCAGCACGGCATCCTCAATCAGGGTGGCCAGCGGGCAGTCCGTGATGTGCAGCGCTTTTTCGGCCCCCAGGCGGGCGTAATCCAGCAGTTCATTGATGATGTTTTCCATGCGGCCCAGCGCCATCAAGGACCGATTGAGCAGCACGCGCTGGCGCTCATTCAGCTCGCCGGAATGCTCCATCAGGTCAATAAAGCTTTTCGCCGCTGCCAGAGGGGTCTTCAGGTCATGGGCGAAGGTATTGAACAGATCAAAATCGTGGCTGGCATCGGTTCCGAACACGCCTTACTCCCCGGATTTGAGCAGCAGCGGCAACTGCTGCATGGCATAAGCGATGCGCGTGCCGTGCCAGGTGAGCAGCGAACCATCCACCAGGTGAATGCGGCCGTGGTGGGCGGCGGGCACATCCAGCGCGGCGAACAGCGGCACATGTTCGTCGGTGAACAGGAACGGCTCGGACGGCAGCAGGATGACCTCCGGCTGCGCGGCAGTCACTTCCGCCAGGGTGATGCGCGGGTAGCGGGTATCGCGCCCGGCCCGGCGCGGGTCATCGGCGGCGTAAGGCGCGGCCGTGCCCAGGTCGGCGGCCAGCGGGTAGCGGCGCTCGCGGTCAGCGAAGATGTTGCTGCCGCCGCACAGCCGCAGCACGTCATGGGCATAGGTATCGGCGTTAAAGGTCATCAGCGGGTCATGCCAGATGGGCACAAACACCCGCAGCGGGGCCAGCGCGGCCCGTTCCTCGGCGATGGTGTTCAGCCAGTCAAACGTATACTCAATCATGCGAATGCGATGGCTCATCTCCGTCACTTCGAACAGCGCCATCGTATTCCACAGCAGGGTAAAGACCTCGCTCACCGTGCGCGGAAACGTCTCCCACACCGCGATACCGGCCGCCGTCAGCGCGTCGGCATCCTCTTTGCGGTTTTCCTCCCGGTTGACGATGACCAGTTCCGGCCGCAGGGCGATGATTTGTTCCAGCCGCGGGTTTTTGGTGCCGCCCACCGTCGGAATCGCGTCCACCTGCCCGGCCGGATAAAGGCAATAATCGGTGCGGCCGATGATGCGCCCGCCCAGGCCCAGGTCGAACAGCGATTCGGTCATGCTGGGCACAAGCGAAATCACCGTCTGCGGCGGGTGATCGATGGGGGCATCGTGGGCAAAGGGCTGGCTGCTCATAGCGTAATCATCTGGCGGCGTTCCGGCCCCACGCTGACCATCGTCACCGGCACTTCCACCAGTTCGGCGATGCGCTCCAGGTAGCGCCGCGCAGCGGGTGGCAGGTCGGCGGCGTGGCGCACCCCGGAGAGGTCGGTGTGCCAGCCGGGCAGCGTTTCATAAATCGGGATCACCCGGTCAAGATCGTCGGTGGTGGGGGGCGGGTAGTCCAGCCGCTGCCCCTGATACTCGTAGGCCACCGCCACCGGCAGTTCCTCAAAGCCGCTGAGGACATCCAGCTTGGTGAGGGCCAGTTCGGTGTAGCCATTCACCGCGGCCGAATAGCGCAGCATGACCGTATCCAGCCAGCCGCAGCGGCGCGGCCGCCCGGTGGTGGTGCCGAATTCGTCCCAGTAATTGGCCCCGGTGCCGCGCAAACGGTCGCCGATGGCGTTAGCCTGTTCGGTGGGCATGGGGCCGCTGCCCACGCGCGTGCTGAAGGCTTTGGCAATGCCCACAATGCGGTTGATGTGCAGCGGGCTGACCCCCAGGCCGGTGAGCGCCCCGCCCACCGTGGGCGAGGAACTGGTGACGAAAGGGTAGCTGCCGTGGTCAATGTCCAGCAGTGTGCCCTGGGCCCCCTCGCCGATGACGGTTGCGCCGGCCTTCAGGCGGTGATGCAGGTAAATGGCGGTCTCCTGGATGAAGGGTTGCAGCGTTTGCGCCGCCGCCAGGTAGTCCGGCACGCTGGCGCGGGCATCCAGCGGGGCAAAGCCGCCGCGCACCAGGTCCGCGCTGGCGCGTTCGATGGCGCTGTGCAGCGCATCGCCAAAGGCTTCTAAATCCAGCATTTGGCCCACGCGCAGCCCATCGCGCGAGGTTTTATCCATATACGCCGGGCCGATGCCGCGCAGGGTGGTGCCGATAGCTTCCGCCCCGCGTGCCTGTTCGCTGGCCCGGTCGCGGGCAATGTGCGCCGGCGTGATGAGGTGCGCCCGTGAACTGAGCACCAGGTTCTCCGGGGTGATGCTCACGCCCATGTCCCGGAGCTGGTTGATCTCTTTGACCAGATTCACCGGGTTCACCACCATGCCATTGCCCATGACGGACACCACGCCCGGATGCAGCACCCCGGAGGGAATGAGATGCATTTTATAGACGGTGCTGCCAACGGCGACCGTGTGCCCGGCATTATCACCGCCGGCGTAACGGGCGACGATGTTCGCGTCAGCGGCCAGTGCGTCCACAAAGCGGCCTTTGCCTTCGTCGCCCCACTGTGCGCCGATAAGGACTGTGATCGGCATGATTCCCCCATGAACCGCGTCATCAAACGGGGGCGCTGTGTGTGCCCCCGCCAGAGTATACCACAAACTAAACGGGCTATGACGCATCCTGATAGCTGCTGCCCAGGCTGATCGTCACCTGGCCCAGCCCCCAGGTTTCCAGTTCGCCGCGACCGCCCAGGCACAGCGCCGACCCCGCGCCAATTTCAATGGAGATGGCCTCCGGCAGTTGCTGCAATACGGCCTGCACCGCCCGCGAGTCGTCCGCGCCGGTGACACCGGGTTCCATAAACGCACTTTTCACCCAGTCCAGCCCCGGCAGCAGGTCGCCGCTGTCGGCCAGGGCCCAGGTGCCAAAGAGGTTGATGGCCAGCCCTTCCACCAGGATCAGCGCCCCGCGATCATACGCGGCCTGGAGGCCGGCCAGCGCCGCCCCCCGCAGCAGATGATGCAGCGTATTCACATGGTCATCGGTCTCAATGACGATGAGGCTGGCTTCGGCAAGCTGCTTTTCCACCGCGGCCGGCGTTTCCTGTTCCAGGTTCAGCACGTAGCCGGCCAGCGCTCCCAGGTCTTCTAAATCCTCCTGCAGCGCTTCGCCGCCATCCTGCGCCAGTGACAGATAAATCACGCTGTCGCCGACCCCGGCGCGGGCCAGGGCCCGGGCCCGCAGCGGGCTGCCGTCACTCTCGCCGCCGGAAAAAACCAGCCAGCCGCTGCCATCCTGCCAGTGCAATAATCCTCTGGATGGCATGGCTTTACCCCGGCAGCAGGTAATCCGCGACGGCCGCCGAGAGCAGGGCCACGCCCATGGGCAGCGCGTCTTCATCAAAGTCGAAGCGCGGGTGATGATGCGGGTAATCAAGCTGGCGGGCGCTGTTGCCCGACCCCAGGAAGAAGAACATGCCGGGAATATCGGTCATGAACAGGCCGACATCTTCCGCGCCCATGGTGCGCTCATAGCGGAAGTCCGCCGCCGGGTAGCCCAGGCGTTCCGCCACCTGGCGCACTTTCTGCGCCACGTCAGGATGGTTGATGACCGGCTCCGTCTGGTGATTGGTGACGACTTCCACCGCGCAGCCCATGGCGGTGGCCACGCCGAAGGCAATTTCGCGCAGGCGGCGGTCGATCAGCTCGCGCATGTCCGGCGTAAAGGTGCGGAATGTGCCGTTAAGGAAGGCCGTGGACGGGATGACGTTGTGCGTCGTGCCGCTGTGAATCTGGGTGACGGAGACCACCGCGGTATCCAGCGGGTTGGCGTTGCGGCTGACGATGGTTTGCAGCGCCGTGACCAGGTGCGCCGCGCACACCACCGGGTCAACCGCCAGGTCGGGGACTGCGCCATGCCCGCCTTTGCCGGTGAGGGTGATGGTAAAATCGGACGAGCCGGCCATCACCGGCCCTTCGGCCACGCCCAGCGTGCCGGCGGGCATGTTGTTCCACAGGTGCAGCCCCAGGCTCACCAGCGGGCGCGGGCTGTGCAGCGCCCCATCGGCGATCATGGCTTTCGCCCCGCTGGCGATTTCTTCCGCCGGCTGAAAGACGAATTTCACCCGGCCCACCAGCCGGTCGCGGTGGGCGGACAGCAGTTTGGCCACGCCCATCCCGATAGCCGTATGGCCATCGTGCCCGCAGGCGTGCATTTTGCCGGCCGTCTGCGAGGCATACTCCACCTGGTTTTCTTCGGTCATGGGCAGCGCGTCCATATCGGCCCGCACCAGCACCGTGGGGCCGTCGTGCGGCCCCTCCAGGATGCCCACCACGCCGGTTTGGCCCACGCCGGTTTGCACTTCCAGCCCCAGGCGGGTGAGATAGTCGGCCACGATGCCGGCGGTACGCACTTCTTCAAAGGCCAGTTCCGGGTGGCGGTGAAAATCGCGCCGGATGGCGACCAGTTCCGGGCGGAGCGCTTCTGCCTGTGTTTTAAAATCAACCTGGCTCATAAATCGTCTATCCTCATCCTGTGTGACGGCGGTTTAACCCGGTAGCTGGATCAGCCGGAATTGTTCAATATAACGCGGCGCATCCGGCGGCGACTGTGGATCCACAGCCCGCTGACGCAGGCGCTCGGCCATCGCTGCCATATCCGCGATCTGGCTTTTGTGTTCGTGCAGGGAGCGAATGCGCGTTTCCAGCGTCTCGCTGATGTCGATTTTGACGGTCGGTTCGGCCGCCCCGGCAATATAAACGGTGAGGACTTTATGCGGGGCCAGCCCTTCATCCCGCGCCTGCTCCGGGAAGTTCAGCCAGTCGCGGGCGGTGGGGTAGATGGCCTCCAGCGTGGCCGCGCCGATGGCCCGGTGATCGGGATGATTGATGGCGCGGGTTTCGTACCAGAAGACGGTCGGATCCAGCGTGACGATGGTATCCGGCTGCTTCAGGCGGATGAGGCGCGTCAGGTCGCGGCGCAGTTCCAGCGTGGGGAACAATTCGCCATCGCGGTAGCGCAGGAAGATCACCTCCTGCACGCCCAGGACGGCCGCCGCGGCCCGTTCTTCGTCTTCACGCAGTTGCATCAGCCGTTCCGGGGTCATGTCCGGGTCGGCGCTGCCTTTGTCGCCACTGGTGGCCACCACCAGCGTCACGGCGGCCCCGCCATGGGCCCAGCGGGCCAGCGTGCCGCCGGCGAAGAAAGAGGCATCATCCGGGTGGGCGAACACGCCCATGATGCGGCGGGCGGAAAACTCTGCGGTCATGGTGCCTCTCCGGCCGGGTGCGGGTTAATCGTCGTCTTCGTCGTCGTCAGCGGCCGCGCCGGCGGCCGGCTGCTGGTCAGCGCGGCGCTCGCCTTTGGGCTTGCCACAGTCGCAGGGTTCATCGCCGTGCTTGCTACAGGGTTCTTTGGCGGCTTTGGCCAGCGCTTTCAGCTCATCCAGCGGCACAATCTCCTCGCGCTGGACGATCTTCACGCCCACTTCTTCGATCAGCACACTGACGGCATCCTTCAGCGGATGCACATCAATCACTTTGCCTTCGCCGAAGGGCGTGCCCACGCGCTTGTTGCGGCGCGGCAGTTCCTTGCGGGCGGCCACGTACTGCTCATATTCATACACCAGGCAGCAGCGCAGCCGGCCGCACATGCCGGTAATCTCCGACGGGTTGAGCGAAATGCCCTGCGCCTTGGCCATCTTGATGGAGATGGGGCTAAAATCGGTGAGGAAGGTGCTGCAACAGCGATCCCCCCCGCACGCGCCAAACCCACCGAGCAGCTTGGCGACATCACGCGGGCCCACCTGGCGAATATCCACCTGGGCGGTAAATTCGCGCTGGAGCGCGTTGCGCAGCCGGCTGGTATCCACCCGGTCTTCGGCGCTGAACAGAAACGTCAGCACGGAGCCATCGTAGTTATACTGCGCGGCGACGAAGCGGGCATCCTCCAGCCCGCCCATTTGCCGGGCTTTTTGCTGGCACGTTTCCAGCGCTGTCCCCTGGCGGCTTTCCCATTCCTGGCGCAGGGCCAGGTCACGCGGGGTGGCCGGGCGCAAAATGGCGCGGTATTCACGGTCTTTTTCCATCGGCGTAAAGCCCATGATCTGCCCCATTTGCCGCCCGCGCAGCGTCTGGACGATCACATAATCGCCGTTTTTCAATGTGGTATGACCGGCACAATCGAAATGATATAATTTGCCGATCTTCGTAAAACGGACTCCGGCGGCCATCGGCGTGCCGGCCGGCACCGGTTCAGCAGCAGCATCAGTCGTTAGCGGCAGGTCTACCATACGCTTCCCTTAAAGCCAGTGAGGCATACATCGTGGACAACTGTACTGAAAAAGCCCCCGAAAAGCAATGTTGCCTGCACGGATCGTTATGGCGCTGTGCCGAATTTGCTATAATGATACGTCGGAAAACTCTGGTTCGCGGTACATCCTGCGGGTGGCGTGGTTTATGTCAACACTGGTGATGAAATTTGGTGGTTCGTCCGTGGGGACGACGATTGCGCTGACGCAGCTTTTGAGCATCGTGCTGCATGAGCGCCGGCATCATGATAATTTGCTGTTGATTGTTTCGGCGCTGGATGGCGTGACGGATATGCTGCTGGAGGCGGCCCACCTGGCGCAGGTGAACAACCAGCGCGGCTACCGGCGCATTGCTGCCACCCTGCGTACCCGGCATATGTCGCTGGTGGAACAACTGCCCCTGGGGTCGCAGGAGCGCAGCACTTTGCAGGCCGATATTGACCGGCTGCTGTTTGAAATGCTGGATGTGTGCCAGAGCATTGCCCATACGCCATCGATTGCGCTGCCGCCGGAGGCCAGCGATGTGATTGCGGCGGTGGGGGAGCGCCTGTCCGCCCGCATCATTGCGGCGCTGCTGCGGCAAAATGACCTGCGCGGCGTGGCCATTGATGGCACCGATGTCGTCATCACCAGCGCGGTGCATGGCAATGCCGCGCCGGATATTGAACTCACGCGGGAACGGGTGCGCCAGCATTTGCTGCCCATGCTGGCCAGCAACATCATTCCGGTGGTGACGGGCTTCATCGGCGCGACTCCGCGCGGCAAAACCACCACCATGGGCCGCGGCGGCAGCGATTACAGCGCTTCCGTGCTCAGCCTGTGCCTGGCGGCCGATGAACTGTGGATCTGGTCGGATGTGGATGGCATGATGACCACCGACCCGCGCGAGATCGAAGAGGCGCGGGTGATTGAGGAATTATCCTACAACGAAGTGGCGGAACTGGCCTATTTTGGGGCCCGCATTTTGCATTCGCGCATGATCCAGCCATTGAAAGAACGCAGCATCGTGTTACGCATCAAAAATGTTTACAAGCCGCAGCAGCCCGGCACCGTCATTCGCCATACCACCGGCGACAGCCCGCCGCGCCTGAAGGCGGTGACGATGATTCAGGGCATCGGGCTGATGGCCGAACGCAGCGGGGCCCTGGCCGATATTACCCGCCTGGTGGATGAAACGCTGTTCCAGACTTCCGGCAGCCATGCCGATGTGATGCTGTCGTCGCAGTCGTCCGCCCGCAGTTTTTTGTGCTTCATCGTGCCCACCAGCGCCGGGCTGGAGGCGGTGGATATGATTCGCAATGCGCTGCGCCAGCGCCTGCTGAATGCCGACCCGGCCCTGGCCGGCTGGACGGTGCAGCCGCTGAGCGTGGTGACGGCCATTGGCGAAAATTTAGACACCTTCCCGGCGCTGACGGGGCAGGTCTTCGCGGCGCTGCACGGCATTCGCATTCTGGGGCTGGCGCAGGGGCCGTCACGGTGCAGCCTGTCGGTGGTGGTTGACCCGCAGGATGCCGAGGCCACGCTGCGCCAGATGCACGCGCTGGCGCTAAGCCGCTAAAAGCGCGTCAGGTAGCTGTCCAGTTCCCACTGCGTTACCTGGCGGTTGTAGCTATCCACCTCCTGGCGCTTGGCCGTCAGGTAGCGCTCGCTGATGAAGGGGCCCAGGGCATTCATGACCACTTCATCTTCCAGCAGCGCATCCAGCGCTTCGCCCAGGGAGCCGGGCAGCACTTCCACCTGGCGCAGGCGGCCGCGGTTGCGCGTGAGCAGGGTTTCTTCCAGCGCCTCCGGGAGCTGCAATTTCTGGCGGATGCCATCCAGCCCGGCCATGAGCATCACCGCTTTGGCCAGGTAGGGGTTGCTGGCCGGGTCCGGGCAGCGCAGTTCCAGCCGCGTGTGCGATTCTTTGCCGGGTTTGGTGCCGGGCACGCGGATGAGGGCGCTGCGGTTGATGTGGGCCCAGGTGACGTAAACGGGAGCCTCAAAACTGGTGCCCAGGCGCTTATAAGAATTGACCAGCGGTGCCAGCACCGCGCACATGGCGCGGGCATGGGCCAGTTGGCCCGCCAGGAAGTGCCGCGCCAGTTCGGATAGTCCGTATTCATGGCCGGTATCCATGAACAGGTTCAGCCCGTTGTGGCAGTCGTGCAGGCTCTGGTGCGTGTGCATCCCGCTGCCGGCCATGCTGGCGATGGGCCGCGGCATGAAGGTACAGTGCAGGTGATTGTTCTGGGCGACGGTTTTGAGCGCCACCCGCGCCGTCAGCACATGGTCGGCCGAGACCAGCGCATGATTATATTGAAAGCCAATTTCGTGCTGGCCGTAGCCAATTTCGGAATGGGTGGAATCGACGCGAATGCCCATCTGCGACAGGGTGGCCAGCATTTCGCGGCGCACGCGCTGCGAGGCTTCATCCGGCATATCGAAGTAGCCGGCGTAATCCTGCGGCATATCCAGGATGGGCTTGCCGGCGGCATCCAGCCGGAACAGGAAAAATTCCAGTTCCATGCCCGTTTTAAAGATGTAGCCCATGTCTTCGGCTGCCCGCAGCGCCCGCAGCAAAATATTACGCGGGTCGCCGATGAACGGCTCGCCCTGCGGGGTGTGCACGCTGCAAATGAGCCGGGCGGTGCGGTGTTCGTCGTGGTTCCACGGCAGCACGGTGAAGGTACGCATATCCGGGATGAGCACCATATCACTTTCGGCCACCCGCGCATAGCCTTCGATGGAGGAACCATCGAAGTGCAGGCCGTTCTCCAGCACATTCTCCAGTTCCGCCGCCGGGATGAGCACGCTTTTCACCAGGCCGGTCACATCGGTGAACCACAGCGAGATGAAACGAATTTTTTCTTCGGCGGCCAGGTGCAGCACTTCGTCACGGGTCATATTGATATAATGGCGATTCGCATCCAGTTTCACAGGTTGCCTTTCAGTATAGGTGGTTGTGATTCACAGGACTACCAGGGAAATCGCCAGAAATCGCGTCCTTCTGGCTGGTGACAATGGCTATAAACGCGCTCCCTCAGTCTTTCAGGATGCCCAGATGCCCCAGCAGCGCATCCAGCCCCAGCAGGTAGCTGCGCCAGCCAAAACCGCTGATTTGCCCCACGCACACCGGCGCAAGCAGGGAGGTGTGGCGGAAGGCTTCGCGGGCGTGGACGTTGGACAGATGCACTTCCACCACCGGCAGGCTGATGCCGCTGATGGCATCGCGCAGGGCGATGGAGGTGTGGGTGTAGGCCCCGGGGTTAAACACCACCCCCACCACGCGCCGGCGGGCGACGTGCAAAATGTCGATCAGTGCGCCTTCATGGTTGGATTGTTCGATCCACAGTTCAGCTTTGTAGCGGGCGGCGTGGCGGCGGGCACGCTCATTGATGTCATCCAGCGTCAGGCTGCCATAAACATCGGGTTCGCGGGTGCCGAGCAGGTTCAAATTCGGGCCGTGCAGTAAAAGAAGTTGATGTGTCATAAGCAGTTTTGGGCAATAGTTAGCGATCACCGCTTTCATTATAGCAGGGGATGCCGCCGCCTGCGCGACCCGGCCGCAGGCACAAAAAAACCGGCGTAAGCCGGTCTGTGCCCCTGACAGGAATCGAACCTGTGCCTCTGCCTCCGGAGGGCAACGCTCTATCCGCTGAGCTACAGGGGCGCACTTTTATCATTGTAGCCGCTTTTGCGGCTGAACACAATCCCCGCCGGGGGCAGATTCGGGCAAACGCACCAAATGCACTCCTGCTGGCCTGGCCGGGGCACGATGTCAGCATGACCCGGCCCCGGCAGCGATGGAGCGCGGCGATTAACGGCTCTGTCGCTGCGCCGCTGTGTGCAAGGGCCGCTCCCGCAGGCGGCCGGTGTCACGGCGTGGCGATGGCTTCGCGCAGGGATTGCGCCAGATGCTGCATGGCGGCCAGCCCGTGCTGGCTTTCGCGCAGCAGGGCGCTGGCGACGATGAAGCCGTTCACCATCTGGTTGATGGCGCGGGCGTGTTCCGGCTTGCTGATGCCGAAGCCCAGCACCAGCGGCATGGGCGTATAGCGCCGCACCCGGGCGATGAAGTCTGGCAGCTCGGCCGAGAGGGTGTCCCGTGCGCCGGTGACACCCACCTGGGCGACGGCATAAATGAAGCCGGTG
The DNA here is from genome assembly GCA_025454495.1 of Anaerolineae bacterium. Classification (GTDB taxonomy): domain Bacteria; phylum Chloroflexota; class Anaerolineae; order Aggregatilineales; family Phototrophicaceae; genus JALHOR01. The sequence continues at coordinate 36,804 of JALOOI010000001.1, forward strand.
GCGACCCCGGCCACCAGGCGAATGCGGGCTTCGCTGCTGGTGGGTGCCAGGAAGAAGACCAGCGCCAGTCCTTCGCGCTGGCAGACCTCACTGAAGTAGTGGGCTTCCTCCGGCGGCAAATCCGGGATGATGAAGCCATCCGCCCCGGCGGCTTTTGCGTCCTGCACAAAGCGTTCCGGGCCATAGGCCAGCAGCGGGTTCACGTAGCTCATCATCATCATGGGCTGCTGTAGATCATGCCCGCGCAGCGCGGCCACTGCCTCCAGGCATTTTTTGACGGTGGTGCCATTTTCCAGCGCTTTCTGGGTGGTCATCTGGATCACTGCGCCATCGGCGATGGGGTCGCTGAAGGGCATCCCGATCTCGAAAGCATCCACCCCGGCGGCGGCCAGGCGCAGCACCGCCTCCAGCGACGACTCATAATCCGGGTAGCCCACCGACCAGTAAGGCATGAAGGCGGCGCGTTTTTGCGTGGCGACGGTGCTGAACATGGTATGCAGGGCGGGCAGGCCCTGCGGGCGTGTGTGGCGATGGGTCACAGGGTTACGCTTTCAACCGATCATCGGGTTCAATAGATCATGGCGTTGTGTTATCTGGCGTACAGCGGCTGCCGGCCCCTCAGGCCGGCAGCCCATTCCCGCCTGCGCCCGTGCCGGGGCGCACCAGCCGGCGGATGGCCTCAATCACCAGTTCCGGCGCGTCCAGATGCAGTTCATGCTTCGCCTGCTCAGCGATGATCTGGCGGCTGTCCGCGCTGTACGTCGTTAAATCCTGCTGCAAGTCCTGCCACACCGGCGACAGCGCGCTTTTGGTGGGGGTGCGGGTGAGCACAATCAGCGGCGTATCGCCCAGGTCAAAGCTCAGCGGCTCCGCCCAGGTGGCATTGACCTCGTGGAACATGGTTTGCACGCTGCGCGGATGCAGCGCCCGGTGAGCCGTGAGCAGTTCCGGCGGCAGTTGCGCCAGATGGCCGCCGGGCGGGCCGGCCGTCAGCCGCTGGTAGCCGATGAGCGCTTTCAGGCGGGCTTGCCACAATTCGCGCAGTTCGCCGCGCAGGTTAATTTCCGGGCGCAGGTGCATTTGCGGGTGGGAAGCATCCACCAGCACCACGCCGGCCGTCTGTGCCCCGTAACGGTCGGCAAAGGCCAGCGCATAGAGGCCGCCCAGGGAATGGCCCACCAGCACATACGGCTCCGGCAGGTCAGCGGCTTTCAGCAGCGCGTGCAGTTCTTTGACGATTTTACCGGGCGTGCGCGGCCCATCGCCCCAATCGCTCCAGCCGTAACCGGCGCGGTCATACGTCACCACGCGGGCGAACTGCGCCACCTGCTGCTGAATGAGCCGCCATTCCGGGCAAAAGCCGCCCGCGCCACTCAGCAGCACCACCGTCAGTTGTGCGTGCTGCTGGCCCGCTTCGATGAGGTGCATCTGCCGGCCGCCGGCGTTGACCATGCGCCCCGGCGGTTTCAGCCGGCGGCGGGCCTGTTCGCCGGCCAGCCGTTCATACACCACCCCCACGAAGGGCAGGCCCAGCAGCGCCAGCCCCACCAGCAGCAGGATCAGGCGTTTCACAGGCGATCTCCCAGAATTTTAATCACTGTGTCCAGGTCTTTATCGCCCCGGCCGGAGAGATTCACCAGCAGCACCGAATCGCGGGACATGGTGGGCGCACGTTTGATGACCTCGGCGACGGCGTGGGCGGTCTCCAGCGCCGGGATGATGCCTTCCATCTCGCTGAGGGTGCGGAAGGCCGCCAGCGCTTCGTCATCGGTGGCGCTGGTGTAGTAAGCGCGTTCCAGCGAGCGCAGGTAGGCATGTTCCGGGCCGATGGAGGGGTAATCCAGCCCGGCGCTGATGCTGTGCGTCTCGCGCACCTGGCCATCGTCATCCTGCATCACATAGGAGCGCGTGCCGTGCAGCACCCCGGGCCGGCTGATGTTGAGATCGGCAAAGCGGGCGGCGTGTTTACCGCTGTCAATGCCGCTGCCGCCGGCTTCCACGCCGATCAAATCCACGCTGTCATCGTTGCGGAAGGCGTGGAAGAGGCCGATGGCGTTGCTGCCGCCGCCCACACAGGCGATGCACACATCCGGGAGCTGCCCGGCCAGCGCCAGCATTTGCGCCCGCGCTTCCACGCCGATCACGCTCTGAAAATCGCGCACCATCATGGGGTAGGGGTGCGGCCCCAGCGCCGAGCCGAGCAGGTAGAAGGTGGTGCGGACGTTCGTCACCCAGTCGCGCATGGCCTCATTGATGGCATCCTTCAGCGTTTTGCTGCCGCTTTCCACCGGGATCACCTCTGCGCCCATCAGCTTCATGCGGAAGACGTTGGGCTGCTGGCGGGCCATATCCACGCTGCCCATGTACACATGGCATTCCAGCCCCAGCAGGGCGGCCGCCGTGGCCGAAGCCACCCCGTGCTGGCCTGCGCCCGTCTCGGCGATTACCCGGTGGCGGCCCATGCGCTTTGCCAGCAGCGCCTGCCCCAGGGCATTGTTGATCTTGTGGGCCCCGGTGTGGGCCAGGTCTTCGCGCTTGAGGTAAATTTTCGCGCCGCCAAGCTGCTCCGTCAGCCGGCGGGCAAAGGTGACGGGCGTGGGCCGGCCGGTATAGGTTTGCTGGAGGTGGGCCAGTTCCGCATGAAAGGCCGGGTCGGCCATGGCCTGCGCGTATTCGGTGGTCAGTTCTTCCAGCGCCGGGACGATGGTTTCGGGCACAAAACGCCCGCCAAACGCGCCATAATAACCCCGTTCGGTGGGCACACTGGTGGTACCGGTTTTGATGTAAAAGTCGCTCATTCTGGTTGATCTCGCTCACTGGTTGATAAACAGGTTGTTTTGACGAGGGCCATCCGGCCGGCAATTTTTGCCTGATCGTTTGGGTGATAGCGTTCCATATGCAGCGGAAACTGCTCATAATCCACCGCATAACTGAACGCCCGCAGCGCCTGAAAGGTGCGCCCGTAGACCGCGCCGCAGTCCAGCGCGACAAAGTCCGCGTCCAGCAGGGGAATTTTCACCACCGGCAGCGGGCTATCGACGGCGATTTCGTACAGCAGCATCTCGCCTTCGGCCAGCGAGGGGCGCGGGTCGGTGACAATAATTCTATAGGGGTATGCGCCCGGCTCGCCCCCGGCGTAATCCGGCAGATGCGATAATACCGGCGGTGTTTCGTGCAGATAATCGATCTCCACCAGCGCCAGCCCGTTGTGCAGGGCCAGCGCCAGCCCGCTGTGCAGGGCCAGCGCCCGTTTTTCCCGGTACTGGAGCGCCCCGGAGCCGCCCGGTTTATTGGTGGGCGACAGCAGTTCGATCCAGGTGATGGGCGTGCCGGCGCGGCCATCACGGCTGAGCGGGCGGATGGACAGGGCCATCAGGTAAATGGCCGGATCATCTTCCAGGGCCTGCGTCGCCGGCAGCGTGCGGGTGGGCAGCGATAGCACGGCCACGCCGGCCGGCAGCCCGGCCGGGGCTTCGGGTGTTCGCAGCACGCTGACATCCGGCCGCGGACGCGGTTTACGGCGGATGAGCACCGGCTCGCCTGTCTCCGGGTGCAGCTCGCGGATTTGCATCCCCTTTTCCAGATGCACCAGATAGCCCGCCGGCAGCAGCGCATCCAGCGCTTCTGCCAGGTGGGTGATGTGCGCGGCGTGGAATTCTTCCCATCCGGCCGGCTCATGCTGCAAATAGCTGTGCAGATGAGCATTAATCCCTGGATACTGGTTCTGGCGTTGATGAATGGCCATGTCTGGCGCTCCCTATACCCACAACCCGCGCTCGCCGGCCAGGCAGCGCTGCGCCAGCAGCAGCACCTTCAGGAAATAATGATCCTGATGGGGCGTAAAATCTGCCTGGCGCACGTTGATTGTGGCCGTGGCCAGCCCCACCGCCGGGCAGGGGATGTGCTCCACCGCCCCGGTGAACAGGCGCAGCGCCGGCTCCACCGGCAGCGCCACCAGCCCGGCCACTTCCTCCTGCTGATACGTGAACGTGCTCAGCGGCTGCTGGCACACGTAAAAAAACACATCGGCCACTTCATAATCCAGCAGGCCGGCATACTGCGCGGCAGACACCCGCCGCCCGGCCGGGATGAGATCGGCAAAGTCCACCGGCAGCCCCAGTTCTTCGCGCACTTCGCGCACGCCATCGCGGATGGTTTCGCCGGCGGTGTAGTGCCCGGCTGCGCTCACATCCAGAAACAGCGGGAAGGTGGCTTTGGCGGCGCTGCGCTGCTGCACGATCAGCCAGTCCTGGCCGGCGGCATCGCGCTGGATGACGTGGCAGTTAAAAACCCGGTGCCAGTCACCCGCCTGATGCACCGCCGACCGGGCTTTGATGCCCAGGTGTGTCATATTCGCATCGTAGTAATCCAGCAGTTCTTCGCTCACAGGGCCCCTTTCGCCGCCGCGATAAAAGCGTGCATTCTGGCTGCATCTTTGCGGCCGGGCGTGCCGGCTTCCACGCCGCTGGCCACATCCACCCCCCAGGGCGCAATGGACTGCACCCGTTCCGCGACATTTTCCGGGGTCAGGCCGCCGGCCAGCAGCACACGCGGCACGGCCGCTTTCACGGCCAGCGCCAGCGCCTGGCTGACCACCGCGCCGGTGCCGCCGCGCAGCGTGGGATGAAAGGCATCCAGCAGCAGCGACGGCACCCGGTCATCCGGCGAAAAGACCGGCTGGAAATACTGCACCTCCGCCAGCGCCGCTGCTGCGCTGTCCGGCTGGATGGCCTTAAACACCCGCCGGCCCAGCGCGGTCATCATCTCCACCGATTCATCGCCGCTGAGCTGCACAAAATCCAGCCCCACCTGGCGATAAATGCTGTCAATGTCGCTGTCGGTGGCATTGACGAAGACCCCCACCAGCACCGGGCAGGCGGGGCCGGTGGCCTGGCGCAGCGCCTGGCACAGGTCACGGGCGGCGGCCGGGGCCAGGTAACGCGGACTCTTCGGGTAAAAATTAAGGCCGATCAAATCTGCGCCCGCCTGCGCGGCCAGCAGCGCATCGTCCAGCGTGGTGATGCCGCAGATTTTAACCCTGGTGGTGTTCATGGTCACGCATCCTGGCCCGGCCCGCGGCCGGCAACGGTCGCTCTTTAGCCTGATGATCGTCCGGCCCGCCCGCGCCGGGCCGGCCACCGACCCTGTTAGATGAAGACGGCATCATCTTTACCGGCAAGCTGGCGCAGTTGTTCCGTCTGGCCGGCGTGGTACGCCTCATGGAAGGCCAGCCGGGACAGCCAGTAGAACAAAGTCTGGTCGCCCACGGGCTTTTCCAGGTCGGCCGGGTTGATTTTTTGCAGCGCCGCCAGCACGCGCACCTGGCTGGCATCCAGATCGGCCCGCAGTTTTTCCAGCGAACAGGCCTGATCGGCATTCTCGGCGGTGATGGGCGCGGAACCGCGGCCATAGGGGGCCGCTTCTTCCTTGCTCCACAGCGGCGGCTCACCCAGCATGAGCAGCAGCCGCCCGCGGCTGACGATGAGATGCCCCAGAATCCAGTTCAAACAGTTGCCCCGGAAGGGAAGCTGGCGCAGGCTGTCGGCGTGGCTGAGGTCGGCTGTTTGCGCCTTCAACACGTCATACGTAAACAGAAACTGCTGAATGATGATATCTACCGGCTGATACATGGCTGCTCCTCTTGATTTACTGCCCCGGCTGCTCCTGCTTAACCCGGCACCGGCTGCCCGCTAAAATCGCGCACGGATTGCGCCAGTGCGCCGGCCGTCACCAGCGCTTCGCCCACCAGCACCGCGCGGGCCCCGTGTGCGCCCATTTGCCGCACATCCGCCGCGGACAGAATGCCGCTTTCTGCCACCAGCGTCACTGTCGGCGGGGCCAGCCGCGCCAGCCGCGCCGTCACCTCCAGGCTCACCTGGAAGGTCTTCAAATCGCGGTTGTTGATGCCGATGAGCGTCGCGCCCAGGCGCAGCGCCCGCTCCATCTCCGCTTCGGTATGCACTTCCACCAGCGCGGCCATGCCCTGTTCCAGCGCCAGCGCGTGCAGGTCGGCAAGCTGCGCATCATCCAGCGCCGCCACGATCAACAGGATGGCATCGGCACAGAAGGCCCGCGAAAAATACACCTGGTACGGATCAATGATGAAATCTTTACGCAGCACGGGCAGCGAAACCGCCTGGCGCACGCTGCCCATATCGCCAATGTGTCCCTGAAAGAACGACGTATCGGTCAGCACGGAGATGGCCGCCGCGCCGCTGGCGGCATAAGTGGTGCCCAGGGCCACCGGGTCGAAGTTTTCCACCAGCACCCCGCGGCTGGGCGAGGCCTTTTTCACCTCGGCGATGAGGGCGATGGTATCGCGCCGCAGCGCCCCGGCAAAATCCCGCGGGCGGCGGTCGGCATCGGTGGTGCGGGTGATCTCCGCCTTGCGGATGACGACGTTGGCCGGCATTTTCGCCTTATCCTGGGCGATGTCGGCCACTTTCTGCGCCAGAATTTTATCCAGGTAACTATCGGTTTTGACGTAATGCATACTGTCTCCTGCCTGTCACGGGCGATGGTGGCCGCCGGGTTCATGGCGAAACTGGCGGCTGAAAGCAATCAGCGCGTCCAGCCGGTGCAGGGCCGCGCCGCTGTCAAGGCTGGTGCGGGCCAGGTCAATGCCGCTGGCTAAATCGGCGGCGGTGCCGGCGGCCACCAGAGCGGCCCCCGCGTTCAGCAGCACCACATCGCGCCGGGCATCGCGCACGTCGCCGGCCAGGATGCCGCGCAACATGGCGGCATTGGTGGCCGCATCGCCCCCGCGCAGCGCGGACACGCTCGCGCCGGCAAAGCCGTAAGCCAGCGGGTCCAGGTCGAAGGTGGTGACGGTGCCATCTTCCTTAAGCTGGCTGATGCGGTTGGGCCCGCTGACGGTCAGTTCATCCAGCCCGCCATAGCCATTCACGATGAGCGCCGAGCGCGTGCCGAGCGCCTTCAACACATGGGCGATCAGGTCGGTGAGGTCGGCGGCGAACACGCCCATCAACTGGCGGTTGGCCCCGGCCGGGTTGGTGAGCGGCCCCAGGATATTGAAAATGGTGCGAATGGCCATCTCGCGGCGCGGGTTGATGGCGAATTTCATGGCCGGGTGCAGCCGCACCGCGAACAAAAAGCCGATGCCCACTTCATCAATGCACGCGCCCACCTGTTCCGGCGTTAAATCCAGGTTCACTCCCAGTTCGCCCAGCACATCGGCGCTGCCGCACTGGCTGGTGGCGGCGCGGTTGCCGTGTTTGGCCACGCGCACCCCGGCCCCGGCGGCCACAAAGGCCACCGTGGTACTAATATTGAACGTGCCGGATTTGTCGCCGCCGGTGCCGCAGGTATCCAGCAGGTCGCCGGCGCTGCGTACCGGCACGCGGCTGGCTTTGTTCCGCATGGCGCGGGCGCTGCCGGTGATTTCTTCCGGCGTTTCGCCCTTCATCCGCAGCGCCATCAGGTACGCGCCAATCTGCGAATCGGTGGCGCTGCCACTCATGATCTGTTCCATCACCGCTTCGGCTTCTTCCGCCTGCAGGTGGCCGAAGCGGCTTAACAGCTCAATCGCCCGCTGAATGGTCATCTCGCTCATCAGGGTATCCTCCTCCGGGCGCACTGCGATAGGAGTCGCGCCGGCGTGCTGCCATTAAGGCCTGCAATTCTTCCGGTGTATAGGGCGGCGTGCGCTGGTGCGCCATGCGGTGGCAGTTGGCGCACAGCATGGCCAGGTCTTCCACACGGCTCACATGGTCTTCATCCAGCGCGGCCATCTGCCGCAGGTGATGCGCTTCGATATAGTCGATGCCGTACACCGCGGCAAAGTCGAATCCGCATACCTGGCAGAATAAATGCCCGTGCTGCTGGCGATAGCGCAGCCGTGCGGTTTCCACCAGGCTGCGGTTGCGATGCCGCTGGCGCAGCGTGCGGACGACGATTTTACCTTCGGCATAGGCGGCATCATCTTCCGTCAGTTCTAAAAAGTCCTGCGCCGTCGTGGGCACATATTCATCAGAATACCAGATGTCCTCCAGCATTCGGCCGGAGTCTTCCGTCAGGCGGCGCAGCGCCCGGAACTGGTTCGCGTCGATGCGCTGATCGGCCGTCAGCAGCAGCGTGTCCTGGGTGCGGCTGGCGAAGCGCAGCAGGGCGGCCGCCGGGGTGATGTCCACCTCGCGCAGCGGCTCCACCCGGTGCCGGTTGGCGATGGCGTACCAGTCCGCCTCGATCCAGTCACCGGGGTACGCGCCCACCAGGTCCTGGGCAATTTCGATGTGATCGACCACTGTTTCCACCAGAATCCGCCCGATCAGCAGCAGCCGCCCGATGTGGATATTCACCAGCCACAGCACATCCCCCGGCTTCACGCGGGCCAGGTGGGGGCTGGCGGCATAGGCCGCGCTGCGCGTGGCGGCCAGGTTCACCCGTTCTTCCGGGGTCAGCTTCCAGTACAGCACATAATGGGCAGGTTGAAGATAACCGGACATGGCACCGCCACCCGTGGATGCAGCCTGTTCTAGTGTCCGATAATCATAACACAGCCGTTCTAAAATCCCACACAGCCGCGCTCCGGGCGCGGTTACGCCGGTGCCAGCAAAAACACATTTTCCAGAAAGTTTTGCAGGATGCGAATGCCATTTTGCGTCAGGATGCTCTCCGGGTGGAACTGCACCCCCACCACCGGGTGCGTGCGATGCCGCAGGCCCATAATTTCGCCGCTATCGGCCCGGGCGATGATGCTCAGGCAGTCCGGCAGCGTGGCTTCCTCCACCACCAGGCTGTGATAGCGGGTGGCGATGAAGGGATCGGGCAGGCCGTCGAACAATGGATCGTGCTGATGGTGGATGAGGCTGGTTTTGCCATGCATCAGCCGGGGGGCGTGCGTCACCACGCCGCCGTATACTTCGCCGATGGCCTGGTGCCCCAGGCATACGCCCAGGGTGGGGATGGCCGCGCCCAGTTCCCGAATGACCTGGCCGGAGATGCCGGCCTGGGCCGGGAAACCGGGGCCGGGCGAGATGACGATGTGCGACGGGGCCAGCGCGTGAATTTCTGCCAGGGTGATGCAGTCGTTGCGGGCCACGGTGATCTGCGCCCCCAGTTCGCCCATCTCCTGCACGATGTTATAGGTAAAGCTGTCGTAATTGTCGATGACCAGAATCATGCCTGTTTCTCCATCTCCGGGAAATCGGTGGAGGGCATCCCCTCCAGATGCGTAACATCGTTGCGCTGCGTCAGCTTCCAGCCATCAGCGGTAGCCACCAGCGACGTGACCGACATATTGTTGAATTCCATCGAAAGCGCATCCAGTTCGGGCAGCAGCACGCCCAGCAGCGCCCGGATGGCGGTGGTGTGGGTGACGAGGCCGATGGTGTTTTCCGCCGCGCCGGCCACCAGGGCATCGAAAGCGGCTTTCATGCGGGCCGCCACCACCCGGCGCGATTCGCCGCCAGGGATGATGTAGTCATCCGGGCTGGCCAGCAGCGCCTGATACTCGTCGCTGTACCACTCCATCACCTCCTGCTGCGTCAGCCCCTGCCAGATGCCGATATGCCGTTCCCGCAGGCGGGCATCCGCCACCGGCTGGATTGGCAGCCGGGCCGCCAGGATGTGGGCCGTCTCCTGCGCCCGGCGCAGATCGCTGGTGTACAGCGCCTGAATGCCAATGGGGCGCACAAACTGCGCCAGGCGCTCGCACTGCTGCCGGCCATGATCGTTGAGGGGAATGGCGACCTGTCCCTGCCAGCGCCCCAGGCGGTTCCACCGGGTTTCGCCCGGCCGAATGAAAATCACCCGTTTGCTGCTCATGTCTGTGCTCCTGGTCTGTGCCTGCTGCGGGCTGTACGCCCGCCTGAACATGGCCCCGATTATGCCCTACATAAGGCCATTTTCGGCATAGGCAATCGCGGCGGCCAGGGCCCGCGCCTTGTTCACACTCTCCTGGTGCTCGTATTCCGGCTCACTATCGGCCACGATGCCCGCGCCGGCCTGCACATACACGGTATCGCCGCGCACCAGGAAGGTACGAATGGTGATGCACATATCCATGGAGCCATCAAAGCTGAAGTAGCCCACCGCGCCGCCGTAGTGCCCCCGGCGCACGCCTTCCAGTTCTTCGATGATCTCCATGGCCCGCACTTTGGGCGCACCGCTGAGCGTGCCGGCCGGGAAGGTGGCCCGGATGAGATCAAAGGCGTTCATGGTGGGGCGCAGCCGGCCCTCCACATGGCTGACGATGTGCATCACATGTGAATAGCGTTCCACCACCATCATTTCCGTCACTTTCACGGTGCCATAGTCACACACGCGCCCCAGGTCATTACGCCCCAGGTCAACCAGCATCACATGTTCGGCGCGTTCTTTGGGGTCGGCCAGCAGGTCAGCGGCATGGGACTGGTCTTCTTCCTCGGTGCGGCCGCGCGGGCGGGTGCCGGCGATGGGCCGGGTGCTGGCGATGCCATCTTCAAAGCGCACCATCATCTCCGGCGAGGCACCCACCAGGGTTAAATCATCGTTGAAGCGCAGCAGGAACATATACGGCGAGGGATTGAGCGCCCGCAGCGCCCGGTACAGCATCAGCGGGGAGGCGCTGGTCTGGCGGCTGAAGCGCTGCGACATGACCACCTGGAATACATCGCCATTGCGGATGTACTCTTTGGCCGCCTGCACATTCTGGCAAAAGGCGGCCTGGCCAATGTTGGAGACCAGTTCGGCGTTCAGCGGGCGAATATCGGCATCCAGCGGCGGCAGGGGGTTGCCCAGGGCCACCACCACCCGGTCAATGCGATGCACGGCCTCATTGTAGGCGGCATCCGGGCTGCCGCGGTTAAAGGCATTGGCCAGCACGATGAGCTGGTGTTTGGCGTGGTCAAAGATGATGAGCGTATCCGGGATCATGAAAGCGGCATCGGGCAGATGCAGGTCATCGCGGGCGGTGGCGGGCAGTTTTTCAAAATAGCGCACAGCATCATAGGCCAGGTAGCCCACTGCGCCGCCCACCAGGCGCGGCAGCCCCGGCACGCGCACCGGGTGATACTGCGCCAGCGCGGCCTGCACCACGCTCAGCGGGTCTTCGTCCGGCGACAGCGGGCGGGTGGTGGTTTTGCCGCCGCTGGTTTCGGTGAACTGGTTGTCCTGCACCAGCAGCACGGTGCCGGGGTTAACCCCGATGAAGGAATAGCGCCCCACGCGCTCGCCGCCTTCCACCGATTCCAGCAGAAAAGACGGCTGGCCGTCGGCGGTGAGCTTCAGGTAGACTGAAACCGGGGTTTCCAGGTCGGCCAGCAGGGTGCGATACACAGGCACCAGGTCGCCCTGCTGAAAATAGCGATGTACGTCCTCGCGCGCGGGTTTAATGTCGGTGCGGATGCGGGTTGCCGGTGCGGCCATAAGCTCCCTCCCATGAATCAAAAAGCCCTTACAGACTGCTGCAAGGACGAGAGGGACTCCCGCGGTGCCACCTTGCTTACCCCGCGTGGCGGGGTCACTTGGTGAGTACGGGCACGCAGGCCGATACTCTGCGCCAGAATCACGGTGCGCGGCCGGCACAGGCTACTCTCCTGCGGGGCAGGATTTCGACTGGCAGCTCCCCGGTCCATTCCACAGCGGCGTGTGTATCGCCCTTCCACCGTTCAGGCGACTCTCTGGACACCGTGTTGCTATGTACTCTTCCGGTTCTCAGCTTTTAAGGTGTTACGTTGTTGAGGATACCATAACGCGAATTCGGATGGCTGTCAAGCACTGGAATCGGGCGGGGCCGGGCCCCGCCCCGGTGCAGCATCACGGAAACCACAGCGGCGGATACACATCGAACACGGCCGGGCGCTGGTACAGCACGGCAGCGAATTCCTGGGGCACGCTGCGGGTCGGCGGCGGCAGCGGCTCGCCGGTGAGGGTGGCCTGCACCTGCGCCGGCCATTCATACACGATGGGGCGCAGGCCGGCCGCCTGTAAATCGCGCTGTGCGGCGGCCGGGTCAATCCGCAGGTAAGCGCGGGCGCGGGCCACGTAATAATCGCCCCTGCCCGGCGCGGCGGCGATGGCCTGGCTAAAATAGGCCACCGCCTGCGCCGGATCATCGCGCACGGTGAGGGCATTTTCCCCGGCGATCCAGGCTTCGGCGGCGGTGGCGGGGGCAGCGGGCACCATGGCCGCGGCGGCGGCCGGGTCATGCACGGCACGAATGCGATACTGTATCTCCGGGGTGATGAAGCTGCGGCTCATCAACTGTTCCAGCGCCTGCCGCCGCAGCGCCGTTGCGCCCCAGAAGGGCGACAGCGGCAGCTCAAGGTAAAAGCGACGTACCAGCCCCTCCACATACAGCGTCACGATCTCCTCCGGCGGCAGCAGCCCGTACTGCTCCGCCAGCCGCGCCCGGTGGATGAGCGAGCCATTGGCCATATTGATGGCCGCGGCCCGCCCCAGGTCGGCAAACGCCGCTTCATACAGGCCGGCGCTCTCCGCCAGGGCGGCCCGGTTCATCCAGCCCACATCCCAGGTGGGTTCCAGGCGCAGCGCGACATCGTAAGCAGCCAGCGCGGCGGTGGTGTCGGCCGTCAGCCCCAGTAAAAACGCTTCGTGCAGCGTGTACAGCCGTAAATGCGGGTCGATGGCCTGCGCGGCGCGGGTATCGGCCAGCGCCTGCGGCATATCGCTGACATCAAAACTGGCCATATACAGCGCCTGCGCCCGGTCGAACTGGAAGAACGCGATGCCATAGCCGGCCACCAGCAGCAGCGCCACCACGGCCGGCCCGCGCTGACCGTGCCCGGCCGCGGGCGCGTCCAGCCGGCTGGCCGGCAGCCGGGTGACGGCATACGCGACCAGCACCACCACCAGCAGCACAATCGGCGTGATGGAGAAGACATCCACCAGGCTGTGGACGGCCAGCCCCGCCAGCGCGGCCAGCACCGCCTGTCGGCGCAGGCGGGCCCCGCCGCCGGCCGCCTGGAGCTGCTGCCCGGCCCGCCAGGCACCGGCGGCCAGCAGCGCCAGCCCGGCCAGCACCCCGATGATGCCGGTTTCGGCGGCGGTGTTCAGGTACAGGTTGTGCGCCGAAGCCAGCTTATCCTGCACCAGCGACGGGCTGCGAATTTCCCGGAAGCCGCGCCCGAACAGGCCCACGCCCACCCCGGTGACGGGCTGCTCCCGGAACAGCGTCACGGCCGCCTGCAACATCTCCAGCCGCCCCGCGTTCGATCCGGGCACGCCCGCCGGCAGCGTGAGCCAGACGAAGCCGGCCAGCAGCCCGGCCGCCAGCAGCCCGCCGCCGGCCAGCAGCCAGCGGGGCGCAATCCGGGCCCGCAGCCAGGCACTGTCTGCGCCGCGCAGCAGCAGCAGCACCGCGCCCGCCGCCAGCAGCGACAGCACCCCCCCGCGCGATTGCGTCAGCAGCACAGTGAGCGCCAGCAGCAGCGCCATCGTGCCCAGAATCACCCGATAAGCACGCTGCCGCGTCGTCAGCGCCCAGGCCGCCGTGACGATCACCAGCGGGGCGGTGTAGCCGGCCAGCAGCGTGCTGATGGTCATCGCCAGGCGCACCACCGGCACATCCTGCCAGCCGGGCAGCGTGCCCGTGCTGATCCAGCCGGCCCCGGTGCCGGGCAAAAAGCCCAGGCCAAAATACCAGTCGGCCAGTTCCAGCCCGGTGAGGAACAGCACCCCCGCCGCCATGAAGAACAGCGCTTCCAGCACCAGGCGCTGGTAGCCGCGCTGAAAATAATCCACCGCCACGAAGAACATCAGCACGTGCAGCAGCAAAAACCAGGTATGCTCCAGCGACATGCGCGGGTCGCTGCCGGCCAGCGCCGCCAGCAGCCAGGCACCCACCGCCGCATAAATCGGCCCATTAAGCCCGGTGACGGGCAGCCCGCGCCCGCGGCGCAGCCGGCCCACCAGCCACCACAGCAGCAGCAGCGTCACCAGCGCATGATGCAGCACCCGCACCGGGAACAGCAGCGCATAATAGGTGCTGCCGCCCACGAAGGTAAAATAAAAAGCCACAAAGACCAGGCTCAGGCGTTTGGAGCGCATCAGGGGTATCCTGTCTGGTAGCGTTACGATGCTGTGCTATCATTCTAGGGGTAAGCGCCGGCGGTGAGAAGGGATATACACATGCGGCGATACTGGCTGGTGCTGCTGCTGGCCCTGCTGACCGCGTGCGACACGCTGCGCCCGGACGATGTGCCGGCCACGCGCCGCGTGGAATTGACTGCCTATGCCACCGAAGCGGCGCAAATTCAAGCGGCGCTGGTGCTGCGCCGTACCGAAGCCGTGGCCACCATCGCCGCCGCCGGCACGCTGGCGGCCGATTATTATCGCTACAATCAGGTGCTGGTGGCCACGGTGCAGGCGGTGGTGCCGCCCACGCCGGTGGAGCGCGTGTCCGTCCAAATTGACTCCAGCGGCGGGGCCAATGCCAGCCAGGTGAACCAGATCGGCGGCATGACCAGCCTCAGCCAGGTGGGCATTGCCTCCACCATTCGCCAGGATAATGGCTGTTTTGAATCGCAGGCGACTTTTTTTAACGTGAATGAGGTGGGCGGGCTGTACCTGACGGCGCGGGCGGATAATCTTCAGGCGGGGACGCGCCTGGAGGCCGTGTGGGAGTATGAAGGGCAGGAGACCTTCCGCAGCGCCCGGATCATCCAGGCTTCGCAGATGGATAGCTGCGTGGCGCTGCCGGTGACGACGGCCGACATGGCCTTTCTGCCGGGCTTATGGGCCGTCACCCTCAACGTGAACGGGCAGGCGGCCGCCCGCATCCCGTTTGAAATGATCGCCCGCTGACCGGGTGACAGGCATAACCATCTTCAGGACAGGCGATGAGTGAACAACGCGGCGTTATCCTGTATGTTGTAACCGGCGCGCTGCTGCTGTGGCTGGCGCTGACCACGGCCGCCCAGGGCGGCGATGTCGTCACGGCGGGAACGCTGTACGTCCGTTCCGGCCCCGGCGAAAATTACTTCGCCATCGGGGCGCTGTTCGCCGGCGAGGCCGTGGAACCGCTTAATCGCAGCGCCGACAGCGCCTGGATTTTGATCGCCTACGGGCGGGGCACCGGCTGGATCACGGCGCAGGCAGTTACCTGGCAAACCAGCCTGGCCGGGCTGCCGGTGCTGCCGCCGGACATCACCCCCACGGCCCGCGCCACGCTGACCCCGCTGCCCCTGGTGCCGCCCGAATCGCCGCTGGCGGGCACGGTGCTGCTCAATGATGCCGATCGCGCTTTTGTGCGGTCGGGGCCGGGGCGCGGTTTTGCCCGCCTGGGGCAGCTTGTGCCCGGTACGCTGGTGGAGCCGGTCTCGCGCAGCAGCGATAATGCCTGGATTCTGATCCGCTTTCGGGATGCGGGGGCCGGTTTTGACGGTTTCGGCTGGGTGGCGCGGAATCTGGTGCAGTGGCGCGATCCGGCTGCTCTGGAAGCGCTGCCGCTGCTGGTGGAGCCGAACCTCACCCCGACCGTGACCTTTACGCCCTCGGCCACGCCCCCGGCCACCGCCATCCCGGTGGTGACGGATACGCCCCCCGTGGCCACGTCCACGCCCACCGCAACCGCAACCCCAACCGCAACCGCGACCATGACCCTGACTCTGACCGCGACTCCGCTGCCGAGCGAAACGCCCGTGCCCGCGCCCACCGATACCCTGACCGCGACCGCGACCGCGACTCCGCTGCCGTCCGCAACACCCTTCCCTGCGCCCACGCTCACGCTCACCGCCACGGTGCCGCCCACCGTGACGCTCATCACCTTCACCGCCGCGCCGCCGGTGAACCCGGCCGCCGTCACCGGCGCTGACACGGTTACGGTTACGGCTACCCTGCCGCCGCCCACCGCGCTGCCCGCCGCCACGCTGCCGCTGCCGCCGGCCGCCACCCTGCCGCCGGCCACGGTATCACCCCTCCCGGCAACCACCCCCACGCCGCTGGAAGCTGCGCCGCCGCTGCCCGAGGTGCCCCCGACCGCCGCCGCCGGAGCCGATGCGGGTTTTCCGGTGGGTATTGTGCTGGCCGGGCTGGCCATTGTGGGGGGGCTGGCCTATGTGGGGGTCTTTGCCGCCGGGCTGCAATCGGTGCGCCGCTATGACCAGGGTTTTGTGATCGAAACCTGCCCGGTGTGCGGGCGCGGCCGGCTGCATGTGGAACAGCGTCGCTACCAGACCCTGGGCGTGCCGGGGGCCCGGCGTACCGTCCGGTGCAGCGACTGCCGTTCCGTGCTGCGGGAAAAAGGCCCGCAGCGCTGGATTTATGCGGTGGATCGCCTGGAAAACCCGGCCCTGTATGATCGTTTGAACGGGCAGGAAATCAGCGATGCTGATCTTAAAACGATGGGCCAGTAACCGGCGGCCGGCGGCCGCGGTGGCCCTCCTGCTCCTGACCGCGGCGGCGGCGGCGGCCGGCTGCCAGCCGGCGGCCGATTTGTCCAGCACGGCCACCGGCCCGGGCCCGGTCATTGTGCGGCTGGCCACCGTGACGGCCGTCCCCACCGTGGCCCTGCCCCTCAGTGCGACCCCTGCGCCCACCGTGACGGCCACCGCTACCGTGACGGCTGCCCGCACCCCGGCTTTGACGGCCACTCCCTCGCCCACCTGGACGGTGACGGCCAGCCCGACGACCACCGCCACCCTGGTTCCCACCAGCACGCCCACGCTGCCACGCATCGATCATTACCGGCTGCGCCGCCCCATTGCCCGCCGCGATGACCTGGTGGATTATGTGGATCGCACTTATCCCTATGGCAGCACGCAGATGGGCGCACGCGAAGTGCATACCGGCGTGGAATTCTTCAACCGGCGTTTTACCCCGGTGCTGGCCGCCGCCACCGGCCGCGTCATCTTCGCCGGGGAGGATAGCAGCACGCGCCTGGGGCCGGTCAATGATTATTACGGCAATGTCATCCTGCTTCAGCATGATTTTCTGTCGCCGGATGGCCTGCCGGTCTTTACGCTGTACGGGCATCTGGAGCGCGTGGACGTAGCGGCCGGGCAGCGCGTGGAAGAAGGGCAGCCCATCGGCCAGGTGGGCGACAGCGGCATCGCCATCGGGCCGCATTTGCATTTTGAAGTGCGCGTGGGCGATGGTTACGATTTTTACAGCACGCGCAACCCGGATTTATGGCTGCGCCCGTACCCCGGTTTTGGCACGCTGGCCGGGCGCGTCACCCGCGGGGGAATCCTTCAGCCCGGCGTGCTCATCCTGGTGCGTTCCAGCGCCCGCACCCGCGAAACCTACACCTATGGCCCGGAGCGGGTGAACAGTGACCCGGTGTGGCAGGAAAATTTTACCCTGGGGGATTTGCCCGCCGGCAGTTATGAGGTCATCCTGGGCGAAAATGGGCGCATTCGCTTTCAGGCAACCCTCACCATCCGCGACGGGCAAACGGCCTTTGTAGATATTGCGCTGGAATAACCGCCCGCCGGGGCCACGGCACACCGGGCCCCGGCGCACAGTCCACTTATTCGTACACGCGGAAGTTAAAGACCAGGCTGCCGCCGGCGGTGGCCTGCGTCACCTGGAACACGCCATATTTGCCGCCGCCATCGGTCTGGAAGCCGATCAACGCGCCCACCGGCACCGTGGGCAGCGTGACCGTGGCCAGCGCTGACGCGGTGATGGCATCGCGGTGTACCTGGTCCAGCGTGGCAAACCCGCTGAGGATCACCAGGCGCGTTCCCCCCTGCGGGATGAGGCTGCCACCCTGCCACTGAATATCGGGCGTGCCGTTGTCCAGGGCGAAGGTCGCGCTTTCGGCAATGCTCAGCGTGCCGGTGCCATTCACCGATTGCACCGCGGCATCGGCGATGTAGGGATAGGAGAAATTGTTGTTGGCCTCGCCGCCGGGGCCTTCGGCCACTTCCTGGTTCAAATCCACCACGATGACCACATTTTGCGGCCCCGTGGGGCCCACCAGCGTCCCGCCCAGGTTGATGACGGTCTGCTGCCCGGCCGCCAGCCCCGGCAGGTTGACGGCGGCGTAAATGCCGCCCGGCTGGAAGGTGGAAGCCACGGCAAAGGGCCCGGCATTGCTGCCGCCCTGGTTCAGCAGCGTCACCGTCACGGTGAAGGGCACCCCCACGGTGAGGCGCGTGGGCACCACCGACAGCACGATAATATCCGGCACCGGCGCAACCGTGGGCACCAGGGGCGTGGCGGTGGCCGGCGGCGGCGTGGGCGTGGGGGGAGCCGGGATCAACGGCAGTTGATTCAGGTCGCCGCTGACCTCCAGAATATCCCGCGAGAGCCAGCCCTGCGTGCCGCGCAGGTCGATCACCAGCCAGCTAAAATCGACATTTGCGCCGACCACGCGGGCCGTATCGTTCTGCCGGAGCTGGCCGATCACATCATAATTGGTGCCGGGGCCGGAACGCACATTTTGCACCGACCGCGCAATGGTGACGAACACCCCGTCCGGCGTGGCGGAGGGCTGCGGGGTGGGGGTGGCCGGGTTTTCGATCACGTCGAAATCATCCGGCTGGCGCACGTTGCCGGCGTAGCGGGCCAGCACGGCCACCCCGCCCAGGATGCCCGTTTCGGTGATGAAAACGCTGGTGCCGGTTTCACCACGGATCAACTGGGCCGGGTTTAACGCGCCCTGCACGCCGCCCACCGCCTCCAGGCTCAGCAGGTTGGTGAGCAAATCGCCGGGGCGGTTGATGGCCGTGGCCAGCAGCGTGATGCCATCATAAGCGGCCGCTTCCACCGGGCCCGGCACCGCGCCGAAGGCCCGCAGGTAGGCCAGCGTGAAGGCCTCGCTGCGCTGGTCGGTGGCGGCATAGCTCCAGGTGGTGGCCCCCAGGATGCCGGCGTACTGCTGCACCGGCACATTGGCGCGGAACACCGGATCACCCGCCTGGTTATAGACGAAAACACCCTCCCAGCCGGAGACGCGCAGCGCCAGGTACATCAGGCTGGCGACATCCGGCGGGCCATAAATGACCGCCACTTCGGGCTGGGCGGCCGCCACCTGCGCCGCCAGCGTTTCGACCGGGGTGCCGGTCTCCAGCAAAAAGCTCTGCGTGGTGGTCAGCCCGGCATCGGCCAGGGCGGTGGTGAAGCCCACCACGCCGGCGGTGCTCTCCAGATCAAGCTGAATGGTGGCGATGCTGCCGGGGTTCACATCGCTGGCCAGGTACGTCGCCAGCGCCCGGCCCAGCGCCGCTTCCTGGGCCCGCAGCCGCAAAATGCGATCCGTCGTATCCAGCGCCAGGATGGTATCGTCGGTGGCGGTGGTGAGCACCGGCTTTTGCAGCGATTGCAGCACCGGCAGGTTGCCCAGCACATCCAGCGTTTTCTCCGGCCCCAGCACGGCGATCACACTGGCCTGATTTAGCTGATTCACCGACTGCGTGAGGTCGGTCACGGGCTGGATGACCAGTTCCAGCGCGAACACCGTGCCATCGGCCCCGGTCACGCCGCCGCCGCGGTTAATTTCTTCCACCGCCAGTTCTGCCCCGCGGGTGATGCTGCCATCAGCCGTATCCAGTACGCCGATGCGAAAGACGGGCTGCTGCGCCCGGGCCAGGCTCAGCCACAGCAGCGCCAGCCCCGCACTGAGCAGCACGATCCGCAGGTGCCGGTACCATCTCGCTCTCATGTCCTGCCTCCTCAGCCATTGGTGGTGAGAAATTAAAACTTTTCTTTCAGTATAGCCTGAACTGCGCCGGTACAGCAACGCCGGATGTGCCGATGTGACGATTGCGCCGGCAGCCGACTTGATTTTCACCGGGGGACACCCTATACTCAGTACAGGGTCTCGCTCAACCCATCATCAACCACAACAACCTTTCACAGCTATGCAGCGCGAACGCATTACAGAAGCCATTTACGTCTTCACCAGCGAGTTGTATGTGCAGGTCACGGCCGGCGTGGTGCTCACGTCCGAAGGTGCCGTGGTGATTGATACGCTGCTGTACCCGGAAGAAACGCAGCAAATGCGCCGCTTTGTGGAAGAACGCCTGGGGGCGCGGGTGGCGTATGTCATCAACACCCATCACCATGCCGATCATACCACCGGCACCTGCTTTTTTCCCGGCGCACGGGTGATCGGTCATGAGCTGTGCCGCCACCTGCTGGATACCCGCGGGCGGGACAGCCTGGCCCGCAGCCGGGCCGGCTACCGCGAAATGGCCGACGTGTCGCTGGTGCTGCCCGACCTGACCTTTGAAGACCGGCTGACGCTGCGCGTGGGCGAAAAGACCTTGCAGCTCTGGGCCAGCCCCGGCCACAGCCCGGATTCCATCGTGTGCCTGGTGGAAGAAGACCAGGTGTTGTTTGCGGCGGATACGGTGATGCCGCTGCCGTACTTTGTGGATGGCAGCCACGCGGCCTTTTTGCAATCGCTGCACAGCCTGCGCGGCCGCGGCTTTGAAACCATCGTCCAGGGGCATGGCGAGGTCATCCTGCGGGGCGAGGTGGAAGCCCGCCTGAAGAGCGATATTGTTTACCTGGAAAAATTGCAAACCGCCGTGGATAAAGCCCTGGCGCTGCCCGGCGGTGTGGACAAAGCCCTGGAGGCCATCCGCCTGGAAGCCTGTGGCAAAAGCCCGGTGCTGCTGAACGGCGCTGTGCGCCAGTTGCACCGCCAGAATGTGCTGGCGCTGGCCCAACTGCGCGGTGAGCATGGATTACTGAAAGCCGGACACGTTGAAGGATGAAGCCCATGAGTGAGGAAAAAACCTATTTAACGCCCGAAGGTAAAGCGGACCTGGAACGCGAGCTGGCCGACCTGGTGAATGTGCGCCGGCCGCAGCTTGCCATCCGCCTGAAAGAGGCCGTGGCGATGGGCGACCTGAAAGAAAATGCCGATTATCATGATACCAAAGAGCAAATGGGGCTGATGGACGGGCGCATTCATCGCCTGCAATCCATCCTGCGCGCGGCCGAGGTGATTGATAACGACGGTTCCACTGATGAAGTGGGCATCGGCTCCACGGTGACGATTCGTGAGGTGGGCAGCGACTCGGACGAAACCTATACCATTGTGGGCCCGGCCGAAGCCAACCCGCGCGAGGGCAAAATTTCGCAGAAAAGCCCCATCGGGGCGGCGCTGCTGGGCAAGAAGAAGGGGCGCAAGGTGAAGGTGGAAACGCCGGAAGGCATCATCACCTTTGAAATTCGCAAAATTAAATGAGCCGCCACCACCGCAGCGTCAACGGGACAGGCCAGCAGCCTGTCCCGTTTCGATTCTGTGGCGGGCACACGCGGGCCGTCAGCGGCCGGTGTTCAGCGGGGTAAAGTCGCCCGTGCCGCCAAAGGGATCATCATCGCCAAAGCCGGGTGGCTGCACCGCCGGCGGGGCCGCCGGGCGGGCCGGGGGCATGGGCGGCGGATCAAAGGTGATATTGTCATAATCGGACAGCGGGCGCTGCGCCGGGGGTGGCGGGGCGGCCGGCCGCAGCGGGGCTACCGGCGGCGGGTCAAAAGTGATGTTGTCATAATCGGACAGCGGGCGCTGCGCCGGGGGCGGCGGGGCCGCGGGCCGGGCGGCCGGCATGGGCGGCGGGTCAAAGGTGATGTTGTCATAGTCGGACAGCGGGCGCTGCGCCGGGGGCGGGGCGACCGGGGCCGGTGCGGGCGGCATGGCAAACGGCAGATCGTTGCCATAACCGGCGGCCGGCGCGGCCGGCAGGGGCATGGTCGGCAGCGCGGCCGGGGTTGGGGCCGGGGCCGCCGCGCGGCGGGCATCCTTCTGCCACGCCTGCACCACCATCTGGAAGCTCTCGAATTTACCATCCGGGCCCACCGTCACCGCGGCCAGCTTGCTTTGCAGCCGCAGCTTGCCCGTCTCCAGGATGATCGTCGCGCCTGGCGTGGCCAGCACCACATCCTGCTGCGGGTTATCCACATCATCTTCGATCTGGGCCCGCAGCGCCGCGTTGGCGGCGGTGGCTTCGGTGATGAAAATTTTGCGCTTATTCTCCGAACCGAAAATATCGAACAGCCACACTTCGGCCGCCACCGGGTTCGGGGCTACCACATCCGGGATCACCGCGCCGCACTGGCCCAGAAATTCGCCGCTGGCCAGCTCGATCTCGGTGGATTCGTCAAAATTGCGCCCTTTGGAATAGATGAAGACCGATTGCTTGACCGGCTCGCCCAGTTCGGAGCCTTTGCTCTCGGCGGCCTGCTGGCGCTTCAGTTCTTCGCCCAGGCGTTTTTGCTCCAGGATGCGGCGGCGTTCTTCCGCTTCGCGCTGTTTCTGGGCGCGGTAGGCGGGGTTGGTGGCCTGCTTAAAGCGATCCACAATGGGCGCGGCGATGTTGGGCTGGATGAGCAGCCGCCACAGCAGCACCACAATCGGCGTGACGATCACCACCAGCAGCAGCGGAATGATGAAACTGGTCGCCGCTTCGCTCACGGGGTCGGCCGGGGCGATGCGCGGGGCGCTCTGGGTGACGCTGGCCGCCAGCGGCTGAATACTTTGCAGCGCGGCCCGGTCAGCGTCAGAAAGCGCCGGGTCGGCCAGCATGGTGGCGATGGCCCCGGCAGGATCGGGCACCTGGCTGAGAAGCTGGAACACGCTGTCCTGGTTATAACGCGAACCGCCCAGGTCATAGGCATTGGCCGCGGATAAAATCCACTGGTTCTGGGCCGCCTGGTTCAGCCGGTTGGGGTTGCCGCCATAAAAGATGGTCGGGAACAGCACATAGCCCCACGCCAGCCCGATGATGAGACCCAGCACCAGCATCCAGATGGTGTGGCGGGAAGGCATACTGGGTTCCAGGACGATCTTGTACAGCCCGTTGTAAGAATCCAGCAGGTACTGGCGCAGCCCGCCGAACAGCCCGCCCCGGCGCGGCGCGGTTTTCTTTTCGGCGGGCGCAGGCACCGCGCCATCGGCGGGGACGGCCTGTTCGCCCGAATTTTTCTCGGCCTTGTTACGACGCAGGAGACTCATCAGCGTGTGCCTTTCATTGAAGCAGGACGCAGCACGTTTTGAATAAGATGCATGGTGGTCACTTTCTTTGTATGAGTATAACGGGAACCGGGCTTTCGTGCAAAACCAGAAATGGGGCTGATGGGTGTTGGCCCCTGCTTGACAGGGGGGCGGCCGGCCGGTATGCTGCGGGCCATTTTGCCCGTCTATGACAGGAGAACGCCGTGACAGCGCTGCCCTACTGGCTCGGTCTCACGCTCATTCCCGGCCTGGGCCTGGCCCGGCTGCGGCACCTGCTGGCGCACTTTGCCACGCCGGAGCGCCTGTGGCACGCCCGCGACAGTGACCTGCGGCAGGCGGGCATCCCGGAGAAAGTGATCGCCACTTTTGTGGGCGGGCGGGCCAAAATTGACCTGGAGCAGGCGTGGCAGAAGGTGGAAAAGACCGGCGCACAGGTCATCAGCCAGGAGGATGCCGCCTACCCGCCGCTGCTGAAAGCGCTGGAGGATGCGCCGCTGCTGCTGTATGTGCGCGGGCAGCTTTTACCGCGTGACCAGATCGCTCTGGCGATTGTGGGCACACGCCGCGCCAGCCGTTACGGGCACGATGCCGCCCACCACCTGGCGCAGGAACTGGCCGCGGCCGGCATTACCATCGTCTCCGGGCTGGCCCAGGGCATTGATACGGCCGCACACATGGGCGCGATTAATGCCGGCGGCCGGACGATTGCCGTGCTGGCCTGCGGCATTGATCGGCTGTACCCGAAGGAAAATGCCCCGCTGGCCGGGCGCATCGTGGAATGCGGGGCGCTGGTGACGGAATACCCGGTGGGCACGCCGCCCACGCCGGGCAATTTTCCCCGCCGCAACCGCCTGCTCAGCGGGCTGGCCCTGGGCGTGCTCATCGCCGAAGCGCCGGAGCGCAGCGGGGCGCTCATCACGGCCACGGCCGCGCTGGAACAGGGGCGCGATGTCTTCGCGGTGCCGGCCAACATCTTCAATCCGCAGGGGGCCGGCGTGAACCGCCTGATCCAGGATGGCGCAAAGCTGGTGATGACCGCCCGCGATATTCTGGATGAATTTCACCCGGCGACTCCCGCTGTGTCCCCGCCGGCCGCGGCCCGGCCGGCCAAAAACCCGCGGCCGCAGCCGGCCGCCGCGCCCCCCGCCGGCCCGCCTGCGCCGGTTCCCGCTGACCTGAGCGCCGCCGAGGCCACGCTGCTGGCACAGATGACCATAGACCCGCTGCACATTGATGATCTCATCCGCGCGGCCGGACTATCGGCGGCGGAGGTCTCCGTCGCGCTGACGCTTCTTGAGCTAAAGGGACTTGCACACAACAGCGGTTCTATGCAATACTGCCGAACACGGTAACATGCGCTGGCACAGGGAAGGGGCCAACAACGGCATGGATCATTACTACGCGCTTTTTCTGGCCGGCGGCGGCGGCACCCGGCTGTGGCCCATGAGCCGCAAAACCATGCCCAAGCAGCTCCTGCCCCTGGTCGGTGAGCAATCCATGTTGCAAACCAGCGTGGAGCGCCTGCTGCCGCTGCTGCCGCCGGAGCGCATCTACATCGTCACCGGCGAAAATTACGTGGCCCACATGCGCCAGGAACTGCCGGCGGTGCCCGCTGCCAATTTCATCGTGGAGCCTTACGGGCGCGATAATGCCGCCGCCACCGGGCTGGCCCTCACCGTCATCCACCGGCGCGACCCCGCTGCCGTGGTGGCCATGCTCACCGCCGATCATCATATTGCCCGCGTCGATCTGTTCCGCCAGGTGCTGGCCCAGGCGCACGACATCGCCCGGCAGGGGTATATCGTCACCCTGGGCATTTCGCCCACGTACCCGGCCACCGGCTTCGGCTACATCCAGACCGGGGCCCGCCTGGGCAGCGCCGGCGGCCTGTCGTACCATGTGGCCACCCGTTTCACCGAAAAGCCGGACGTGGTGAAGGCCACGCAGTTCATCGCCAGCGGGCGCTATAGCTGGAATTCGGGCATGTTCATCTGGCAGGCAGAGCAGGCCCTGCGTGAATTTGAGCGCCAGCAGCCGCCAATGGCCGCGCTGCTGCGCCAGCTTCAGCCGCTGGTGGATACACCGGCCTTTGCTGAACGGCTGCACGCCATCTGGGGCGACATGCCCAAAAAATCTATTGACTTCGCCATCATGGAAGGCGCAGAAAAGATGGCGGTCATCCCGGTGGATATTGGCTGGAGCGATGTGGGCACCTGGGCATCGCTGTTCGACGTGCTGCCCCAGGATAATTTTGGTAACTGCACGCGGGGTAAGAATGCTGCTGGCCGCGTCATCCTGGACACACACAACACCCTGGTGCTCAGTGATCGCCTGGTCGTCACCATCGGGGTGGATAATGTGATCGTGGTGGAGACGGACGATGTGCTGTTCGTGTGCCACAAAGAC
Organism: Anaerolineae bacterium; assembly: GCA_025454495.1. GTDB lineage: Bacteria > Chloroflexota > Anaerolineae > Aggregatilineales > Phototrophicaceae > JALHOR01. The sequence continues at coordinate 62,083 of JALOOI010000001.1, forward strand.
CGCACCCAGGACGTAAAGCAAATTGTGGATTATCTGCGCGAGAACGGTCTTGAGGATTATCTCTAGCGCTCTCCTGACCTCGCCGCCGGCTCGCCGGGCGGCCCGACGTAAGATAGAGGATGATAAACGACGCGATGAGTAACCCATCTCTCCAGGCGTACTGTGTGAAATGTAAAGCCATGCGCGACATGGTCGATCCCACGCCCGTGTTCACCCGTACCGGCACCCCCGCGACGCAGGGGGCCTGTGCGGTCTGCGGCACCCGGCTCACCCGTATGGGGGCGACCCCGGCGCATGAAGGGTTAACGCGCCCGGCCGTCACCGCTGCGCCGCGTAAAGCCGCCGCAGCGAAAACCCCGGCCAAAAAAGCGGCCGCCGGCAAAGCCAAAAAAACCACCGCGAAGGCGAAAAAGTCGCCCGCGAAAGAGAAAAGCGGCAAAGCCGCCGCTGGCAAAAGCCGCGCCGCAGCGAAAACGGAACCGGCGCAGAAACGCGGCAAAAAAGGGCGGCTGGTCATCGTGGAATCGCCGGCCAAGGCTCGCAGCGTGGGCAGTTTCCTGGGCAGCGGTTACACCGTCATCGCCTCCCGCGGCCATGTGCGCGACCTGCTGGCGACGCAGCTTTCGGTGGATGTGGAGCGCGATTTTGAGCCGGAGACCGTCCGCGAGATTAAGCAGGCCGTAGACCATGCCGATATGGTGTATCTGGCCACCGACCCCGACCGCGAAGGCGAAGCGATTGCCTGGCATTTGATGGCCGCGGCCGATATGGATCCGCAGCGGGTGCGCCGCGTGGTCTTCCATGAAATTACCGATGCCGCGGTGACGCACGCTTTTGAACAGCCGCGGGACATTAACATGGGCCTGGTGAACGCGCAGCAGGCGCGGCGCATTCTGGATCGCCTGGTGGGGTATGGCATTACGCCGCTGCTGTGGGACAAAGTGCGTAACCGGCTGTCTGCCGGGCGCGTACAGAGCATTGCCCTGCGGATGGTGGTGGATCGGGAACGGCAGATTGAGGCGTTTAGCGCGGTGGAATACTGGACGATTGATGCCGAACTGCGCCCGGCCACCGGCAACGGCAAACCGCGCGAAGCCTTCACCGCCCGCCTGGTGAAGATCAACGGCGAAGATTTTAGCCTCAACAGCCAGGCGCAGGTGCAGCCGCATCTCACCGTGCTGGAACAGAGCCAGTATGCCGTCAGCGATATTAAGACCGGCACCCGCCAGCGCAAGCCCTCGCCGCCGTTCACCACCAGCACGCTCCAGCAGGAGGCTTCGCGCCGCCTGGGCTTTAATGCCGGCCGCACCATGGCCGCGGCGCAGCGCCTGTACGAAGGCATCGACCTGGGCGAGAACAAAATCGGCGGGTTGATTACCTACATGCGTACCGACAGCCTGAACGTGTCGGAGATCGCGCAGCGCGAAGCGCGGGACTATATCATCACCACCTTCAGCGAGCAGCATGTGCCGGCGGAACCGCCCAAATACCGCACCCGGGCCAAAGGCGCACAGGAAGCCCACGAGGCCATCCGGCCCACCGGCATCCAGCGCGTGCCGGATGCCGCGCTGAAAGCCATTCTGGACAAAAGCTCGGCCGATCTGTATCGCCTGTACCGGCTCATCTGGGAGCGCTTCGTGGCCAGCCAGATGGCCAATGCCGTGTATGATACGATCCGGGTGGAGGTGACGGCCGGGCCCGCGCCGGCCGACAGGCCGTATCTGTTCCGCGCCACCGGCAGCCGCATCAAATTTCCGGGCTTTCTGGCGCTGTATGAAGACACCCGCGATGAAGATGTGAACGACTCCACCGATGAAGGGCGCATCGCGCCGGGCATCGCGCTTAAGGAGCAGGAAACGCTGGCGTTGCAGCGCCTGCTGCCAGAACAGCACTTCACCGAGCCGCCGCCGCGCTTCACCGAAGCCACCCTGGTCCGCACGCTGGAGGAATATGGCATTGGCCGCCCCAGCACCTACGCGCCCACCGTGGCCGTCATCCAGGATCGGGATTATGTGGTGCGCGAGCAAAAGCGCCTGAAACCCACCGACACCGGCAAAATCGTCAGCGATCTGCTGGTGCAGTTCTTCGGCGCGGAGATGGATTATCAGTTCACCGCCCGCATGGAAGAAGAACTGGACGACATCGCCGATGGCGCGGACGACTGGAAATCCATGCTGCGGGAATTTTACGATCCCTTCGCGCAGCGGCTGACCTTTGCCCGCGATCACATGCCGCAGATGAAACAGGTGGAACGGGTGGGGCGGCCGTGCCCGGCGTGCGGTGGCGATCTCATCGTGAAGTATGGCCGGTTTGGCAAGTTCATCGGCTGTGCCAACCACCCGGAGTGCACCCACACCGAGCCGTTTGTGGAATACACCGGCGTAAGCTGCCCCACCTGCGGCCGGGCCCACGGCGGCCAACTGGTGGAACGGCGCAGCCGCCGCGGCCGCGTCTTTTACGGCTGCTCACGCTATCCTGATTGCGAATTTATCACCTGGAAGCTGCCCAAAACGGGCGATGAGGCCGCTGAGGATGCGCCGGAAATCCTGCGCGATGCGGCCGGTTAACTGCGACAGGGCCGGGGTGCTGCCGGGGACGTGGCTCAGGCTTCGTCGTCCGGCAGCAGCCCCTCCGGCAGATTCATGAGGATGATGCCGGCCTCCGGCTGAATATCCACCACGGTTTCTTTGTGCGCCGGGATGAGCACTTCGCCATGCTGCGGGTGCTGCACCACGTACACATCATTCGCGCCCGTTTCAAAGACATCCGTCACCGTGCCAATCACCTCGCCCTGCGGCGTTTGCACCCGCAGCCCGATGAGCTGGTACAGGTACACTTCGTCCTCGTCCAGCGGCACCGCGCTGGGCAAATCCACCATCACCATATAATCGCGCAGGCGGTCGGCTTCATCCCGGTCGGTGATTTCGGCCAGCTTCAGCAGGATGTAGTCCTGGTGCAGCCGCACGGATTCCACGGTGTAGGGTTGTGCGTCGGCGGGCTGGTCGGGCTTCTGGCTGAGGTAGACGTGTTTCAGCCGGGCGACTCGTTCCGGGTAATCGGTGAGTGTGCTGAGGCGCAGTTCGCCGCGCACGCCATGCGGGCGCAGGACGCGCCCCAGAAAGAGATAGGGGGGCGGGGTAGCAGGCACCGGGTTCCTCCGGGTGGGGCGCGTGCCCGGCCGCCGACGCAGGGCCGGCGGCCGGGGTGGGCCTATTCAATTTCCAGGATGATGCGTTTACCGCGCCGGTCTTCCTCGCCCACGGCCCGCAGCAGCGAGCGCATGGCGTTGGCGACCCGCCCATTTTTGCCGATCACGCGGCCCATATCTTCCTGGGCCACGGTGAGTTCCAGCACCAGGGTACGGCCGTTGTCGCGGCGGTTCAGCGCCACCTGCGACGGATCACTGACCAGATTTTCCGCGATGTAGCGGATGAGTTCATCTTCCATGCGGCTGGCTCACAGTGCCGGGCTAGCCGGCTTTTTTGGCGGCTTCGCGGGCTTTCACCCAGGACTGGCCGGCGGCCGGCGACGGGTAGCGGGTGCGGGCTTCCGGCACCGGGGCGGCGCTGGCTTTGGCTTCGGCGGCCAGGGTTTCCAGGCTTTCGCCGGCCCGCAGCCGTTCAAAGCGGGCCAGGGTGCCGGTGCGCTTCAGGATGCTGGCCATGGATTCGGTGGGCTGTGCGCCCACGCTCAGCCAGTACAGCACCCGTTCTTCATTCAGAACTTCGGTGGAAGGGCGCGTGCGGGGGTTGTAATGCCCCACCACTTCGATCTCTTTGCCATCGCGGGCGGCGCGGCTGTCAATCACCACGATACGATACGACGGCTGCTTTTTTGACCCGCGACGGGCCAGACGAATTTTAACCATGGTGTGCTGTGTCTCCTCAGGGATGCTGAATTACAGGCCCGGTAAGCCGGGTAAATTCGGGAATTTGCCTTTACGAAGCTGATCCATCATCTTTTGCATTTGCCGATACTGGTCAAGCACTTCGTTCACATCACGCACCTGCACGCCGCTGCCTTTGGCCACGCGCTGTTTGCGCCGGGCGGCGGTGGAGCCTTTCTCCAGGATTTTGGGCTTCTCGCGTTCCTCTTTCGTCATCGAATTCAGGATCGCTTCCACCTTTTTGATGCGCTTTTCAATATCCTGGTTGTTCAACTGGCCCGACATTTGCAGCTTGCTCATGCCAGGGATCATGCCCAGGAGCTGCGTGATCGACCCCATGCGCTTAATTTTCTGGAGCTGATCGAGAAAATCCTGGAGGGTGAATTTGTTCTCCATCATTTTCTGCTGCAACGCCAGGGCTTCTTCTTCTTCGTACAGCGACTCGGCCTTTTCGACCAGGGTCAGCAGGTCGCCCATGCCCAGGATGCGGTCGGCGATGCGGCGCGGGTCGAAGGCTTCAAAGGTATCCAGGGTGATTTTTTCCCCGGTCCCCATGAATTTGATGGGTACGCCGGTGACGGAGCGCATGGAGAGCGCCGCGCCGCCGCGGGCATCGCCATCGACCTTGGTGAGAATCAGCCCGGTGAGGCCCACGCGCTCGTTAAACCCGCGGGCGATGTTCACCGCTTCCTGCCCGGTCATCGCATCCGCCACCAGCAGAATTTCGGCCGGGCTGGTGCGTTTTTTGATCTCGACCAGTTCCTGCATCAGGTCTTCGTCAATTTGCAGCCGGCCGGCGGTGTCGATGATGACGACGGCGGCATTGGCCTGGCGGGCGGCTTCCAGCCCGCGCCGGGCAATATCCGGCGGGGTGGCTTTGACACCTTCTTCGTGATAACCGATGTTGACCTGTTTCGCCAGCGTGACGAGCTGCTGCACCGCGGCGGGACGGTAGGTATCCGCGGCGACCAGAAACGGCAGGCGGCCCTGGCCGCGCAGGTAGAGGGCCAGTTTGGCGGCGCTGGTGGTCTTACCCGACCCCTGCAGGCCCACCATCATAATCACGTGGGGTTTGCTGCCGGTGGCAAAGCTCAGTTTGCCGGCTTCGCCCAGGGTGTCCATCAGTTCTTCATGAACGATTTTGACCACCTGTTCCACCGGGCGCAGCTTTTTGTGAACTTCTGCCCCGATGGCGCGTTCTTTGATGCGATTGACAAAATCTTTGACAATCGGCAGCGCGACATCGGCTTCCAGCAGCGCCATCCGCACTTCGCGCATGGCGTTGTTCACATCCTGTTCCGTGACCTTGCCGCCTTTGCCCAGACTATCAAAGGCGGTTTGCAGCCGCTGGCTCAGACTTTCAAACATGCGCTTTGTTCCTGCTTACAAACACCAAAAGATCGATTCTAGTGGAGCCAGGGCGCAGCGTCAAGATGAGCTTATGGGCCGCGGGCGGCTTTGTGGGCACGCTGGATCGTGGCCCGGCTAAGCCGGCGGGGCCGGGCGGCGCAGGCTGTCCCGCGCGGTTTCGATGGCCGCCAGCAGCGTGGCCAGAAAAGCATTCAGCCCGCCGGCATCGCTGCCGGTTTGCAGCACGCGCAGTTCCTGAATGGCGGGCATCTGTTCCGCCAGGCGGGGCAGCATTTCGATCAGCAGGCGCTGCAAATCCTGCTCATTGATGAGGTTACGCGCTTCCTGCTGCCAGCGGGCCTGCTGCGCCCGCAGTTCCGCCTGGCGATGTTCGGTGAGGGCAGCGGCTTCCTCCAGGCTGAGGTTGGCCAGGGTGGTTTCGCGCTCGGCGGCCAGGCGGCTGACCAGTGCCTGGCGGGCCTGTTCGGCCGCCAGCGCGGCGTTTTGCAGGGCGAAGGCGTGCTGGGCCTGGCGCAGCACCCCCTCGCGGGCCAGGCGCTCCTGTTCGGCGGCGGCGGTGCTGGCTTCCAGGCGGGCTTCGTCCTGCAACTGCTGCAACTTTTGGTCGATCTGTAACTGCTGCTGCCGGGTGGCGGTGCTGGCCGCCAGGCGGGTGCGTTCCACTTCGGCCTGCTGCTCGCGCTCAAGCTGTTCCAGCAGGGCCACCTGTTGCAGGCGGGCGCGTTCCGCCGCCAGCCGCCGGCTGGATTCTTCCGCCAGCAGGGTGGTTTCTGCCTCCAGTTGCAATTTTTGCCGGCCGGCGGTCTGTTCACGGGCGAAGCGTTTGGCCTCTTCCTCCAGCCGGATGTCATCGCCTTCGGTCTGCTTGCTCTGCTGGATGCGTTCAATGACCACGCGGGCTTCGGCTTCGCGGGTTTCGCGCAACTGGCGCGTGGCCAGTTCGCGCTGGCTGATGTCGTCCTGCATCCGCAGGTAGCTGAGGCGGGCTTCCTTCTCCTGCTCATGCCGGAAAGGGGCCTGAAGATTTTCCCACAGCCGCTGTGAACTGACGCGGGCTTCTTTGATTTGCACAGTGACGATGCGAATGCCCAGGCCTTCGCCGGCGCTGCCCCCGGCGCTTTGCAGCCGGCCTTCGGTGACGGCGATGAGGCGGCGCGTCAGTTCTTCGATCACCGGGGCTTTGTCCGTCAGCACTTCTTCCACGCTCATGGTGGCGATTTTGTCTTTGATGGCCGCTTCGGCCTGTTCCCGTAACTGGGCGTTGACGATGCCCAGCGGATCACGCGGGTCGGAAATATCCAGCTTGCGATAGGCGATGGCGAACTGGTCGATTTGCCACTGCACATAGGCCAGGACGTTGATGCCCTGTTTTTCGCGGGTGATGCAGTTGGCGACCACGCCAATGGTCTGCATGGCGGCCGGCACCACCAGATACGCATCGGTGGCGGGGTTGTAGCGAAAGGACATGCCCAGGCCCAGCGTCACCGGCTCTTTTTTGCCCAGGCGGGTATGCACCACATACGCATTCGGTGGAATGACCACCCGCTTCCAGAAGCCGAAGCCGGTTTCGCGCACCTGGATGGGTTCTTTTTCCAGTTGCAGCTCTTCCGAGGTTTTGAGGCTGAACATGCCGGGCAGGGCGGGCGACGGCGTGCTGCGCGGTAGGGCCTGCGGTGGCAGCGCTGCTATGGGGGCCGGTGGCGCGGCCGGCGCGGGCTGTGACAGATAGCCGCCCACCAGCGCATCGCGCACTTCGCCGCCTTCTTCGTCCGCGGCACCACCGGCCGGCATTTCGTTGAGGATATTCTGCTGCCGGAAAATTTCTGCGGCGGCAGCACGCTTTTTCTGGCTCATATGGCTTGTCCCCCGTCACCTGGTCGTGTAGATCTGTAAACGACACCGCGGCTTCATAAGTTCCTGCGTCTGATGATGGCGTGCTGCCGGGGCCGGCCGTCATTGTAGCAGGCAGGGCGGCGGGCGCAAAACACCGGGCAATCGTCGGGTAACGGGCGGCGGCCTCTCTTGCGGGCCGCGGCTGAATCCGACACTATTTGCAGGGTACGCAAACGCTGTGCCTGGCTTTATACTGAAGCCAGCGGCAGCGACGACAATACCTGTGGTCGGGGACAGCGTATCCCCCCGGCCGGCTGCCAGGATGACCAACAGCTTTCAGGATGGCGTGGTATGGTAAATCTGGATGATACACAGCCGAATCGCCTCCGGCTGCCGCAGGATGACGGCCCCGGCGGGCCGCCGCGTATTCTGCTGTTCGGGGTGATCGCGCTGTTTGTGGTGGTGGCGGGTGGTTTTGTGGCGGGCTTCTATGTCTTCCGGGAGGTGCTCACCCCCGGCCAGCAGCAGCGAATCATTGAGCAGTTGCCGTTTATGGAGGCCTTCAAACGGCCCACGCCGGTGGGCGGGGTGCTGCCGACCGTGGCACCGGATGCGACGGCCAATGCCCAGGCGCTGAATCTGTTGAATATACCGCTGGCGACCGCAACCGTGACCGCAACCGTGACCGCAACCGTAACCGTGCCCACGACTTCGCTGCCGGCTGATGGGCCGTCGTCCCCGCTGCCGGTATCGCCCACGCTGCCCCCCACCGCGGCGGCTTCGCCCACGCCGGCCCCCACGGCCACCCCCACCGCGGCTTCGGCCGGGCTGCCGGTGGGTGGCGGGGATAATACGGCCCTGGTGGCGCTGACGGCCGCCCCCCGTATCTCCGGCGCGACTTTTACGCAGCCCGCGCCGGCCCTGCCGGCCAGCGCTCGCATTTATGGCATTGTGCATCAGCAGCAAACCTGGAACAACTGCGGCCCCGCGACGCTGACCATGGGCCTGTCTTTTTACGGCTGGCGCGATGACCAGAAAGTGGCCGCCGCCTACCTGAAGCCCAACCGCGAAGATAAAAATGTTAGCCCGTCCGAAATGGTGGATTTCGTCAACACGCGCACCGGGGTACGGGCGCTCACCCGCCAGGGAGGGGATATTGACCTGCTGCGGACGCTGATTCACGCGCAGTTCCCGGTGGTGGTGGAGACGGCCGCGCTGTTCGAGGCTTACGACTGGCTGGGCCATTATCGGCTGGCGGTGGCCTATGACGATACCACCGGGCTGCTGTTCTTTTACGACAGTTTTCAGGGTACGGGCGATTTTGAGCAGGGCATCACCATCCCGTACCGTGAATTTGATGAAGACTGGAAAGCGTTCAACCGCACCTTCATCGTCATTTACCAGCAGGAACGCGAGGCCGAACTGCTGGCGCTGCTGGGCAGCCGGGCCACCGAAATCGCCGCTGCGCAGCACGCTTTTGAAGTGGCCCAGTCCGAAGCCCGCGCCAACCGCCAGGATAAATTTGCCTGGTTCAACATGGGATCATCCCTGGTGACGCTGGGGCGCTATGAAGAAGCGGCCAACGCCTTTGACCTGGCCCGCAGCTATGCGCTGCCTTTCCGCATGATGTGGTATCAGTTTGGCCCGTTTGTTGCCTATTATCATGTCGAGCGTTATGATGATATCCTGTCGCTGGCGGAGAACAACATCAACAATGCCCGCGAACTGGAAGAAACCTACTACTGGCGCGGGCGGGTGTATGCCGCCCAGGGCCGGGCGGAGAATGCCGCCGCCGAATTCCGGCAGGCGCTGGCCTACAACCCCAATTTTCAACCGGCGCAGGCCGCGCTGACGGCGCTCAATTCCTGAGGACATGATGACGACAACAGCAGAGCTATCGCGGGACGCGGTGGAGCAAAGCCAGCACGATCTGGCGCAGCGTAATCGGCGGCTGGCCTGGTCCACGCTGGTGGTGGCCATCGCTTTCGGCATCGCCAAAATCATCAGCCTGGGGCAAACGGTCATCATCGCCGGGGCGTTTGGCGTGGGCCGCGAATGGGATGCCTTCGTCAGCGCCAACCGAATGCCGGAACTGCTGGTGACGCTCATCGCCGGCGGGGCCCTGGGCCATGCCTTTTTGCCGGTGTTCAGCGGCTATCTGGCGCAGGGCGATCAAAAGACGGCCTGGCGGCTGGCCAGCCATGTGCTGAACACGGTGTTTGTGGTGGCGCTGCTGACGGCCGGGCTGGCCTTTGTGGCGGCCCCCTGGCTGATGCAAAACCTCATCGCGCCGGGGTTTGAGCCGGCTACGGCCGCCCGCGCCGCCGAACTGATGCGGATTCTGCTGCTGACGACGGTCATCTTCGCCGTCAGCGGCCTGATCCAGAGCATTTTGCAGAGCCACCAGCACTTTTTTTTGCCGGCGCTGGCCCCCATCCTGTACGATGTGGGCATCCTGTTCGGTGTGCTGGTGCTGCTGCCGCGCCTGGGCATTCACGGGGTGGCGTTGGGCGCATTAATCGGTGCGGGGCTGCATTTTCTGGTGCAGCTTCCGGGGCTGGTGTATTTTAAGGCCCGCTGGTACCCGGAACCCGGCTGGCGTGACCCGCAGTTGTGGCGGGTGATCCGGCTGATGATCCCCGGCATTATTGGCCTGGGGGTGTTCCAGTTCAACATGCTGCTGCTGAATAACCTGGGGTCGCGCCTGGGGGAGGGGGCCGTCTCCGCGCTGGACTGGGGCTGGCGCTTGATGCAAATTCCGCAGACGCTCATCGGCACGGCCATGGGCATCGTCATTTTCCCCACGCTGGCGGCCCTCAGCGCCACCGGCAACCTGGACGGCAAACGCAATGCCATGTCCGGGGCGCTGCGCTTCATCCTGGTGGCCAGCATTCCGGCTGCGGTGGGGCTGTGGAGCATCGGGCAGGCGCTCATCAGCCTGCTGGAGCGCGGTGCGTTTGATGCGTCGGCATCGGCGCTGGTGTATGCCACGCTGCGGGCATTCACCCTGGGGCTGATCGTACATTCGCTGCTGGAAGTGGTGGCCCGCAGCTTTTATGCGGATAAAGACACCCTTACGCCGCTGTGGGCTTCGCTGCTGGGGGCGGTGATTAATGTGGGGCTGGCCCTGGCGCTGAGCAACGTGGGCGCACAGGAGCGCTATGCTCTGCTGAACCTGGCGACGGTGGGGCTGCCCCTCGTGCTGCCGGTGAACCCGGCCCAGGTGGGCGGGCTGGCGCTGGCCAATTCCCTGGGCACCACCGCCGAAGTGCTGCTGCTGCTGTGGCTTTTGCAGCGGCGCTGGCAGGGCATCCACCGGCCGGCGCTGGTACGGGCCACGGTGAAAGCCCTCGTCGCCAGCGTGCTGATGGGCCTGGCCGTGGCCGTGATCGGCTCGGCGTGGGCGGCCCTGGGGCTGGCCCAGCGCGGGCTGGTGTGGACGGTGGCGCAGCTTGTGCTTCAGGTGGTGGGCGGGGGGCTGGTCTTTGTGGCGGCCGCCGTCGTCCTGAAGATGGAAGAAGTGCAGGAATTGTTACAGATTGTGCTGCGGCGTACCGGCCGCGCTGCGGGAGCCGCGCTATGAGCCTGGAAATTCGTATGTTAACCCTGGGGCTGGCCAGCACCAATGCCTACCTCATCGGCGATACGGCCAGCGGGGCGGCCGTCCTCATTGACCCGGTGGACGATGCGCCGCGGCTGTACCAGGCGGCCCAGGAAGCCGGCTGGACGATTCAACTGATTCTGGCCACCCATGCCCATTTCGATCATGTGCTGGCCAGCAAAGCGCTGAAAGAGCTGACGGGTGCGCCGTTTTACATCCATGCGGATGGCGTGCCCTGGCTGGAACGCCTGCCGCAGCAGGGGCGCATGTTCGGCGTGGCCAGCTTCCCGGAGGCGGCGCAGCCGGATCGCCTGTTGACCACGGCCCCGGAGGTGCTCCAGGTGGGGGCGATTGTGCTGCACACGCTGTATACCCCCGGCCACGCGCCCGGCCACCTCAGCTTTTTCCTGCCCTCTGAGCGCATCGTCTTCAGCGGCGACTGCCTGTTTGCCGGCAGCATCGGCCGCACCGATTTACCGGGGGCGGATTATGACACGCTGATGCAGTCCATCTTTACGCAACTGCTGCCCCTGGGCGATGATGTGCGCGTGCTGGCCGGGCATAACCAGCCCACCAGCATCGGGCGTGAGCGCAAAAACAACCCGTTTTTGATGGATTATGATGGGAATGACCTGTGAGCCTGCTGAATCAATTTTCCTACCCGCTGCTGGTGCTGGTGGCGCTGCTGGTGGTCTTCGGGCTGCTGTGGCGCACGGGGCGGCTGCGGCTGCGCTACGGGCTGCCGGCGGCGGCCGGGCTGCTGGCGCTGGCGCTGGTGGTGTTCCTGGCGCTGCGCCCCACCGGGGATAATATCGCGTCGGCGGCGGAGGTGGAGCGCCTGCTCACCGCTGGCGGCCGCCCCACGCTCATCCAGTTCTACAGCGCTTATTGCACCGGCTGCCTGGCCGTCTCGGCGGCGGTGGATGAGCTGGTCGGGCGCATTCAGCCGCAAATGAACATCGTCCGGGTGGACATCCACACCCCGGCCGGGCGTGACCTGCGCCGCCGCTTCGATTTCTCGTTTACGCCGGAATTCGTGCTGTTCGACCGGCAGGGGCAGGAAATCTGGCGCGACCATGTGCCGCCGTCCGCGGAGGTGCTGCAACGTGCCGGGCTGTCATCCTGATGCGCGTGCTGCTGATCTTCATTGATGGCATTGGCCTGGGTGCGCCGGATGCCAGCATCAATCCGTTCATGGTGGCGCACATGCCCGCGCTGCTGGCCCTCACCGGGGGGCAGCGCTGGACGGCCACAACCGGCATTCAGCGCACAGCGCGGTCGATTTTTATCCCCACCGACCCGCGCCTGGACGTGCCGGGCCGGCCGCAGAGTGGCACCTCGCAGGCGGCTATCTTAACCGGCCTCAACGTGCCGCAGCAGGTAGGGCGGCATTATGGCCCCAAACCGGATGCCCACACCCGCGCCCTGCTGACGCAGACCAATCTCTTTCAGCAGGTGCAGGCCCTGGGCCGGCGGGCCGCGCTGCTGGATGGCTATCCGCCGGGGCTGCTGGCCCAGATTGCGCGGGGCAAAACGCTGCCTTCCAGCATTCAATATGCGGCCCTGGCCGCCGGCCAGAGCCTGTTCACCCATGATGATGTGAAAGCGCAGCGGGCCCTGACGGCCGAATGGACGGGCAGCGCCTGGCGCGAACACCTGAAGCTGCTGGATACGCCGCTGTATACCCCCGCCGAGGCCGGCCGCCTGCTGGTGACGCTGGCGCGGCAGTACGATTTTGCCATGCATTCGCACTGGATGACCGATTATGTGGGCCACCGCGGCCCGTTTGCCGCGGCGGTGCAGCTTCTGGAAACCTTCGATGGGGTGATGGCCGGCGTGCTGGAAGCCTGGGACGATGAAGAAGGCCTGGTCATCGTCACCAGCGACCATGGCAATATGGAGCATATTGGCGACCGGCACCACACCGAAAATGATGTGCCCACGCTCATCATTGGCGCGGCCCGTGAAGCCTTTGCCGCCGGTTTCGGCCGCCTGACCGATATTGCCCCGCGCATTTTACAGCTTCTGCGGGGGTAACTTCCCATAGTCAATGGAGAATACCTGAACGCCCATGCGTAAATACCGCACCCGTTTTTTCGTCGGGCTGGTGCTGGCGCTGAGCCTGTACATCCTGTATCTGGTGGTCATCGACAGCCAGACGCAGCTTGAAGGCACGGCCGGCATCGGGCCCACGCTGGCCCGCTTCGACTGGCGTTTACTGCCACTGTTGATCGCCTGCCAGGCGGGCGTGATTGTGTGCCGCTTCATCGAATGGCAGTTTTACATGGGCATCGTCGGGGCGCGGCGCAGGATGACGCTGAAGGACAGCGCCATTATTTTCGTCGCCGGGTTTATGCTGGTGGTCAGCCCCGGCAAAGCCGCCGAGCTGTTGAAGGCCGTCTTCGTAAAAGCCAGATCGGGCATTCCGGCGGCGCGGGTGGCCCCGGCCGTCCTGGCGGAACGGGTGGTGGATGGCCTGGCGGTGATCCTGCTGATGACGCTGACGCTGCTGCTGGCCGGCGATACGCTGAACCTGGGCACCTATGGCGGCATCGATTACAACGCCGTCAGCCGGGGGATTGTGTTCACCTCGGCGGCGCTGCTGCTGGCCGGGCTGGTGGTGGTGCAACTGCGCCCGCTGGCGCTGTTCTGCCTGGGGCTGGTGGCCCGGCTGCCGCTGGTACGCCGGCTGCATCACCCGCTGCTGACGTTTTACGAAAGCAGCCGCGAAATTTTCCACTGGCGGCGGGTGCTGCTCGCGCTCATCCCCGGCACGGGCGTTTTTCTGTTCAGTTCGCTCGGTTTTCTGGTGGTGCTGCACGGCTTTGGCCTGGCCATCACCTGGACGCTGATCTTGCAGGCCACTTTTATCGTGGGCGTAACGTCCGCGGTGGGAGCGCTCAGTTTCGTGCCCAACGGGGCCGGCGTAACCGAAGCCTCCAATACCGTGCTGCTGCTGGCCATGCTGGGCCCGGCTTACCCGGTGATGACTCCCGCGGTGGCGGCTGCCGCGTCACTGATCCAGGGCTTTTTTCATAAGTGGTTTCGCGTGCTGGTGGGGATGGCGGTGGCGATGGTGTATCATCACCGGCTGTTTTCCGCGGATATGGACGCGCTGCTGCGGGCCGAAGAAGCCGCCGGCCGCGAAACTCCATCGCCGGTCAGCGTGTGAGGCGCTTCAGGGATTTTCCGCGCTGAGGACTTCATGGGCGGCGGCCAGGGCCCGGGCGGCGATGCGGGCCGCGGCGGCCGGATCGCGGGTGTCTTCCAGCACCAGCGCCAGCGCCACGCTGCGCCCGGCATCCACCTGCACAAAGCCGATAAACCACGTTTGCACACTATCGCCGGAATAGGCCAGCGCCGTGTGTCCGCCGATCACCAGCGGGGGCCGGCCGGCCGGCACCACGCCTGTCGTCACCCCGGCTATCATGATCTCGCTGAGGCGGCGGGCGATGGTATCCGGGATCAAGGGCAGCGCCGGCGCTTCGTTGACCACCGCCTGCCAGTCTGCGCCGGGGGCCCGCACCCCGCGCAGCAGCACCGGCGCGGGCATATTGCCCCCGTTGACCATGCCGGCGGCCATGCCGGCCATCGCCGGCATGGTGATCGTCTGTGCCCCCTGGCCCAGCGCATTGGCCAGCGGGCTAACCGCCGTGGCCGTCGGGGTGGCGGTGGCACTCAGGCTGGCATCCTCCGGCGGCGCGAAGCCGTCCGGTAACAGCGTCTGCGACAGGCGAAAGGCCGCCAGAATATCGTTCACTGCTGGCTCGCCCAGCGTCGTGGCCAGCCTCTGAAACGGGTACGGGCAGCCGTAAAGGTAGGCCGTCACCAGGTCCAGGTCAATCGCGCTGGCCGGCGGCGGCGTGACGCAGGTCAGCGTCAGTCCGTCCAGCGTCACCGGCTGCGCCCCCTGCACGATGATTTGATCGACGGGCTGCCGGGTGAGCAGCGCCGCGGCCAGCAGCGGCGTTTGCAGCGTGCCGCCGGATTGATACACCCCCTGAAGCACGCGGTTGAAAAAGGGGTTGCCCGGCGCACGGATTAATTCGTTCCAGTCTTCATCCAGCCGGTTGGGGTTGTAGGCCGGCAGGCTCACCATGGCCAGAATATCGCCCTGTGGCACGCTGAGCAGCAGCGCCCCGCCGGTATAGCCCGCCAGCGCCTCCAGCAGCGCCTGCTGCACCGGCAGGCTCAGCGTGAGCTGGATATCGCTGCCGGTCTGCGGGCGATGCAGCACATCCTGCTCAAAATGATCCAGCAGGCTGCGGGGCAGGGTATCGCCGCGCAGAATGGCGTTATAAGCCGCTTCGGTGCCACCCGCGCCATAGCGCAGGCTGAAGTAACCCAGGGCGCTGTACAGCGCCGGATGATCGTACTGCCGCCGCACCTGGCCGGCGCTACCGGGCACGGTTTGGGCCAGCCGCACCCCGCCGCGATCATAGATGCTGCCCCGGCGCAGCGTGGCTTCGGCCTGCACCCGGCGCGGGTTATCATCGCGCCGCAGCAGCGTTTCTTCGCCCGTCAGCGCCCAGTAGGCGGCCGCGATGCCCATGGCGGCAAAGGCGGCCAGCAGCGCCAGCAGTAACCGGCTGATCTCGCGGCTAAAATCCATCTCAGGCCCGCACCCCCGCCGAAAGGCGCAGCAGCAGCCCCACCAGCACACAGCTCATCAGCAGCGAACTGCCGCCATAGCTCATAAAGGGCAGCGTAACCCCGGTCAGCGGCACCAGCTTCAGCACCCCGCCCATAATCAGCAGGCTTTGAATGCCGATGAGCAGGCTGAGGCCGGCCGCCAGCAGGGCATAATAGGGCCGTTCCTGCGTGCTGACGGCGATCCGCAGCCCGCGCATGACCAGCGTCGCCACACACACGATCACCACCACCACGCCCAGCAGCCCCCATTCTTCGGCCAGCGCGGCCAGGGCAAAATCGGAATGCACCACCGGGATAAAATCCGGCGCACCCTGCCCCACCCCCTGCCCGAAGATGCCGCCGCTGCCGAAGGCCATCAGGCTCTGCACGATCTGGAAGGCGCGGCCATCCGGGTCCAGCCACGGGTTCAGCCAGATGTCAATGCGAAGCTGCACCACGTCGAACAGGCGGTAAGCCACGGCCGCCGCCGCCACAATCAACACGCCGCCGCTGACCAGAATCAACGTTTGTCCGCTGGCGATGTACAGCAGCAGCAGGAACACGGCGAAGAACAGCACCGCCGTCCCCAGGTCACGCTGCCACACCAGCACCACCACACACACGCCCCACATCAGCAGAATGGGGCCCAGGATGCGCGGCGACAGCCACAGATGGCGCTCACTGAACAGCGCCCGATGCACATCATCCGGGCGCAGGGCGGGATACTGCTCGCTGAGGTAGCTGGCCAGGAAGGCCACCAGAATAATCTTGAGCGCTTCGGACGGCTGAAAGAACACATCGCCAATGCCCAGCCACAGCTCCGGCCCGAAGCCGGAAGGATTGCGCCCCAGTAAAATGGTGCTGATGAGCAGCACCAGCCCCACCACCAGCAGCGTGTAGCGATACGTCCGCAGCAGGCGCAGGATGTGCGGTACGGCCGCCGTGACCACCAGTGCCGCGGTGCCCAGGGCCAGCCACAGCGTTTGCCGGTCGGCAAAGCCGGGCGCAAGCCGATCAATGAGCACCAGCCCCCAGCCGCTGAGGAACATCACCAGCGGGAACAGCAGCGGGTCGCGCTCTGGCAGAAAACGCTCCAGCGCCAGGCTGCCGCCGCCGGCACAGAGAATCCACACCAGCAGATGCAGCCAGGGGGCAGTTTGTTCCGGGCGCAGCAGCGCCAGCGCCGCAAAATTGACCAGCAGAAAGGCCCCGGCCAGCAGCAGCAGGCCGCGCTCCTGCCGCCGCCCGGCCGCAGGTTCATCCGGGGTGACGATGACGGGCAGCGCCATCACAGGTTACAGCCCCAGGGCCCGGCCCACCAGCGGGCGATAGCTGTGCAGCAGGTGCGCGGGGATGTGGTCGCGGGCGGTCATAATCGCGCCGGAGAGGTCCGTATGCGCCGGCACCGTCTGCGTGGTATCCAGCGTGGCCACGGCCGTGGCCAGCGCCTGCTGCGCCAGGGCAATATTGCGCTGGAAGGTGGCCATCACTTTTTCGGCTGTCACCGGGGCTTCGCTGGCGTGCCACGAATCATAATCGGTGATGTGGGCCATGGTGGCGTAGGCGATCTCGGCTTCCCGCGCTAAAAAGACCTCCGGCGTGGTGGTCATGCCGATAATGTCGCCGCCCCACTGACGAAACAGGTGGCTTTCGGCGCGGGTGGCAAAGCGGGCCCCATCTTCGATGAGAAACGTGCCGCCGGAATGCACCGTCCCGCCGCCGGCCTGCACCGCCGCCGCCAGCACCTGCGAGCTGTACGCATCGAAAGGATCGGCGACTGACACATGCGCCACGATGCCCTGCTCAAAGAAGGAGCGTTCCCGGCGGCTGAGGGTGTATTCAATGATCTGGTGCGGGATGACGATGTGCCCCGGCGCAAAATCTTCGCGCAGCGACCCGCACGCATTCACCGCCAGGATGAAGCGCACCCCCAGGCTTTTGAGGGCGAAGATATTGGCTCGATAGGGAATGCTGGACGGCGCAAAAACATGCCCTTCGCCGTGGCGGGGCAGAAAGGCCACCCGCTGACCGCGCAGCGTGCCCACCACCACATCGCCGGAGGGCCGGCCAAACGGTGTATCGACGCTGTGGCGGCGGATGTCGCTTAATTCCGGCATGTGGTACAGCCCCGACCCGCCAATGACCCCGATGGCAATCTGTTCCATGCGTCTCACCTCTTCAACCGCGATCACGCGGGGGATAATAACAGCCGAAAGCCCACGCTGCCAATGCCAATGATGTCGCCTTCGGTGATGATGACCGGCAGCGTGATGCGCTCGCCGTTCAGCAGCGTCCCGTTGCGGCTGTTGCGGTCTTCCAGCCACCATTGACCATGACGCAGCAGGACGACCGCGTGCTCGCTGCTGGCAAAGGTATCGTTCAGCACGATCTGGTTGGTGGGGGCGCGGCCCAGGGTGGTCATGGGCGTAAGGGCGAAGGTTTCGCCCGTCTCGGCCATCATCTCGCCCATCAGCGTGAGCTTGATGAGCTGGCCATAGGCGCGGCGGCTGACGCGGGCGGCGCTGGTGGCGCTGCGAAAATCGCGCCACAGGATGAGCATGAGGGCGGCCAGCACGGCCAGCAGCAGCAGCCCGGAAATCACGCGCAGCCCGAACAGCAGCACATCAACGGGCATCGCGCGGATCCTGCGTGTAGCCATCGGTGAAGGCCGGCCGCGACCCCTGGCCGCCATCATCGACCATGTACACCAGGCGGGTACGCCCAATTTCGATCACATCGCCGGGTTGCAGGCGATGTTCGCTGACGACCACGGTATTCACCCGCGTGCCGCCTTTGCTGCTGGCATCGAACAGGATATGTGTGCCTTCGCGCAGGCGAATTTGCACATGGTGCCGCGACATGTAGGGGTCATCAATGGCGATGTGGTTTTCCGGGCTGCGCCCCACATTGACGATGCTGCCGGTCAGCGGGGCGCTGCGCTCACCGTTGATGACCAGGCACGGATTTAACGGCCGGTCGGCGGGGGTGGCGGGCTGGATGGGCTGCATGGCCGCGGTGCCCTGGGCGGCATCGTCGCTGTGTTCTGCATGGACGATGACTTCGCCGGCGGGCTGTGTGGTGGCGGGTAAAAACGTCAGCAGGGGTACCTGGCGCATTCGGTAGCCGGCCTGCGCCGCCAGATCAATCAGGTGCTGCGCCAGCACGGGGCCCATATCCGGCCGGTGTTTTTGCAGTGTTTTATACAGCTCAGAATTGAGGGTGATGATGTAACGATTGGGCGCGATGGGGCGCGGGTCATCGTCCCGGGCCACGCGCAAATGCGATTCCATGGCGCGGGCCAGCTTCATGGCGATGTCGTGGGCGCTGAGCTGGCTGCGAAACAGGCCCGCAAACATGCCTTCGACCAGGCGTTCCAGGTGGCTTTCCAGTTGGGCAAAGTGTTTATCATTCATAAGGCTGGATTATAGCCGCGCCGCTGACGGCTGACAACGTGCATGATCGCGGGCGCGGGGTGGGCGTGGGGCAGTCGTGCTGTCAGCCGCCGGGCGGCCCGGATGAGCCGCCCGACACCTGATTTAATTTTGCGGGACGTAATTCGTCCAGTTGTCGTAGATTTCGATGCCCTCCTGGCTGTTTTCGCGCAGGGTGGCCAGCCATTTGCTAAAGAGCTGCCCGGTGATCTGGTTGCGTTCCGCTTCCGGCACTTCGCGGTCTTCCCGCGCCCGCACCTGGATGATGTGGAAGCCGAATTCACTTTCCACCGGCCCCACCACCGCGCCGATCTCAGCATCGCGCACGGCCTGCTCAAACGGAGCGACGTAATTGGCCGCCGGCGACCAGCCCAGTTCGCCGCCATTCGCGCCGGAGCCGGTATCCTGCGAGGCGGCCCGCGCCAGGTCGGCGAAGGACTCGCCTGCCTGAAGCGCCGCCAGGATTTCCTGGGCTTCTTCCGTGGTGTTCACCAGGATATGCCGGGCGTTGACGTACAGCGTGGTATTGCCCTCACCCAGCAGCGACTGACCGATGGCCTCGCGCAGGGCCTGCTGGCGGAAGTAATTGTCGATCACGCTCTGGCCAATGCGGGCGCTGCTGCTGAGGTTGTCGCGGTAGTTGCGCACATTGGCTTCGTAGGTCGCCTGCACCTCGGCCGCCGCCAGCGTGGGCGAAGGCGCAATCGTCGGTGCCTGCGGTGGTGTCGCCTCCGGCGTGGCCTCGGCGGTGGCTTCGCCCGTCGCCTCCGCCGTCACTTCCGGGGTGGGAGTCAGCGTCGGAGTCGGAGTCGGGGTCAGCGTGGGCAGGGGGGTCGGCGTGGGCGACACAAAGGGCGTGGGGGTGATGGTTGGCTCGGTGGTGGCGGTGGGTTCCGCGCCGATGAGCGCCGTTTGTGTGGGATCGTAGCCGAAAAATTCGTCAATGCTGCCCTGCACGGCCGCGCTATCGACGGTGATATTCAGCCGGGTCGCTTCCTGTTCCACCAGCAGCGCATCCACCATTTCATTCAACACGCGCTGCCCCAGTTGATCGGGGAAGCCCAGTTCGCTCGTCCACGTCTGGTACTGTTCGTACTGCGGGCCGAAGAACTGCTGCAAAAACTGGTCAAGCTGCTGCTGGTCGGTCACGCCGAACTGCTGCGCGAGCTGCTGGGCCTGCTGTTCAAAGCCCTGGGCCAGGCTGGTGATGCGGGCGCGTTCAAAACGCACCTGGTCGCGGAACTGAGCGACGGTGATGGCCTGGCCATTCACGCGGGCCACCGCCTGACCGGGCACAAGCACCTGGTCAATGATGAGGGCGATGAGCACGATGACGGCTACCAGGCCGCTGAGGCCCAGCACAAAACGCAAAATGAGCCGGTTGAAGGCTTCATCGCGTTCTGTGCGGCTCTGCGGGTTGCCGAGCAGCCGATCCATAAAATTTTGCGGTTCGGCGGGCTGGTTGGAAGCAGCTTTTTTGGCCTGCTGCATCCCGCTGATGGTTTGCCGCCTTCTCGTCATAAGCTCTACTCCTGCTGGTCAGCCGCGCCGGACAGCAGAGGGCCCCGCGCGATCAGG
>JALOOI010000051.1 GCA_025454495.1 Anaerolineae bacterium
CTTGCGCCGCCGCTTCTTCGCGTTTACGATATTACGAATTACATTTTTACTCGCTGCGTTCACGTCCACAGGAGAAACGATGGCCGCTCGCATCTCACGTCGTCATCTGTTGCAGGGAGCCGGGGCCGCGGCCCTGGGAGCCGGCCTGGCCGGGGCCCTGGGCTGGCACGCGCCGGCCGTCCAGGCCCAGGACACGCCCGATCTACGCCAGGTGAACGGCCTGTCTCGCTTTCGCATGGGGCGGCTGCACATCACCATCGTCCAGGATACGCGCATCGAAAATAACGCCGCCAATTTTGCCGTCAATGCCCCGGCGGGCGCGGTGAATACGCTGCTGGACGACAACAATTTGCCCCGCGGGGCGCAAAATGTGCCCGTGAATGTGATGCTGGTGGCAAGTGGTGAGGAGCTGGTGCTGGTGGATACGGGGGCCGGCAGCGCTTTCGGCACCGCGCCGGGCCTGCTGCCCACCCTAGCGGTGCTGGGCATCGCCCCGGAAGCCATCACCCGCGTGCTGATTTCGCATTTCCACCCGGATCACATCGCCGGGCTGGCCGACGAGGACGGGCTGCTGTTCCCCAATGCCAGCGTGCACCTGCCGCAGGCCGAATGGGACTTTTTGCAAAACGCGCCGGACATCCCGGCACTGAACGATTTCATCGCGCTGGCGCAGGCGCAGTTACAGCCCGCCGTCGCGGCCGACCGGCTGCAACTGTACGCCGATGGCGCTGAACTGGTGCCCGGACTTCAGGCGGTGGCCGCGCCGGGGCACACGCCGGGGCACCATGCCTTCCTGCTCAGCGCCGGCCGCTTCTCCCTGCTCAATTTGATCGATACCGCCAATCATCACCTCATCTCGCTGGCCAACCCCGGCTGGCATTTCGCCTTCGATGCCGTGCCCGACCAGGCCAGCGCCACGCGGGCGGCCCTGCTGGCCCGCGCCGCCACTGAGAAAATTCCCGTTTTTGGCTATCACTTCCCCTTCCCCGGCACCGGCTACATTGACCAGGACGGCGAGGGCTATCGCTTCATCCCGGCCATGCTGTGACGCTCCCCCGGCGGCCCTGGCCCTGCGGCCAGCGCCGCCTGGACAAATCCACCCGCCTCTGCTATCATGAAGCCGTTCTGCGCTTCACGCCCCCGTAACCGGATGCAAGCCACCAGAATCGCACTGGACTCTAAGGGCAAGTTTGCTAGAATACTCGTTTCGTTAGCCTCCCGGAGAGGATGAGTCACGATGAAAGTGTCACCGTCGGTCAAACGGCGCTGCCCCAAATGCCGCGTCATCAAACGTCACGGGAACGTCATGATTATTTGCTCGAACCCGAAGCACAAGCAGAAGCAGGGCTAAGCGCCCCGCCCGAACAGGAGTAAGCGTATGGCTCGTATTGAAGGGGTAGACCTCCCGCGGGATAAGCGCATTGAAATTGCGCTGACCTATATTTTCGGGATTGGCCTGCCAACCAGCCAGTTAATTCTGGCCGAAACCGGGGTGAACCCGGATATTCGCGTGCGCGACCTTTCCGAAGCGGAAGTGCAGCGCATCCGTGAGGCAGTGGGCAAGCTGACCGTCGAAGGCGATTTGCGCCGCCAGGTGGCGACCAATATTAAGCGTCTTCAGGATATTCAGAGCTATCGCGGGCTGCGGCATCGCCGCAATTTGCCCCTGCGCGGTCAGCGTACCCGCACCAATGCCCGTACCCGTCGGGGGGTCAAAAAGACCGTCCCAGGGCGTGGTCGCCGTCGTGGTGCCACCAAGAAGTAACCACCAGGAGCAGCCCCTCCCTGCCGCTATTGACGGGTGGCTGATGCGTGCGTCAGCGCAGTTGATCGCCTGTGTGGTTAACGGGCGAACTGTCAAACCCGGTCTATTCCCGCGCCCGGCCTCTGTGCCGGCGCACCGGCAGCCCGCGGGGTCGCTTCCGGCCAGGCCGTTCATGCAGAGTCGGAGATACTATGGCACGTACAGCACCGAAGAAAGTCGCCCGTCGGGCGGCCAAGAAAGTCGTCAAGAACATTCCTTACGGGCAGGCGCACATTTACGCCACCTTCAACAACACCATCGTCTCCCTCACCGATCAATCGGGGAATGTGGTGACGTGGGCCAGCGCCGGCACGTCGGGCTTTAAGGGCAGCCGTAAAAGCACGCCCTATGCCGCCCGAATGGCCGCCCGTACCGCCTCAGAAGCTGCCGGCCAGCACGGCATGAAGGAAGTGGATGTGTTCGTGAAGGGGCCCGGCCCGGGCCGCGAAGCCGCCATCCGCGCCATTCAGGGCAGCGGTCTTAAAGTGCGTTCCATTACCGATGTGACTCCCGTCCCCCATAACGGTGTACGCCCGCCCAAAAAGCGCCGCGTTTAGTGTTGTACAGGAGAGGCGATGCCCACCGTATACTCATCTACGCCATCTCATACGCCCGCGCATCATAACAATGATGTGGGTTCGGTCACGGCCGGCATGGTGCTGCCCCACAAGGTCGAAAGTGTGGGGGTTACTCGCAACTATGCTCGTTTCGTCATCAGCCCGCTGGAACGCGGCTATGGCCAAACCCTGGGCAATGCCCTGCGCCGGGTGCTGCTGTCGTCCCTGCCGGGCGCAGCCGTCACCAGCATTCGTGTGAGCGATGTGCACCACGAATTTTCGGCCATCCCCGGGGTGCGCGAGGATATGACCCAGTTGATCCTTCAGGTGAAGCAACTGCGCCTGATGCTGCACGACGGGGTCGAAAGCACGCGCCTGCGCCTGGAACATCGTGGCGAAGGCACGGTGACGGCAGCCGACATCCTGCCTCCGGCAGAAGTGACCATCGTGAATACCGAGCTGTATCTGTTCACGGTGGATTCGCCGGATGCCCACATCGAGATGGAATTTGAAGTGCGTACCGGGCGCGGCTACAGCCCGGCCGAAGAACGCGGCCGGCTGCCCATCGGCGAACTGCCGGTGGATGCCATCTTCAGCCCCATCCGGCGGGCCCACTTCGAAGTGGAGAGCGCCCGCGTGGGGCAGCGCACCAACTATGACCGCCTGGTGCTGGAAATCTGGACGGATGGCACCGTGCGCCCGGAAGAAGCCCTCAGCCAGTCGGCGCGTATCCTGCGCCAGCATCTGGGGGTCATCGCCGGGGTGGACCCGGGCAGCGATGATTATGTGCCGGCGGTGGAACTGGAACCGGCCGATCAGCGTCATCGGCACCAGCCCCTGTACGACAAACCCATTGAAGAACTTGACCTGAGCGTGCGCGTGTTCAACTCGCTCAAGCGGACGGGCATTACTTCCATCGGCGATGTGCTGGATATGCTCCAGCGCGGGCCCGATGCCATGCTCGCCATTCGCAACTTTGGTGAGAAATCGCTGGACGAACTCATCGACAAGCTGCGCGAGAAGGGCTACTACCCCCAGGAGAACCAGGATCACTAACCTGGTCTGGCACGCACACGATTGATTGTAACGGAGACCGGCAACCATGCGTCATCGCATTAAAGGCAAACATCTCAACCGTGATACGGATCATCGCAAAGCGCTGCGGCTGAACCTGGCGCTGGCGCTGCTGACTCACGGGCGCATTCGTACCACCCGCGCCAAAGCCGAATTCGTGCGCGGGCATGTGGAACGCCTCATCACCCTGGCCAAACGCGGGCTGGCGAAGGCGACCGATACGGGCAACCCGCAGGTGGCCGTCCACGCCCGGCGCATCGTCGCCAGCCGCGTGAACAATGACCGCGTGCTGGTGCAAAAATTGTTCGATGAACTGGCTCCGCGCTTTAAGGAGCGCCCCGGCGGTTACACGCGGGTGTACAAACTGGGGCCGCGCGCCGGCGATAACGCCGAAATGGTGCTGCTGGAACTGGTGGATAACCCGGCCGCCGAAGCCTGAGCCACATGGCACGCTACCGCGCGGTGGTGGCCTATGATGGCACTAACTATGCGGGCTTTCAGAAGCAGGGCCGGCGGCCCACCATCCAGCTTGTGCTGGAAGACACGCTGGCCCGCCTCTGCGGGCAGCCCATCGCCCTCAGCGGTGCCGGCCGCACCGATGCCGGGGTTCATGCCAGCGGCCAGGTGATCGCCTTTGATGCGGACTGGCCACACGGGGACGACGCACTTTTAAAAGCGCTCAATCATTACCTGCCGCCGGAGATCGCGGTGCAGGCGCTGCGGCAGCAGCCGGGTTTTCACCCGCGCTACCAGGCGCACTCGCGCACGTACCGCTACGATGTGGCGGTGACGGCGCAGCGCCTGCCGCTGCTGTGGCGCACCACCTGGCAAATTATGCCGCCGGTGGACGTGGCGGCCCTGCAGGCCGCGGCCGCGCTGCTGGTGGGCGAACACGATTTCGCCACCTTCGGCACGCCGCCCAGGGGCGATAACACCGTGCGCGTGGTCTTCGCCTCCGGCTGGCAGGCCCAGCCGGCCGCCGGCGGCCCGCTGCTGTCGTATCGCATTCAGGCCACGGCCTTTTTGCAGCATATGGTGCGGCGCATCGTGGCGATGCTGGTGGCGGTGGGGCGCGGCCGGCTGCCCCTCACCGACTTTGAGGTGGCGTTTCGCCAGGCGGATTTGCGCCAGGCGCTGCCGCCCGCCCCGCCGCAGGGGTTATTCCTGGAATCAGTCCAGTACGAGGATTAGTCAGGCGCTGCTCGCCATCGGTGAGGCGCTATCGGAGTTGTAAAACATGACGCGAGCCAGAAAACAAACCACCTATACCACCAAACCGGCTGATTTTGAGCGCCGCTGGTACGTCGTAGACGCACAGGGCCAAACGCTCGGTCGGCTGGCTTCCAAAATTGTGCCCTACCTGACCGGCAAGAATAAGCCGATCTATTCGCCCCATATGGACTGTGGCGATTTTATCGTGGTCATCAACTGCGAAAAAATCCACGTCACCGGCAACCGCATGGACGATAAGCTGTACTATCGTTACAGCGGCTATATGGGCGGGCTGAAGCAGATGACGCTGCGCGAAGTGCTGCAACGCTTCCCGGAACGCGCCATCTATTTCGCCGTCAAACGCATGATCGACCGTAAGGCCCTCGGCCACCAGATCATGAATAAGCTGAAGATTTACGCCGGCAGCGAACACCCGCACGCCGCGCAAAAGCCCGAAAAGCTGGAACTTTAGGAGTTACGATGTCCTCAGCACAATACTATGAAGGCGTGGGCCGCCGTAAGGCGGCTTCGGCACGGGTGCGGATTTATCCGGGCGGTACCGGCAAGATCACCGTCAATGATAAAGAAGTGACCGATTATATGCCGCGCGAAGGCGACCTGGAGCTGATGCTGCTGCCGCTGGTCGTCAGCGGGCAGGAGCGCGGGTTCGACATCAGCATTCATGTGCAGGGCGGCGGCATTTCTGGCCAGCGCGATGCCATGAAACTGGGGCTGGCCCGGGCGCTGCTGCACCTGGATGCCGACCTGAAACCCACCCTGAAATCGCACCGGCTGCTCACGCGGGATGCCCGTGTGAAGGAACGCAAGAAGCCGGGTCTCAAACGCGCCCGCAAAGCGCCCACCTACACCAAACGTTAACGACGGTCGGCCGGCCGGGTGCCGGCTGCCGGACGAACGCGGTGGCTCGCTGTACTGCAACGGCTGCCCGCCCTGGCGCGGTGGCCGTTTTAACGTTGTTCCTCACTGTGCGCCCGGACTGGCGCAGAAAGGCGGCTCCCCGTGCCCAAACTGCCTCCCCTCCCGCTGGAACAGCTTACCGCCCTGCCCGCCGTCTACCGCCTCACCATCCCGCCGGAGTACGAAGATTACAACGGCCACATGAATATTCGCTGGTACCTGGGCATTTTTGATGATGCCGGGCTGCCGCTGTACGATGATCTGGGGCTGACCCCGGCCCGCCTGCACGCGCAGGGCTACACCACCTTTGATCTGGAACATCATATCCAGTATGCCGGCGAAAGCCTGGTGGGCGATGCGGTGACGGTGACGGTGCGTTTCCTGGGGCGCAGCGCCCGGCGGATGCATTACCAGATGTACCTGCTGAACGATACCCGCGCGGCGCTGTCTGCCACGTTTGAATGTGTGAATGCCTTTGTAGACCTGAACACCCGGCGCATGACAGACTATCCACCGGCGATTGCGGCGAAGCTGGATGCGCTGCTGGCCGCGCACCAGGCGCTGCCCTGGGCGGCCCCCGTGTGCGGGGTGATGCGGGCGTAGGGCGCTATTCCGGCCGGGTGTTCAACAGCGTCAACAGGTGCCGATCCGTGCGGCGCACTTCCTGGGTGGGGTCATCCGCCAGGGTAAACCAGAACGTGCTGCCCTGGCCCGGGGTGCTGCTGACCTGAAGCGTGCCGCCGTGCCGCTGTACCAGGTGCTGCGAAATGGCCAGCCCCAGGCCGGTGCCTTCGATGTTGTTTTCTTTGGCCATGCGCGTGCGCTCAAAGGCCGCGAACAGCCCCGGCAGTTCGTTCTCGGCGATGCCCATGCCCGTATCGCGCACGCTGAAGCGCACCCCCAGCGGATCACGCTGGACGCTGAGGCAAACTTCGCCCTGCGGCGTAAATTTGATGGCATTGGTCATCAAATTGGTCAGCACCTGGCGCAGGCGGCGGGCATCCACCGGCAGCATGGGCAAATCATCCTCAATCTCGCTGCGCAGGGTAAGCTGCTGCTGCGGCTCATCCAGCTTTTCCAGGAACGCCTGAGCATTGTCCATGATGTCTTCCAGCAGCGGGCGAATATCGGTGGTCTGGATGAACAATTCCATCTCACCGGCCTCAATTTTGCTCACATCCAGCAGATCGTTAATCAGGTACAGCAGGTGTTCGGCGCTGCGCGTGGTCTGGTTCAGCCGCGACACCTGTTCCGGGGTGACATCGCCAAAAGCGCCGATACGCATAAAGTCCACATTGTTGATGATGAGGTTCAGCGGCGTGCGCAGTTCATGGGTGACGCTGGCCAGGAAGCGCGTTTTCACCTGGTTGGCGCGTTCCGCGGATTGCACAGCATCGCTGGCCCGCACGTAAAGCTGGGCGTTGCGGACGGAGGGCGACACCAGGTTGGCGAACAGCGTCAGCAGGCGCACATCCGCATCGTTGAACACCGGGTCTTCTGCCCCGCGCCCCACCACCACCGCGCCAATGGGCCGCCCCACGAACATCAGCGGCACGGCCACCGCCCGCACAAAGGGGGCGCTGCGGTTGTCCAGCAGGATGCGCTGCGGATAATCGCTGTAATCATTGATGACCACCGGCGCGGCTTTTTGCACTGCTTCGCCGGTGATGCCGGCGTGGCTGTCGATCACCGGCGTGGTGCCTTTCAGCAGCAGCGGCTCCATTTCGGTGGCGGCGACCATTTGCAGGCGCTCGCGGTCTTCCGTCAGCAGCCAGATGGCGCAGTAGGTGGCCTTGAGCAGCGTTAGAATGCGGGCGGTGAAGGCGTTCAGCACCGGGCGCAACTGCGCCTCGTTCACCACCAGCAGCGACTCATCATACACCGCCTGAAGCTGGCCGGCGCGGGCATCGGATTGTTTGCGGGCTTCGTCCAGTTCGCGGGTGCGCTGGATGACGCGCTGCTCCAGGGTGCGGCTCCAGCGGGAGAGTTCGTCGTAGCTGTGGGCGATGCTGCTCTTCATGCCTTCCAGCGCCCGCGCCAGCCGCCCGATTTCGTCTTCCTGTTCGGTATAGCCGATGTAGTAACGCAAATCGCCCGACCCGATCTCCTGCGCCGCCTCCCCCAGGCGCAGCAGCGGCCGCACCACCGCCTGGACGATGAAGCGATGAATCGTCCAGGCCAGCGTGAGCAGGCCCACCAGCGCCACCAGCCCGATCGGCACAAAAATTTGCACCGGCAGGGTGGGGATTTCTTCCAGCGGCAGCACGCTCAACAGCCGCCAGTCCGTGAGGGGCAGCACCTGGCGGCTGGCGACGGCATTCACCTCGCGCACAGGCTCGGCGATGGCATACAGATTGTTGGTGCCGGGGGCGGTTTCGGCCAGCCGGTCGCGCAGGGCCCACAGGCGTATATTCACCGTATCGCGGTCCAGGCGAAGATTGTTGAGCGAGATGGGGGTATAACGGCTGTCCACCACCACGCTGTAACCGGCCGTCGTATCGGCGATGAGGCCCTGTTCATTCAGCACGCGCGTGAGCGCATCTTGCAGCGCCACGCGGGTCATATCCAGCCACACCACGCCGCGCCGTGTTTCGCCGGTGGCCTCCTCCGTCAGCACAAAGGGCAGCGCCAGCGAGACACCGGCACGGGCTTCGGGATCGTACAGCAGCCGCAGCTGGAGGAACCACTGCGGGCGCTGATCGCTGAGCACCGCCAGCAGATGCTCATCACGCGGCAGGTAGCGCGGCTGCGTGTACCAGCGCCAGGTGTGCCGCAGGCGATCCTGCGTTTCCAGTTGCTGAAACACGCCCACCGAGGGAGCCGCGTCATCGTCGTTAAAAATGCTGATGCGGTGAAACAGCGGGTTAGCCTGCGCTTCCATAAACTGGCGGGTATACTGGCGCAGGCTGTCGCTGGTGAACGTGGTCACTGACAGCCCGGCGACGAAACGGCGGGCGGCGCTGTCCACCGCGCCCAGGGTGGCGTTCATCCCGGCGGCGGCGACGCTGTTTTTGGCGGCAAACCGGCTGAGCGTTTGCGCCCGCAGGGCGGCATTGCTGCTGCTGACGGCAATCACCATGATGATGAGCAGCACGGCCAGGTTAATGCTCAGCACAATTCCATTCAGTCGATTGCCAATGCCTGTCCCGGCGAACATGCTCTGTCTCCTGCGGCGGTGCGGCCCTCTGCTCTGCTGCAAATTATGACATGCTTCCGGGCAAATAGAACGTGCGGCAATCAAACTCCGATGACGTTCTAACCGGCCGGCAACCTGTATACCCCGGCGGCGCAGGCTGCGTTACAATCCGGGAGATTTCAGGCTACCCGGCGGGCCTGCCCGCCGAAAGGGACTCGCGCTGTGAAAACGGTCATCACCCTCACGCTGAACCCGGCAGTAGACATCAGCACCAGCACGGACAATGTGCAGCCGGAAGATAAATTGCGCTGCGCCACACCCAAATTCGATCCTGGCGGCGGCGGCATCAACGTTTCGCGGGCCATGCACAACCTGGGCGGCGCGGCGCTGGCGGTGTTCACCAGCGGCGGGCACGCCGGGCACATGCTGGAAGGCCTGCTGCGCGACGCAGGGCTGCCCATTCATCCGGTGCCGGTCAGCGGCATCACCCGCGAAAATTTCACCGTCATTGAGCGTTCCTCCAACGATCAGTATCGCTTTAATATGCCCGGCGCAGCGCTGACGGCAGACGAACTGACGCGCTGTACCGCAGCGGTGCTGGCGCAGCCGGCCGATTACCTGGTGGCCAGCGGCAGTTTAACGCCCGGCGTGCCGGACGATTATTATGCGCGGCTAACGCAGCAGGCCCGCGACCGGGGGATGCGTGTCATCGTGGATACCTCCGGGCCGGCCCTGCAGGCCCTGCGCGGGGCGCGACCCTATTTGCTGAAGCCTAACATCGGCGAGCTGGAAACGTTCAGCGGCACCACCTTCCACGAGGAGGAGGATTTGCAGCGAGCGGGGCAGCAATTGATCGCGGAGGGGCTGTGCGAAGTGCTGGTGGTGTCGCTGGGGGCGGCCGGGGCCGCGCTCATCACCGCCGATCAATTCGTGCGCTGCCGGCCGCCGCTGGTGCGGGTGCAAAGCCGGGTGGGCGCGGGCGACAGCATGGTGGGCGGGCTGGTGCTGGCGCTGGCGCGGGGCGATACGCCGGTGGAAGCGGTAAAACTGGGGGTAGCCGCCGGCACCGCCGCGGTCATGTCTGCCGGCACGGATTTATGCCGCCGCGAAGATGTGGAGAAACTGCTGCCGCGCGTCACCGTATCGTAATTTGACGGGCCTTTTACACGGCGGCGCTGTTCTCGCCGGGCAGCGTGGTGATTAGCTCCCCGGCCACGCTCAGCAGGTTCAGGCGCTCGCCGGCGGCCAGCCCGGCCGCCAGCCCGGCTGCGCCCAGGGCGGCCTGCACCTGGGGCAAAAACGCCTCCAGCAGGCGGCGATTATCCGCCAGCAGCACCGGGTGGGCCAGCGCCAGCCCGCACCAGGCCGCCGACTGCTGCGGCGCGTCGTATTCCAGCGCCAGCATGGCCGCCCAGGTGAGATAATACAGCAGCAGCGGCTGCGATTGCCGCATGACGGCTTTGTGCAGCCCCTGGCGCAGCGTGCGCCGGCAGTCCTCAAAGCGCCCCAGATGCAGGTAACAGGCGGTGAGGTTGCTGTACGTATACATCTGCCCCAATTCATCGCCAAGCTGAAGCCGAATCTCCAGCACGCGCTCAAAACAGCCCAGCGCCCCGGCATAATCACCCCGTTTGAAGCGACCATAGCCCAGGTTGGCGAGCGCCTGGGTCGCGCCGCGCAGGTTGTTCAGGCTTTCATTCAGGGCCAGGCTCTCGTTGAACAGGGCTTCGGCCGCGGCCACATCATCCAGCATGGCGCGGGCCACGCCCAGTTCGCACAGCAGCAGGGCCAGCGCCCGCGGCTGGCCGGTGGCGGTGAGCAGGTGCCGGCCTTCTTCCAGCAGCGCCGCGCCTTCGGCCAGTTTCGCGCCATGATGCACCAGCCCGGTGCCCAGTTCCAGCAGAGCGCGGCCGCGCCCGGCGGGGTCGTGCGCTTCCTGGTAGATGGCCAGCGCTTCGCGGCTAAAAGCTTCCGCCTGGTCATGCTGGCCGGTCAGGCGGGCCATCATGGCCAGGCCGATGAAGGCTTCCGGGTACAGCGCCGGAATATCAAGCTGCACCACGCGATGAAAATGCTCCTGGGCAGCGCCGGCATCGCCCGCCAGGCGCAGCGCGTGCCCCAGGTGTAAATGCACCTCCGCCAGCAGCGGCGAGGCGGGTGCTGGTTCGGCCAGCGCCAGGGCCCGCCGCAGCAGCGGCAGCGCCCGCGCCGGCTGCGTATACGCGATATGATCGGTGCTGGCCCGCAGCAGCCAGGGCAGCGCCCGCGCGGGTTCGCCGGCTTCATCCCAGGCGACCGCCAGCAGTTCTGTAAAATCCACCGGGTCGGGGCAGGCGGTTTCAATGGCGCGGGCGATGTCGGCGTAAGCGGCCGGGCGGTCTTCCGGCAGCAGGTTATCGGCCAGGGTTTCGCGCAGTTTATCGTGGGCGAAGCACCAGCGGTCGCCATCCACCGTCACCAGCGCCACGCCGGCGCAGCGCATCAGCCATTCTTCCACCTCCAGCCCCGGCCGCACCGCCTGCATAATGCGCGGGTCAATCACCCGGCCGATGAGGGCCGCCCGCAGCAGCAAATCCTGGTCAGCGGGGGCCAGTTGTTGCAGGCGGCGCAGGGCCAGCGTGGCCAGCCCGCCGGTGAACAACCGTTCCGGCAGCGTCATCCGGGCTACCTCGGCCAGCCGCCCGGTATGGTCGGCCAGGGTACGCACCACTTCAACCACGAACAGCGGCACGCCCTCAGACTGTTGATACACGAACTGCATCAGTTCGGGCGCGGGATGTTCACGCCCTGGCACCAGCCGCGTCACCAGGTCGGCCACCTGGGCCTGGTCCAGGCGGGGCACCGGCAGCACCGGCATCTGTGGCAGTTGGCCATACAGATAGGGGTATTCATCGCTGCGATAGCTGCCCACGATCATCAGCGGCAGCGTATCCAGCAGGCGGATGAGGTAGCGCAGCGGCTCCAGGCTGCTGGCCAGCCAGTGCAGATCATCGGCCAGCAGCAGGATGGGCATGTGCAGTTGCAAAAAAATACCGCTGATCGTCAGCGCCAGGCGGATGGCCGTCTCTTCATCGGAAAGCTGCGGCGCGTCCGGCACCTCGCGCCCGATGAAGCTGGCGATCTCCGGCACCACCCCTTTCAGGATGCTGGCTTCGGCATCGCTGATCTGGACGAAGGCCAGCAGGCGGCGCACCACCTCGTACCACAGTTCAAAGGGGCGGCTGCCATGCACGGTACCGCGCCCGCTGAGGACGAGAATGCCGCGCACCAGCGCCCGAATCCGCAGTTCTTCCATCAGGCGCGATTTGCCCGCGCCCGATTCGCCGGCCAGCAGCCAGGCGCTGCCGGTGCCGCCCTCCTGCATCTGCGTCAGCGCCTGCTCCAGCGTGGCCAGTTGCGGCTCGCGGCCGATGAAGGGGGCCGAATGCAGGAAGCTCTCCCGGATGGTGCGGGTTTCTGGCAGCGGCGGCAGGTGCAGCGCCTGGCACAGCGCGTCAATGACGCTGGCGGCATCCGGGTAGCGGTCGGCCGGGTCTTTGGCCAGCAGCCGTAAAATGATGCCGGCGATTTCCGGGCCGGCGCTGGCGATGAGGGGCGGCGCTTCTGGCATTTTGCCGATGGTGCTGGCGATGAGATGGGCGGTGCTGCCTGTTTCAAACGGGTGGCGGCCCATGAACATCTCATAGGCGATGATGCCCACCGCGTACAGATCGGCGGCGGCGCTGGCCGGCTGCTGGCGCAGCACCTCCGGGGCGATGTAGGCCATGGTGCCCACCACGCCGCGCACGCCCTGGCGCGTGGTCGCCAGCCCAAAATCCAGCACTTTCAGCCGCCGCCCCGCGTCCACCAGCACATTCCCCGGCTTCAGATCACGATGGATGAGGCCGTGCTGGTGCAAATAGACCAGCGCCTGCAACAGTTCCAGCAGCAGCAGCACCCGGCCACGGGTATCGCGCAGGCGCGACACGGTGAGAATATCGTGCGGGGACGGCAACAGTTCCATGGTGTAGTAGGGCCGCCCCGGCGCATCGAAGCCGTAATCCAGCACGCTGATGATGTTGGGGTGCCGCAGCGCCGCCAGCAGGCGAAATTCCTGCGCCAGCACCAGCCGCGCATCCAGCGTGTTGTGTTCGTCCATCACCAGCGGCAGGTGCACCACCGATTTTAAGGCCAGCAGGTCGCCGGTCAAACGATCCAGCGCCCGATACACCACCCCCATCCCGCCTTCGCCCAGGCGGTTGAGGAGCTGGTAACGCCTGCCGATCAAGTCTGTCATGCAGCGGTTGCTCCACACACAATACAAAAGACCGGACGATGTCCGGCTTTAAAAGCTCGCTTCAGGCTTAAGCGCCTGCTATGACGAACAGCCACCGCCATACGCCATAGCAGCCTTCATTTTTGATGCAATTTGGGTTCGGCCACCGCGGCCATTTCGGCGGTGCCGTGGCGATGCGCCGCAATGGCTTCGTAGCGCCGCTGCATGTTCATGAACGCCACCAGAATATCCGACCGGGTGACGATGCCAATGAGCGTTTCGGAACGCATGACCGGCAGGCAGCCGATGCGATGCGTCAGCATCAGGCGGGCCGCTTCGGCCGCCGGCGCATTCGGCTCAATGATGATGGGCGCGGCCGTCATCACGGCCCGCACCTGCAACGTATTAATCAGCGCTTCGTCCTGCCATTTGGCCCGCATGATGAACGGCGAGTTCAACGCATGGCGGCAGTCCCGGTCACTGATGACCCCCACCAGATGCCCCCCGGCGCTCATCACCGGCAAATGCTTAAAGCTGTGCTTTTCCATGAGTTCCAGCGCCTCGCGGAGAGTACGCTCCAGCCGGATGGTCACGGGGCTGGCGGTCATAATATCGACGACGTTCATAACAGCTATCCTCTCCGTTCCGGGGGCACAGGATGGTGCGCCTTATGACCCGACCGGTTCCTTCCGACGAGACTTGACCAGCATTCTAAACAGGTCGGATTCGGTCACAATACCCACCAGTTTGCCATCATGATCGACGACGGGTAGACCGCTGATTTTATATTCCAGCATCATTTCGGCCGCATCCAGGATGGGGGTTTCGGGATGCACGGTTTTAATGTCACGGGTCATAATTTTTTCGACGGTCAACTGCGCCCACAAATAATTCAATTCCCAGATGCTGAGGGTGGTCGCGTTGGACGGGCTGGCTTCACGGACATCACCGATGGTAATCATCCCCACCAGCGCCTCACCATGCACCACCGGCAGCCGGCGCACACTTTTTTCCTTCATAATCTGGTGTGCTTCGCTGATGGGGGTATGCGCTTTGATGGTATAGACCGGGGCCGTCATCCAGTCTTTGACCGACACATTCTCGAACATAAAAGCCTCGCTTTATTTTTGACCCCGCGGTTGCGGCAGGGTGTACCTTCTGTACTTGATGCTATCTTACGTGATTCGTGTCTGATGTTGGTCATGTAATTCGGGTGATAGATGTGACCCGTTCTTTACTGAGTGCGGGTCGCCAGCCAGTCCAGAATGAGCGGCAGGGCTTCGGGGAAGCGGGCCAGCACGTCCATCCCGTGGCGGTTGCCGTCGAAAACCTGCACGACGACGCTCTGCGGGGCCGCCTCCACCATGCGCGGCACGCCCAGGGCCGGGAAGCGGTCGCGCCGGGTATACAGCAGGTAGGCCTGCCGCCCGGCGAGCTGCGTCGTCAGCGCGTCCTGAACGCTGATGCCGTTGTAGCGCCAGCCCGGCGAGATGGCCACGGCGGTACGGCAGGTGGCATCGCGGGCGCAGCCCACCAGCGCCAGCGTCGACCCCATGCTGGAACCCACGGTAGCGATGCTGTCGCGCACGCCGGCCGTGCCGCGCAGCCAGGCGAACCACAGCGCCACATCGTCCACCGCCTTCGCCCAGTCCTGGCGGGCCCGGCTGGCCCCGTGCCCGCGCACATCCACCGCCAGCACGTTATAACCGGCATCCAGCAGGCCGCGCACATACGGCTGCCAGGAACGCCGGTCGGTGTACAACTGGTGCAGCAGGATCACGGTCGCCCGTTCCGGCCCCACCAGGTAAAAATCGCCCGTCAGCACCAGCCCATCGGCGGCCGTCACCTGCACGACGGTCGCCTCCTGCGCCTGCACGGGCAGCGCCAGGCACAGCAATAGCAGCAGCAGCCAGAATACTCTCATCACCGGTTTCCTGATGTCATAACAACGGTTATTGTAACACAGGCCCCGGCAGCGGGGTAAGCGGCGGCCATTTTGTTATCAAATGTGCACTTTTCCCCCCAAATAACGGGGTTCTCACCGATTTTTTTAGGATTGGCTGAGAATACAATGCTACAATAGAAGTGTAAAATCGGACGTAATGTTATGTGAGGCGTGTGGCATGATTGACCTGCTGAATCCCGCAACGTTAGACCCCACCCTGGTCTACCTGGGGCTGCTGGCCGGGCTGTGGCTGGCGCTGACGGCCGCCCACCTGGCCGGGACGGGCATCCTGGAAATTGCCGCTTTTGTGGTGCTGGCGGGCAGCGTGTATGCGCTGACGCTGCTGCCGACAAGCTGGGGCGCGGTCTTCCTGCTGGTACTGGGGGCGGGCTGCTTCATGGTGGTGCCCTACATTTCGCCGCGCCTGGCCCGCTGGTCAGAGATTGGCCTCATCTTTCAGGGCCTGGGCGGCTGGCTGCTGTTCTATGATCGGGCGGTGTCGCCGTGGATTATCGGTGTCACGCTGCTGCTGGCCTGGGCCTACAATCGTTTTGTGCTGCTGCCGGTGCTGCGCTCGCACCAGAACGCGGCCGGGCTGGATGTGTTCACCGTGCAGCCGGGGGCCCGCGGGCGCGTCGTCAGCGCGGTAGACCCGGTGGGCACCGTGAACGTGAACAGCGAAATGTGGACGGCCCGCAGCCGCGCCAGCCTGCCCGCCGGCACCGAGATCGTGGTGGTGGAAAAGCGCGGGCTGGAACTGCTGGTCGAAAAAGCCAAGCGCGAAGAAAAAGCCAGCTTCGCCACCAATGGCACCCACGACAGCCCTTAGCCATCTGTAGTCACCTGTTCAACCACATCATCAGAGGGAGAGATTCGTATGCCACAGGAACTGACTTTTCTCATCATCGCCGTCGGGGCGTTCTTCGTGCTGTACATCCTCAGCGGGGTGATCCGCGTGCTGGCGGAATATGAGCGCGTGGTCATTTTGCGCCTGGGCCGTTACGCCAGCACCCGCGGGCCGGGGCTGACCATCGTCATCCCGTTTCTGGAGGCAGCGCTGAAGGTGGACATGCGCGAGAAATTTCTGGATATCCCCTCGCAAACGGCCATCACCAAGGATAACGCGGCCATCTCCATCGACTTCCTGGTGTATTACCGCATTGTGGAGCCGCGCCTGGCCAAGCTGAGCGTGGAGAACGCGGAAAAAGCCACCGTGCAGATCGCCACCACCACCCTGCGGGCCGTGCTGGGCGATATTGACCTGGACGACGTGCTGAGCAAGCGCGAGGAGATCAATACCATCCTGCGGACGAAGCTGGACGAATCGACCGAGCGCTGGGGGATGAAGATCACCGCCGTCGAAATCCGCGAGATTGAAACGCCGCGGCTGATTCAGGAGGCGATGAACCTGCAAATGAGCGCCGAGCGTGAACGCCGCGCAGCCGTGACCAAGGCCCAGGGCGAGCGCGAAGCGGATGTGATGGTGGCGGAAGGGCAAAAGCAGGCTTCCATCCTGAAGGCGGAAGGCGAAAAGCAGGCGAATATCCTGAAGGCGGAAGGCGAGCGCCAGGCGCAGCTTTTGCGGGCGCAGGGCTTCGCGGCCGCGCTGGAAGCCATCAACGGCAAAGCGCCCGACCTGGATGAAAAGACGCTGGTGCTGCAATACCTGGAGATGATGGAGAAAGTGGGCACCAGCCCCTCCACGCGCTTCATCATCCCCATGGAACTGACCGGCCTGATGGAGAGAGCTGCCCAGGCCGCCGGCCTGAATGGCAGCATCCGCTAAACACCGGCCCGGGGCCCCGTCCTGGCGGCGCGGCCGGGAACGGGCCCGGGGCCCGCGTCACTGTGGCAGCAGGGCCGCATACAGCGCCAGCGTGGACTGCACCACCTGATCGAGCGAAAATTCCGCGGCGGCCAGGGTGCGCCCCTGTGCGCCCAGGCGCTGCCGCAGCGCAGCATCGTCGATCAGGCGGGCCAGCGCGGCCGTCAGCGCGGCTGCATCCCCCGGCGGCACCAGCAGCCCGTTATACTCATGCCGCACGATCTCGCGGCAGCCGGGGGTATCGGTGGTGACAATGGGGCGGGCAGAGGCGGCCGCTTCGATCAACACCCGGGGCACGCCTTCGCCATAGGTGGAAGGCAGGCACACAATATGCGCCGCGGCGAACACCTGCGGCATGTCGTCGCGCTGGCCCCACAGTTCCACCAGCCCCTGCTGCTGCCACTGCGCCAGCGTGTCGGCCGGCACCGCGCCGGGGCTGGTGGGTTCGGTATACCCGGCGATGACAAAGCGGGCCCGCCCCTGCAACTGCCGCGCGGCGGCCACAAACGCCCCCGGCCCCTTCTGCCACATCAGCCGCCCGGCGAACAGCACCACCGGCAGCCCCGGCGGGGCCGGCTGCGGGGCAAACTGCGCCAGGTCTACCCCGCTGCCCCGGATGAGCACCGCCCGCTCCCGGTCAATTAACCCCAGGGACACACAGCGCTCCAGATCATCCGGGTTTTGCAGGATGAGCCGCGTTTGCGGGCCCGCCAGGGCCAGCCGCAGCAGCGGCTGCGCCAGCCCGCGCAGCAGGCGGGCCCGGCGGCTGTCATCCACGAACACATACCCCAGGCCGCTCATGGCACTGACGACGGCCGGCACCCCGGCCAGGCGGGCCGCCAGCCCGCCATACAGCACCGGCTTAATGCTCACCTGATGCACCACCTGCGGCCGCAGCCGCCGGTACAGCCCCAGCAGCGCCGCCAGCGTCGCCAGTTCGGTGTGCGGGCGCGTACCATGCTGGCTGAGGGGCAGCGGGTGAAACGGCAGCCCGGCCGCCTCAATCCGGGCGATGCTGGCCCGGTCGGCGGCCGCGGTGGCCACCTGCACCTCATAACCGGCGGCCCGGGCCGCCAGGGCCAGCGGCAGCCGGTGCGAGACAAAAAAGCGCGGGATATTCACCACATACAACACACGAGCCGGCATAGCGGGCCATCTTTCGGGGCAGACTCATCAGCCGTGTCACTATACCATCCCCGCGCCACCCGCGGCGAGGCTGTTCCCGCGGCACCGGGAGCCTTTTTCCGCCGCACGGTGGCCCGGGCCCGGCGAATTGACAGTTCACACCACCGGCTTTTGCAGTACACTTGCCCCCGACGATACATGATGCTGTGGGAATTGCTTATGCGCTCTTTTCGTCCCTGGTTGCTCAGCCTGCTCGGCCTGCTGCTGGTGCTGCCCGTAGCGGCCCAGCAGGATACCACCACCCGCCCGGCGCAGCCCCTGCCCGCCGCGGCCTACATCGACGGGCTGACGATGATCTGGCAGAACTATAACCGCTGCTCGGCGGCCGCCCTCACCATCCAGCTCTCGCATTTTGCCACCTTCACCGGCGATTATACGGCCATCATCCGGCGGCTGAACCCGAATGCCGAAGATATGAGCGTGCGCCTGGAGGAAATGGTCGCGGCGGCCGGCGATTATGGGCTGGCAGGCATCATCCGGCGCGGCGGCACCGTGGAACGCCTGCAGGCCCTGGTGGCCGCCGGCTTCCCGGTGCTGCTGGAAAATTCCTATTATGATGGCGACGGCGGCTTTAAAGACTGGATGAGCCATAATCGCGTGCTGGTGGGCTACGACGATGCCACGCAGGAATTCCTGTTTCTGGATTCGCTGCTGGGCGATGGCCCGGATAAGCGCGGGGTGCGTAAAAGCTACGACGATATTATGGAGCGCTGGCGGGCCTTCAACGGGGTGTATCTGGTGCTGTATAACCCGGCGGACGAAGCGGCCCTGTGGGCCGCCCTGGGCGAAGATGCCGCTGCCGACGAGAACGCCGCCCGCACGCTGGCCCAGGCCCGGGCCGCCCTGGCCGTGCAGGATGATGCCTTCGCGCAGCATAACCTGGGGCAGGCCCTGCTGCTGACCGGCGATGCCGAAGCCGCCGCCGCCGCTTTCGATGCCGCCATCGCCCGCGGGCTGCCCTGGCGCTTCTTCTGGTACGAGTTCAGCGCCCTGGAAGCCTTTATCGCCGTCGGGCGCTACGATACCGCCGAAACCATCATCCGGCGCACCCTGGCAGACGCGCCCGGCGTGGAGGAGATGTACTATTATATTGCCCTGGTGTATGCCGGCCGCGGCGATGTGGAACGGGCCGCCGCCAATTTCCGCGCCGCCCTCTTTCGCAACCCCGGCTATGCCGAAGCCCAGGCACAGCTCGACCGGCTGACCGGCCAATGAGCCAGCGCCATGGCCCGCGATGGTACTGGCGCGGGCCACACATCCTCCCCTCACCGAATCACCCTTTAATCCGCTTTCGGGTGTCCCGTATAATCAACCCTTTCCAATGACCCACACAGGATGAAGCAGCCCATGAGCAAACGTCCCTCCGTGTATCCCTTCACCGCGATTGTGGGGCAGGATATGATGCGCCTGGCCCTGGTGCTGAACGCGATTGATATGCGTATCGGCGGCGTGCTGATCCGGGGTGAACGCGGCACCGGCAAATCGACCGCGGCCCGCGCCCTGGCGGCCCTGCTGCCCGAAATCGAAGTCATCGCCGATTCACCCTTCAATGATGATCCCGCCTCCCCCGGCACCTGGTCGGACGTTTCCCGCGAGCGCCACGGCAGCAAAGACCGCGCCAGCCTGCCGGTGGATTATCGCCGCGCCGCGTTTGTGGATTTGCCGGTGAGCGCCACCGAAGACCGCGTGGTGGGCACGCTGGATATTGAAAAGGCCATCCAGCGCGGCGAAAAACATTTTGAGCCGGGCGTGCTGGCCGCCGCCAACCGCGGCATCCTGTATGTGGACGAAGTGAACCTGCTGGATGACCATATTGTGGATTTGCTGCTGGACAGCGCCGCCATGGGGGTGAACATCGTCGAGCGCGAAGGCATCAGCTTCAGCCACCCGGCCCGCTTCATCCTGGTGGGCACCATGAACCCGGAAGAAGGCGACCTGCGGCCGCAGTTGTTAGACCGCTTCGCGCTGTCGGTGGATGTGCAGGGCATTCATACGCCGTCCGACCGCATCGAAATTCTGGAACGGCACATCGCCTATGAGGACGATGCCGAAGCCTTTAAAGCGGAATGGCTGCCGGTGGAGGAAAGCCTGAGCCGGCGCATCGCCACCGCCCGGCAGATGGTGGATACGGTGAAGCACAGCCGTAACGATCTGCGCCTGATCGCCGGCATTATGAGCGAAATGCGCGTGGATGGCCACCGGGCCGACCTGGTGGTGCTGAAGACCGCCCGCGCCCATGCCGCCTACGAAGGGCGCACCGCCATCACCGATCATGATATTGCCCTGGCGGTGCGCCTGGCGATCCCGCATCGCCTGAAGCGCGGCCCCTTCGCCGATGCCACCGCCGAACTGAGCCAGCTTGAAAATAAGCTCCAGGAAAAGCGCGAGCAAATGAGCGATGACAGCGACGGCGGCGAGACCAGCGAAGCCGGCGAACCCCAGGAAGGGCAGGGGACGGGTAAAAAAAAAGCAGTGAAGTAACCGAAGCCGGCGACCAGCACGCCCCGGAGACCGCCCCCACCGAAGCCGCCCGCCAGAACCCTTTTCCCGCCGCCGATTCGAACTGGTGGGAAGGCGGGCAAAAGGTGAACCCGGCCCAGGAATTCCAGACGCGCAAACTGAACACCCAGCTTGACCAGATGACGCGCCGCCAGGCCGGGCGGCGCTCCACCACCGTCACCGACCGCAAGCGCGGGCGCTACATTCGGGCGGTGCCGGCCGGCAGCCAGGTGAACGATATTGCCTTCGATGCCACCATCCGCGCCGCCGCCCCCTACCAGATCGAGCGGGAGGAGCAAAAACGCGCCTCCGGCATGGCCTATGCCCTGCGCCGTACCGATCTTCAGCGTAAGATTCGCGTGAAGAAGGCCGCCAACCTCATCCTGTTCGCGGTGGATGCCTCGTGGAGCATGGCCGTCAGCGAGCGTATGCAGGCCACCAAAGGCGCGATTATGTCGCTGCTGACCGATGCCTACCAGCGCCGCGACCGGGTGGGGCTGATCGTCTTCCAGAAAGATCGCGCCTCGCTGGTGCTGCCCCCCACCAGTTCCGTCACGCTGGCCAAAACCGCCCTGGTGGATATTCCCGTCGGCGGCAAAACGCCCCTCTCCGCCGGGCTGCTGCTGGCCTATGAAACCATCCAGCGCGAAAAAACCGTCCATCCCGACGTGATGCCGCTCATCATCCTGCTGACCGATGGCGCGGGCAATGTGTCCGTCAGCAACACGCTGTCGCCGCAGGAAGAAGCGCACGCCATCGCCCGGCTGATTAAAGAAGCGGATATTCGCACGGTGACGATCAACATGGAGCATATCGCCTTTGACCAGGGGCTGGCCAAACGCCTGGCGGAACACCTGGGCGGGCCCTGCTATGCGCTGGCGCAAATCCGCGCCGAAAACCTGCTGGCCACCGTGCGCCAGGAGATGGATCAGCGGTAGGGGGACAAAGAAGCTCTTCATCAGTTATCGTAGCAGCGATGCCGGCATGGTCGATAAAATCGCCCGTGATCTGGCGCTGCTGCAATACGATGACGGCACGCCGCTCTACACCACCTGGCAGGACAAACACAACCTGCCCCCCGCCAGCCCCCACTGGTGGGATGCCATTGTGGATGCCATCATCACTTGCGATATGTTCGTGTTCAACCTGTCCCGCGCCAGCCTGCAAAGCGACGTGTGCCGCGC
>JALOOI010000241.1 GCA_025454495.1 Anaerolineae bacterium
CCATCACCGGGGCGCTGGCCCTGGGGAGCTGGTGGGTACTTGGCTTTGTCAGCGGGATTGCCGGGCGCGAGCCTGCCACACCCGCCGATTCGCTGTCGCCGATTTATGTCGATTACCAGACTGATGTTGATGAATATGTCAGCGCCGAATCGTACCTGGCGATGGGCAATTATCAACGCGAACACCCGGAACCCCAGAATGTGAAAGTGCTGGTGGGGCTGACGACGCAGGAAATTAACGGCTACATGATGAACCACTTCGTGGCCGGCCTGGGCGTGAACTGCACCTACTGCCACAGCCTGGAGAACTTCTCCCTCGAAGTATGGGGCGACCCGGTGGCCGAAGCCAACCGCGCCAACGCCCGCCGGCACCTGGAACTGGTGCAGGATTTAAACCGCAACTGGCTGACGCAGCTTGACGGCCTCACTGACCAGAAGCAGCCTTCCGGCGCACAGATCACCTGTGCCACCTGCCATAACGGTGCCCCGAAGTTTAACCCGTGGGAACTGAATGCCAATAACCTCCAGGTCGATTTCCGGCTGCCCCTGGGTGCCGATGAAGACCTGACGGCCGAAAACCAGGGCATTTTGAACGTCAATGGCCGCACCGATATTTCGCTGGATGCCGTGCAGTACCAGCAAAATGTCATGTATCACATGAACGTGAGCATGAATGTGGGCTGCACCCACTGCCATAATTCACGCTACTTCCCCTCGCGGGAAGTGCCGGCCATCCACTACGCCCAGAACATGCTGCAAATGACGCAGTATATCTGGCTGAACTATGCCGATTCGATGGCCAACCAGGAACCTTCCTGCATCATGTGCCATCAACAAAATGTGCTGCCGCCCGGCGCGGCCATCTCGCCGGCGGTGATGCCGCCCGCCCTGGTGGCGGAAGGCTCATGAGGCAGACCGGGGTGCCGGGGCAGGGGCGTAACGCGGCATGGCAATGTGAGGAAATGCACGCGAAACGAATGAGCATTGACGGGCAGTTTCGTGCTATGGTTAATCAGCTTTGTTTTGCAGGCAACCCTCATGGATACGATGCATATGGCGACGACCAATAATCCGGTTCAACTCAAGCGCCCGCCTGTCCTGGCACGCTCCATCATTCTGATGAAGCCTGTCACCTGGTTCCCCCCCACCTGGGCTTTCCTGTGTGGGGCGGTGGCCAGCGGGGCCACCGGCTGGAACCTGCCCGATGCCTTTCAGGTGTTCCTGGGTATGGTGATGGCCGGGCCCATCCTGTGCGGGCTGTCGCAGGTGATTAACGATTACTTTGATCGGGAGGTCGATGCGCTCAATGAGCCGCATCGACTCATCCCCTCCGGCGCAGTGTCGATCCAGCAGGTGATGATTACCATCGCCGTGCTGATCGTCCTGGGGGTGGGGATCGGGCTGTATCTGGGGCGGGGGGTGGCGCTGCTGGTGCTGGTGGGCGTGATCCTGGCGCTGGCGTACAGTGCGCCGCCGGTACGGGCCAAGCGCAATGGCTGGTTTAGCAATGCGCTGGCGGCCATCTCTTATGAAGGGCTGGCGTGGCTGGCGGGGCACATCGCTTTTGCGCCCCTCACCCCGGCCAGCCTGCTCATCGCGGTGTGCTATTCCGTGGGCACCCACGGCATTATGAGCATCAATGACTATAAAAGTATCGACGGCGACCGGCAGATCGGCATTAAGACGATTCCGGTGCTGTACGGGCCGCAGCGGGCGGCCTGGTTGATCGTGGCGACGATGGTGCTGGCCCAGGCCGGCGTGATTACGGCCTTTCTGGTGTGGCAGCAGCCGGGCGTGGCGCTGGTGCTGGCGTTGATTATGCTGGCGCAGGTGCCCTTACAGCGCCTTTTTCTGCGTGACCCGCTGGCGAATTATCTTAAGTTCAGTGCCTTCGGGGTGCTGGTCTTTGTCCTGGGGATGCCGGTGGCTGCCACCGGGCTGCGCCTGCTGCTGTAAGCGCGGGCGCTGTCATCCGGCGTTGTAAGTAAGTTAGTCTATGTACACAGGCAGGCGGTGAGGGGGGTAGCTTCATGAAACCTGTTTTAGTGGTAGGGGCCTCGGTCGGCGGTTCGGTCGCGGCCAGCACGCTGGCAAAAGCCGGCGTTCCGGTCATCCTGCTGGAGCGTGACCTGGCGTGGGTGAAACCGTGTGGCGGCGCACTGCCGCCCATCGCTTTTAAAGAGTTCGACATCCCGGAAAGCCTCATTTCGCGCAAAGTGCGCCGCGCCATCATCCATTCGCCCACCGAACGCCTGGCCGAGATCGAAGTGACCGGGCTGAAG
The DNA here is from genome assembly GCA_025454495.1 of Anaerolineae bacterium. Lineage (GTDB taxonomy): Bacteria > Chloroflexota > Anaerolineae > Aggregatilineales > Phototrophicaceae > JALHOR01. The sequence continues at coordinate 2,282 of JALOOI010000241.1, forward strand.
AAGGGGCGCGATGAATATGTGGCCATGACCTGCCGCGAGGAACTGGACCCGTACCTGCGTTTGCAGGCCGTGCGCCAGGGCGCAGAGCTGATCGAAGGCAAACTCACCGATCTTAAAGTGCATCGTACCGGCGTGACGGCCAAATATGTGCCTAAAAACAGCCGCGAAACGCAGACGCTGGAAGTGGAAGCGGTCATCGGCGCAGATGGAGCCTATTCCACCACCGCCAAACTGCTGGGCCTGCCGCGCCCGCCTTACTGCGTGGCCATTCAGCACCGCATCCGCCTGCCGCAGGAGAAAATGGCCCGCTGGCAGGAGACGGCCGATCTGTATTTGGGGCAAAAAGTCAGCCCCGATCTGTACGCCTGGGCCTTCCCCAAGTCCGATCATCTGGCGGTGGGCTGCGGCGCGGGCCCCGGCAAAGCGCACGAAATTCGCCAGATGCTGCACAATTTAAAAGAGCGCATCGCCCCGGATATTGCCGGCGGTGAAGTGTTCCTGGAAGAAGCGCACGCGCTGCCCATTCATCCCCGTGACCACATCGCCTTTGAACGGGTGATGCTGGTGGGCGATGCCGCCGGCCTCGTGGTGGGCACCTCCGGCGAGGGCATTTACTGGGCCATGAAAAGCGCCCGCCGCGCCGCCGAAACGCTCATCAAAGCGCTGCCGGATACGTCCCTGAAGGCGCTCCAGCGTTATGAAAAGAGCTGGTGGCAGGAATACCGGATGATGTACCGCTTCCTGCAATGGTTGCAGCGCTGGGGTTATGGCAGCGAGCGCCAGATGGAAGTGTTCACCGATATGTGCCGCAACCAGGACGTGCAGCGGCTGACCTTTGAATCGTACATGTACAAGCAAATGACCCCGGTACCGTGGGTGGCCCAGATGCGCATGACCGCCGATATTCTGGCGGCGCAGGCCCGGCACTTCATGAGTGCGGGAGTATAACCATGCCGCTGCTGGTGGTGGTGCTGCCGGTGCTGTACATCATCTTCCTGTGGTGGTTCACCACGGGGCTGATTATGGTGGTGTATCAGCGTCCCCGCTGGCTGGTGCGGCTGGCCTTCGCAGCGCTGACGCTGGCCCTGGTGGCGGCCCTGGCCGGGCTGGTGGCCCTGCGCGACCGCAGCGATATGGCCGGGGTGTACCTGGGCATCGCGTGCAGCATGATCGTGTGGGGGTGGCAGGTGGCCAGTTATTACCTGGGCTTCATCACCGGCCAGGCGGCCCCGCCGCCGCCGACCCCGGCCGGCCCCCGGCAGCGCTTCTGGCTGGCGCTGCGGGCCAGCCTGCACCATGAATTGCTGTCGCTCATGTTTGCGCTGCTCATTGCGGCGCTGGTGTGGGATGCCGCGAACCGCTGGGGTCTGTGGCTGTACCTGACCATGTGGCTGATGCACAGCAGCGCCAAGGTGAATATTTTCTTTGGCGTGCGTAATTTTCACATCGAATTTTTGCCCCACCACCTGCATCACCTGGGGGCCCTGCTGCCGCGCCGCGCCAGCAATGCGTTCTTCCCGGTCTCGATGATGGTGGCCATCTGCATCGCTCTGGCCGTCATTTACCAGGCCATTCAGCCGCCGGCCGACCCGGCCCGCACCGCGGGCTTTGTGGCCCTGGCGGCGCTGCTGATCCTGGGTATTGTGGAACACTGGCTGCTGGTGCTGCCGCTGCCCGCGACCCTGTGGGGCTGGGGCCTGCGCGAACTGCCGCCGGCGGCCCCGCGTAAGGTTAAAGGACAGGCATCATGACCGCGCTTACCCGTATCTCCCCGGCAGTATCCCCGGCCGCCGCTGTGGTCTCGCGCCGGGTGAAGCACATTCACACGCTGGAACAGCCGGCCGGCCCGCTGGTGGTGGATGTTTATGAACCCGTCAGCGCCAGCGCCGCGCCGCCGGTGCTGCTCATTCACGGGTGGGGGGGCACCGGCAGTTACTGGCGGCAGACCGCCCACGCGCTGTCCGAAACGGTGACGGTCATCGTGCCGGATTTACCCGGCACCGGCCGGTCGCAGCCGGTACGTGCGCCGCGCAGCATGTTTGACCAGGTGGCCACGTTGCAGGCGCTGCTGGCTGATTTGCAGGTGGAACGGGTGCAGGTGGTCGGCCATTCCATGGGCGGCGGCATGGCCGTCCTGCTGGCGGCCGAATGCCCGCAGCGGGTGGAGCGCCTGGTGCTGACCTCGCTCACCTTTTTCATGACCGCCAGCCAGAAGCAAACGTATCTCTCCATGATGACGCTGTTCCGCGCCATGATGCACTTTCGCCCCGCCTGGCTGGAACAGGTGCCCGGCATGGCCGGGCTGATGGCGAAGCAGTATTTTTACCGCGTGCCGGATGACCCCGCCACCCTGCGCGAAGGGCTGCATGAATACCTGGCGCTCGACCGGGAAACGGCCCTGCGCTGCGCCGCCGATGCCGTCGATGACCGCATTCCGCGGGCCGGGGCGATGATCCGCGTGCCCACGCTGCTGGTGGCGGGCCGCCATGACCAGATGATGCCGGCCAAAAATGTCACCTATACGCTCAGCATCCTGCCCAACAGCCAGGTACGCTGGATCGAAGCGTGTGGCCATTTGCCCATGGTGGAAAAACCCGCCGAGTATCAGTCCATCCTGCGCGATTTTTTGCAGCTCTAACGTTGCCAAGAGGGGGAACTTATGAGTGCCACCGGTTACACTGCACAACAGCTTGAACGGCGCAACAAAAGCCCGTGGACGCTGGTTCAGGCCGTGCTTGCGCCCACGCAGCTCCTGGCGTTTCTCGTCAGCGTGGGGCTGATCGTGCGTTATTTGTCCACCGGCGAAGGCTACCAGATCGCCACGGCCAGCGTCATCATCAAAATTGCGCTCATGTGGCTCATCACCATCACCGGCATGTTCTGGGAAAAAGAAGTGTACGGCCGCTGGTTTTTGGCCCCGGAATTCTTCTGGGAAGATGCGGTGAACGCCGCCGCGCTGGTGATCCACAACCTGTATTTTATCGCCCTGCTGCTCGGCTGGTCAGAACATGACCTGATGGTGCTGATGCTGGTGGCCTATACCAGCTACCTGGTCAATTTTGCCCAGTTCTTTCGGCGCGGGTTGCAGGCCCGCCAGAAACGCCTGGCGGCCGCCGCGGCCGTCGGAAAGTGAGCCACGCCATGCAAACTCGTGCTGTGGTCATCGCCCGGCCCGGTGAAGTGGCGCTCCAGGAAGTGACGCTGCGCCCGCCGGGCCCGGATGATGTGGTCATCGCCACCGAATACACCTCCATCAGTGCCGGCACCGAGCGAATGCTGCTGGCCGGGCAAATGCCGCACCCCATGCTGCAACTGCCGGTCATCCCCGGTTACGAAACGGTGGGGCGTATTGTGGCCACGGGCGCGAATGTGCCCCCCGAATGGCAGGATCGGCGGGTGTATGTGGGCGGGGCCCAGTGCTACGACGGCATCAATGCCGCCTGGGGCGGCCAGTCTGCCACGCTCATCACCACCGCGCAGCGCGTGATCCCGCTGGAGGGCATCCCGCCGCAGGAAGGGGTGCTGCTGGCACTGGCGGCCACCGCCCTGCACGGCATCGACCTGCTGAATGTGACGGCCGGGCAGCGGGTGCTGGTCATTGGTCAGGGGCCGGTGGGGCAGCTTGCCGCCCGCCTGGCCCGGCAGCGCGGCGCGTGGGTGGCCGTCACCGATTTGAACCCGGTGCGCCTGGCGCGGGCCGCCGCGGACGTGATTTTGCCCGCCGGGGACACACCTCTCAACGAGGCGCTGCCGCAGCCGGTCGAGATCATCATCGAAGCCAGCGGCTCGATGACGGCGCTGGCCGCGGCGCTGCCGGTGCTGGCCGCCGGCGGCACCATCCTGCTGCTGGGTTACTACCAGAAGCTGGAACTGCCCTACATGCCGCTGTTCCTGAAGGAAGCGCGGCTGCTGACGGCCAAAGAAT
>JALOOI010000052.1 GCA_025454495.1 Anaerolineae bacterium
CGTGGGCGTGAAGGTAGCCGTGGGGGTAAAGGTGAGCGTGGGCGTAAGGGTGGGGGTGGCGCTGGCGGTGGCGGTGGGGAACAGGGCCGGCTCCCAGGTGGGGCGCGTCACCAGCAGGCACAGGACGGCCGTCAGCAGGGCCAGCAGCACGCCCCCGCCGGCCAGGGCCCGCGTCTGGTTGCGGCGGCGGCGTAACTGCGCCTCCAGCCGGTAAATTTCGCTGCGCCGCCCCAGGATGCGGAACGGATCATCGCGCATGGCGCTCAGCCACGTTTGCGCCCCGATGCTGTCGCCTTCTTCCAGGGCCATTTCTGCCCGTTCCAGGTAGCGCGTCAGCAGGTCATTGACCACCATCCGGTAGCGTTCATCCTGGGAGACATTGTTCAGGCCGGCCAGCATGGTTTTGGCCTGGTTCAGTTCCGAATCAAAATTCTGGGCCACCAGCGAGGCCGCCCGTTCGATCACCTGGCGGGCGCGGGCCATATCGCCGGCGGCGGCCCGCGCTTCCATAATCAATTCGGCGCTGCTGGTATCGGCCGGGTCCAGTTCCACGGCAAAATCCATCAGCCGCAGCGCCTGCTCGGTCAGCTTCAGCCGGTCATCCAGCGCGGTGGCCAGCCGCGCCCGATCCAGCGCCGCCCGCGCCTGATCGTTCAACTGGGTTTTGACGGCGTTCATCCGCACATCGACTTCGCGGCCGGTCTGGGCCAGGCGCTGGCTGGCGGGCAAAAGCTGGCGTACCCGCGTGAGCGTGGCCCGGGCGGATTGCAACTGATTGGCCTGGTCTTCCAGCGTGCCGCCGGGGGTATTCAGCAGCAGCGTCACCTGGTTCATGTCCGCCTGCACGCGCTGCACCATCTCCAGCCGTTCCAGCGCCTGGGGGTCATTGGGCACCACGCGCAGCGCCCCTTCATACTTCCGCAGCGCTTCGCCCCAGGTATCGGCCGTCATCAGCCGGTCGCCTTCGTGGATCAATTCCCGCGCCAGGGCCAAATCCTGAATATCCAGCAGCGCCTGTTCCACGTCTTTCCAGCTCAGGATGCCATCGCGCTCGGCCAGTTCGCGGGCCTCGCGGTACAGGCGGGCGGCTTCGTCGTAATTGCCGGCCCGCACCAGCGAATTGGCGCGGTTGTAGGCCACCCGCGCTTCAAAGGGAATGCGATGATCTGGCACGATGCCGCGAATGAGGTTATCTTCCGATTTCTGGCGATAATCGCGGGCGGTGGCGTTGCCGCTTTCCAGCGCCAGGATGCGGTTGGCAATATCGACCGTCTGCTGATAATCACCGGCATAATAGGTTTCGGTGAGCCGCGTCATCAACGCGCTGATGTCCTGGGGGATGGGCTGGCCGGGGGGCGGCGGGGCGGCCGGGCCCGGGCCGGCGGCCGGCTCACGCGGGGGGCGCGGTTTTTCGGGCGGGGGCTGCCCGGCGGAGGAGATGTAGCGCGGCGGCTGCGGCGGTTCCTCCACCGGGGGGGCCGGGGGCACCGCGGCGGCCGGGGCGGCGGCCGCGGGGGGCGGCACCACGCCGTAGCGATTGAACAGGTCACGCACGCGGTGGGCCGCCTGGGAATGGCTGCTGCCGGCCTGCTGCAACAGCGCGATCACCTCGGCATCGCCGGGGTGCATGGCCAGCGCTTCCGTCAGAATGTCGATGGCTTCATCAATATCTTCCACATCGCCGGCCATCTCCAGGCGGATTTTGGCCCGGCGCAGCAGCCCGCGCACGGCCGGGTTCACCGCGCCGCCGGGGGCGTTCAACTGCGCCAGTTCGCCGAACAGCGCCCGCGCCTGCTGCTCATAGGGCGAATTTTTGGCATCGCTGAGAATATCGCGGGCCGCCCGTTCCAGCGCGGGTAAATCGGCCCGGTCGGTCAGTGTTTGCATCCGGCGGCGCAGCTCGTCGATGCGCCGTTGTAAATCCTGCATACAGTCATCCTGTGATTGGGTGATGAATGGCTATGCCCTGTGCAGAGTCGCTGGAACTATGATACAGTGTAATCACATTGCAAGACAGGAAAAATCATCCTTATGCGCTCAATTCAACTGCGACCTGAATACACAATGATACTGAAGTACGATATTCTGCCCGGCGTGCAGGAGAACTACTTCCGGTTTGTAATGGGTGAATTTGTGCCGGGGTTGCAGGAAATGGGCATGTACATGCATCGCGCCTGGCACGTGGTGTGGGGCAAATACCCGGAACGCCATATTGAATTCATCACCGAAAACCGCGACCTGCATAAATTCCTGCACGACCCGCGCTGGCGCGAGCTGGAAGGGCGGTTGCAGGAATATATCACCCATTATTCCTGCCGCGTGTATCGCTATACCGGCACCTTCCAGATATAACCCTCCCCCGTGAGATGTTCAGCGGCGGGCGGCCGTGGCTGCCAGGGCTGAGGATGGCATGACCGACCTGTTCATCGAACTGTTTCCTGTGGTGCCGGCGGCGGTGCCCGCGCTGACGGCCTTCGCGGTGCAGTGGGCGCAGCCGGCCGGGGCGGCGGTGGGCGGCAAACTGGCCTACCGGCTGGCGCGGGCCTTCCCCGGCCGCTGGCTGTGGGCCCAGGAGCGCCTGCTGACCGATGCGCCGGTGCTGGCGCTGCAACTGGAAATTGCGCTGGAACTGCTGCGCGACCAGTTCCCCGACCTGTATGGCGGCGTGGTGGCCGTGCAGGAGGATACCGCCTGGCAGCCCACCCCGGCCGCCCTGGCGGAGATCGCTCAGCGCCTGCTGGTGCGCGAGCACGAGGCAGCGCTGCACGCGGCCCTGGCCAAACTGGCGGTCAGCATCAAGCAGGGCAGCATCACGCGGGAGGTGGTGCTGCATCCCGCGGTGGTGGCGGGGGAAGCGGCCCTGGCGCTCTCGATTCGCTCCCAGGTGTGGGCGGCGGTGGCGCTGGCCCACCTGCTCCAGACCGAAGGTGAGCGCGTGTTCGGGCTGCGCGTGGTGGATACGGCCGCGCCCTCCATGACCGGCACGCTGACGCACTACCGCGGCCCGCTGGCCCAGCACCGCGAGCGCCTGCTGAGCCTGACGCAGCGCCCGGCCACCCGCGCCCACCTGCTGGCCGCCCCGGACGATGCCCCGGTGGTGACGGTGGCCAGCGGTGAGAACACCTACGATTATGTGGCCGACCGGCTGGCCGTGCTGGTGCGCCATGACAGCGACGATGCCGCCCGTTTTGGCCTGGTGCCGCAGCAGGTGGAGCAGGGGCTGCGCCTGCGCCCGGAGATGCGGGCCGGCATCGTGCGCGTGGCGGCGGATGTCCTCAAGCAGGCCGGCATCATCGCCAGTGCCTACAACAGCCGCACACATCCGCATTTGTTCGCCACCATTGATTTTGTGCCCAACCTGGTCTTTGGCAGCCGGCGCGTGCTGCCCTATCGCCCGGCCACCCTGGGGCATGATTTTGTGAAAGGCGGGCTGTATCGCCGCCACCCGCGTTTTGCCGCTGCCCCCGTGCGCGTGGCCATCATCAACACGCTGGAAGACCTGGCGGAAGATTTTATCGAGGCGCTGCGCCGCCAGATGGAACGCCATTTCGGCCTGACCGTGGACATGGCCCGGGCGCGGCGTGTGCGCGTCATCAATGACGACACGCTCAAAAGCGCCGTGCGCGTGGTGGAAAAAGAACAGGCGCACATTGTGCTGCTGTTCATCAAGGATGACCCGGCGGCCGAAGCCGGCGTGGCCCTGCTCAAATCGCTCACGCTGGGCCGCGGCATCGCCACCCACGCCATTTACGAAAACACCCTGCACAACCCGGAGGCCATGCCGCTGGTCATGATGGGCCTGCTGGCCAAAACCGGCAATATCCCCTTTGCCCTGGCAGAACCGCTGGATTATGCCGATTACGTCATTGGCCTGGGCTTGCAGCGCGAAAGCACCCGCCAGGGCGACCGGGTGACGGCCCTCAGCCGCATTTACCGCAGCGATGGTGTGTTCGTGCGTTACCTGGTGGAAACGCTGACGCTGGAGCGCGATGAGCCGGTGCCTTTCGTGCTGATGCAAACGCTGTTCCCGCACGAACTGCTGGCACAGCAGCGCAGCATTGTGCATCATGATGGCCCGCTGCCCGCGCTGACGCTGCACCTGCTGGAACGCTGGCAGGTGGCGCTGAACGGCCATCTGATTCCGGTGGAGGTGCTGCGGCAGCACACGCCGCGGCTGTATGGCATGGGCGGGGGCAAAATCGGCCAGCCGCCCTGGGGCAGTTTCTTCCGGCTGAACGATGCCGAGGGCTACCTGGTGTCGTCGTCCCCTGCGCCGGATACCACCGCGCAGCCGCTGCATGTGCGTGTGCATGGTGGCGGGCTGCTCATCGAGCAGGCGGTATATTCGCTGCTGGCCTGGACGCTGCTGCATTACGGCCTGGCCACCACCCCCAAACTGCCGGTCACGCTCCAGCACGCCGAAGATATGGCCGCCTGGCTGGCCAAAGGGATGCTGCCCGCCGGGCGGGAGGGTGATGTGCCGTTCTGGTTGTGACGCTGGCGGGATGATTTAAGCCAGCGCGGCCGGCCAGTCAATGTCGCCGGTGATGCCGGGGGCGATGCTCTCCAGGTATGCCAGCGCATCTTCGGCCGTATCCCAGATTTCTTTGATGTCTTTCTTGCGGGCCGCCAGTTTTTCAAACATGCCTACATATATCGCCGACCGGAAGCCGCCGCCGAAAGCGGTGCTGCCCGCCCAGTGCGGGTGTGTGGTAAGCTGCCCCAGACGATTTAACACCACCGGGCGCGTCAGCCGGCCTTCGCGCAAATCGGATAGAAAATACAGCGGCTGCGTGGCGGTTTCCAGCACGTGCTTCAGCTCATCGACAAACTGGTGTTCTTCCTCCAGGGACGGCGTGCGCTGCCAGCGAATGAGGATGAGATGGGGCTTAAGGGGGTGAATGTGAAAGGCCGCGCTCGTCATGGCAATAACTAACCTGTGTGCCTGCCCTGTAAGAAGTACGATCATACCCGAAGCCGCCCGCACATGAGATGAGAAGCTGTTGAGTCTCTGCGGCAGCGGCCCGGGCCTTCTGGCACAATTCCGGCTGTGACCATTGACCCCACAGGAGCCGCCATGAGCGACCCAACACCCGCGCCGCGCCAGCATCTCGTCACCTGGGAAGACCCTATGATCGGCGCACAGGCGGCGCTCAGCCTCAGCGGGCTGGACTACATGCAAAAAATGATGGCCGGCGACCTGCCGCCCCCGCCCATCGCCCGGCTGATGAACCTGGCCCCGGTGGAAGTGGCCCAGGGGCGGGTGGTCTTCGCCTGTGAGCCGGCCGAATATCACTACAACCCCATCGGCGTGGTGCATGGCGGGCTGGCCGCCACCCTGCTGGATTCGGCCATGGGCTGCTGCGTGCATACCACGCTGCCGGCCGGGGTGGGCTATACCACGCTGGAACTCAATATCAAGCTGCTGCGCCCGCTGACGCTGAAAACCGGCGTGGTGCGCTGCGAGGCGGAGATGGTGCATTCCGGGCGCACCGTGGCCGTAGCCCAGGCGCGGGTGGTGGATGCCACCGGCCGGCTGTACGCCCACGGCACCACCACCTGCATGATCCTGCGCCCGGAATAGCTCAGCCGGCCGCCTGTAAAAAGTCCCCCACCGCCTGCTGGAACGCCGCCGGCTGCTCATCATGGACGGCGTGGCCGCAGTCCAGCATCAGCAGGCGGCCGCGCGGGGCTGCGTCCACCAGTTTACGGCCGTAGGCTTCCGGGTTCAGCGTATCCTGGCGGCCCAGCAGCAGCAGCAGCGGGCAGGTCATGGCGGGGGCCAGGCTCAGGCTCACATCGCCGCCGGCATCCAGCATGGCGGTGGTGGAGCGCACCCAGGCGCGGGCAAAGCCGGCCGCATCGGTGATGCCGTGCAGCGCGGCTTCCTCCGGCGTGATGCTTAAGTTCAGCGTGCGCTGGAACACCGGCCGCAGTTCCGGCCCGAAGCTGCCCACCGCCCCCCAGGCACACACCGAAGCCACCTGCTGCGGCGCGGTGCCCGCTGCCACCAGCACCGTTTCGCCGCCATCGGAATAGCCCAGCAAATGCGCCCGCGGCAGGTGCAGCGCCGCCATGAAGGCCAGCACATCGGCGGCATCCCGATGGTAAAATTGCAGCGGAAAATCGCGCGGTTTGGGCAGCGATGCGCCATAGCCGCGCAGGGTGAGGCCCAGCACGCGGTGGCCGCGGTCGGCCAGCCAGCGCAGCACGCCGCCCAGGTGCAGTTCGGCCGTGCCCAGCAGCCCGTGCACGGCGATCACCGGCGGGCCGGCCGCCTGCGGGTTGTATTCCACATAATGCAGTTGTGCGCCGGTGGTGGTCTCGGCCAGTGGCATAATTGGACTCCTGGTAGCGCTGATTCGCCCTTTATTATAAACACATCGACACAACAACCACGAGGACAGCCGATGATACAGCTTCTTTCCATCCAGACAGGCAAAATCCAGACGCACACGCTGGACAATGGCGAGGTGTGGACGAGCGCCTACATCAAAACGCCGGTGAGCGGGCCCGTGCAGGCGGGCCGCCTGGGGCTAACGGGCGATGAACAGCAGCATACGAAAGTCCACGGCGGCGAACACCGCGCCATCCTGGCCTATCCGGCCGCGCATTATCCCCGCTGGCAGCAGGCCTATGGCCGGGCGCTGCCTTTCGGGTCGTTTGGCGAAAATTTTACCCTCAGCGGGCTGGACGAAGACAGCGTGTGCCTGGGCGATGTGTACCAGGTGGGGGATAGCGTGCGGGTGGAGGTGGCGCAGCCGCGCCAGCCCTGCAACCAGATTTACAAAGCGCTGCGCCTGCGCGGCATTCAGCAGCAGGTGACCACCACCTACCGCACCGGCTGGTATCTGCGGGTGCTGGCCGGCGGTATGGTGCAGGCCGGCATGGCCCTCACCCATCTGGAACGGCCTTACCCGCAGTGGACGATCCGCCGGGCGCATGAGGTGATGGACGCGGTGACGGTGGATGGCGCGTCCGCGCGGGCCCTGGCTGAATGTGCGGCTCTGTCCCCCGGCTGGCGCGACACGCTGCTCAAACACGCCGCCCCCGCGGATTAAATCAGCCGCCCGCGCCGGGCACCAGCACGCGCCACAGCACAAACACCAGCATCCCGCCGCCGATGGTGGGCAGCAGCCCGCGCGTGCGCCAGGCAATGCCCGTCGCCACCACCCCGGCCACCAGGTAAGCATTGGTGAAAGACACCTCCAGCCGGCCGGCCGGCTGGAGCATCGCCGGGACGATGATGGCCGTCAGCACCGCCACCGGCACATAGCGCAGCGCCCGGAAGACGCGCTGCGGCAGTGCCACGCGCCCCACAATCACCAGCAGGGGATAGCGGGCCAGAAACGTCACCAGAAACATGCCGAAGATCAACAGGGCTTCGTTCATAACGTGGCGCTCCGGCTGCTGTCCGGCGGTGCGGCCTGTTCCAGCAGCATTCCCGCCACAATGCCGGCGAATGCCGCCAGCAGCAGCCCGGCTTTGTTGGGCAGGTCATTCAGCAGCACCGCCACCCCACCCGCCACCACCGCGCACACCAGCATCGGGCGCGTGCGAATGATGGGCACCACAATCCCGATGAACGTCACCACCATGGCAAATTCCAGCCCCCATGTGGCCAGCCCCTGCAACTGTGACCCGGCGAACATGCCCACCCAGGTAAACACCTGCCAGTTAACATACATCGCCACCGCCGACCCCAGGTGATACCAGTGTTTGTAAGGCGCGGCTTCTTCCAGGCGGGCATAGCGCCGGATGACGATGGCATAGGTTTCGTCCGTCAGCCAGAAGGCCAGCGGCAGCAGCCAGGTTTGCCCCAGGTGCTTCATATACGGAGCCAGCGACGCGGCATACAGGGCATGGCGCAAATTGACGATGAGCGTGGTGATGATGATGACCACCAGGCTGATATTTTGCTGCACCAGCCCGCTGGCGATGAACTGGGCCGACCCGGCGAAGACGAACAGCGACATGCCCGCCACCGCCGCCGGCGACAGCCCGGCATTCGTGCCCAGGGCCCCGAACAGAATGGCAAACGGAATGGCCCCCACGATCATGGGCAGGGTGTCTTTAATGCCGTTGATGAACTCCACCGGGCGCGTGGCCGCCGGGGCCGGCAGTGAGGCCGCAATCATAAGCAGGATCCGGGCTGGTTGAATAAGTGTGTATGCTGATGATACAGAAAGACGCGCAGACCATGCCAGTACCATCGCGGCCGGCCGCCGGGGGCTGGCTCAGCCGTGCCACACGCGCTGCCATTCGGCCGGGGTGAGGTGGGCGCGGCGCAGGCTGATGCGCCACAGCAGCCTGATCTGGGCTTCGCGCAGCAGCACATACAGGGCGATGATGGCCGCGGCGCTGAACAGGCTGCCGGGCAGGGTGGCGGCCGTCAGCACCTGGAGCAGCGGCCGCAGCAGCAACGCCCCGGCCACCACCCCGGCATAAGCGCTGCCCTGGCACAGCAAAAACAGCAGCGCCGACCACAGGCGGGCGGCCAGCGGGGCGGCCGCGTGGCCCACCAGCAGCCCCACCAGGCAGCCCGTCACCAGCGATTGCACATGGTCGCAGTAGCACAGGCAGCACAGGGCGATCAACGTGGCCACGATGCTGAGGGCCTGCTGCGACAGTGCCAGGCGCTCCACATCGCGCGTGGCCGTCAGGCTCAGCAGGATGAAGAGGGCCACCACGCCGAAGGCCAGCAGGGCGCTGATGACGATGGCCCGGATGATCCGGTGCAGTTGCCACAGCCCGTTGCCCCGGTGCATACAGCCCGCCCCGATCAACCAGTCGATGCCGGCCGCGCCCGGCGGGGTCAGCCGCAGCAGGTCATAGGTGCCCTGGCGGCGTTCCTGCCCCAGGGTCACGCTGATGTCCAGCGCCCGGTATAAGCCGTACCAGGTGCCGCTGAACAGCAGCAGCGCCACCGGCAGCAGGATCACCCAGTACAGCACCAGCACCAGCAGCAGCGGCGAAGCGGCCAGCGCCACCAGCAGCCCCAGCAGCGCCAGCGCCGCCAGGCTGCGCCACACGGCCGGCGGCACGTCCAGCCCGGGCTGGTTCACCGTGCGCCAGAAGACCGGGTGCCGGGGGGGTGCCGCCAGCAGCACCCGCCACAGCCGCCAGGTGATGAGGGGCGGGGTCATCGTCATGGGCGGCGGCCCCAGGCGTACACATCCGGGCGGCCCAGGGCCGGCGCGATGCCCACGCTCAATTCGGTCAGGGTGCCATCGGCCACGTTCAGCGCCAGCAGCAGCGCCCCCCGCGCATCCCCGGCCACGTTGCCGGCAAAAGCGATGTGCGTGCCGTCCGGCGACCACGCCAGGCGCGGCGGGTTGGGCGTATGCTCGGCGGTGCTGTAGCCGCAGTAGCGCGTCAGGCGGCGGGTGGCCATGTCCAGCAGGTACAGCGTGGCGGCCCCGGCATTCGTCGCCGGGTCGGGGCCGTTCAGCGGCATGGCCCAGAAGGCCAGCCGGGTGCCATCCGGCGACCAGCTCAGGCTGCCGGGGGCCAGGCCGCCCAGGCGCACCGCCCCGGTTTGCGAAAAGAAGGTGCCCTGTTCCGGGATGGCGCTGCCGGGCTGGATGAAGAAAATTTCTGCCCCGGCGCTGCCGATGCGGGCATCCACCGCCCCGCGCCCCACATAGGCCAGCCAGCGGCCATCCGGCGACCAGGCCTGCTGGTTAAAATAGGGGGTATCCGGGGCCAGGCTGATGCGCGTTTCATCCGCCGGCGGGCGGCCCCCGGCGGCCAGCCGCGGCTCCAGGTTCACCAGCACGCGCTGGAACAGCTCATTCTGCCAGTCCAGCCCCACGGCCCAGTAGCCCCCCGGCTGCACCGAGACGGACTGCGCCACCGGCAGAAACTGGCGCGTTTCCGCCGCCGTGCCTTCCACCTGCAAATAGGCGCGATGATCCGGTGTCCACACCAGCAGCGTGGTGGGGTTCCACCACAGCACATCGGCCGCTTCGCCGGCGATGGCCGTGCGTTCCGTGCCCGTCAGCCGCATTTTGTGGAACACCAGCGTGCGCGGCTCCAGATAGGTGATCCAGGCGGCATCCGGCGACAGGCGGCAGTTGGTGGTGCAGGGGACGGTTTCCGGCAGGGGGTAGCGCGTGTTGCGGTCAATGTCGTACACCCACAGCGCCGCCGAATCGAAGGCGGTGAGGATGATGCCGCCGGGCTGAAAGTCGCTGCTGCGGGCCACGATGCCGGCGGCCGGGCACAGTTCCACCACGCCCTGCTGCGCGGCCAGCGGCGCAGCCAGGGCCATCAACCACCACCACAGCCAGCCCGCCCGCAGCCGCCATCGGCGCATGTGCATTCCCGTTCTATGCTGAACTCATTGAGCGTTAGTGTAACACAGGCCGCGCGGCCGCCACCCTGACGATTTCCCGGCGCGGGGGCGGCGCAGCCTTAAGCGCCCGGCAGGATGATGAAGTCCGGCGGCCGCATCTGCGCCACGCAATCGGCTGCCAGCGGCGCGGCCGGCGCGGCCAGAAACTGCCGGGCCAGCGCGGTGGGGCAGGGGTGAAAATCCACCGTGCCATGCCCCATGCCGGGCAGGATGATGTGCTGGCTGTTGGGCAGCGTGGCCGCCGCCTGCTGCGCCCAGGCCGCCGGCGTGATGGGGTCAAATTCGCCGGAGAGCAGCAGCACCGGCAGGTCAGCAGTCACCGGCGCATTTTCCAGCGGCGCACCCGGCGGCACATCCCACAGGGCGCAATCGGCAAAGGCCCCGGCGATGCCGTCCAGCAGCGCCTGGCGAATTTGCGGCGGAGCCGCGGCGGCCCGGATGGCGGCCATCTCCGGCCGGTTGAAGGGCACATCATCATGGCATTCCACGCTGTTGTACAGGCCTTCCGCGTCACTATCGACAAATACGCCGTTGCTGCCGCCCACCATGATCTGAAAATCGGCTTCGGCCGCGTCGTATTCCGCATCGGTCAGCGTGGACAGGTAATCTTCCAGCGCCGGCACGCTGGCAAAGCCCAGGTAATCGGCCCAGGCGGCAAAATAATCATCATCACTGAGCGAATCCAGGTCCAGCCAGCCATCAGCCGTCGCGCCGGTCTCATCCGCCGGGTATAGCAGCGCCAGATAGGTGGCGACATCGCGGCGGGCGGCGGCCTCCATGAGGGCCGGCAGCAGCGGCAGGCTGGCGGTATCGTACAGCAGGTTAAAAATTTCGTTCACCAGGTCATCGCCGCTCAGCCAGAAGCTGTCATCGTCCGGGTCGGTCAGCGGGCTGGCATTCAGCGCGTCCACCGTGGCATAAAAACGCTGCTCCAGGTCAGGATAGGCCGCCTGGCAGGCGGCGGCCGCGGCGCAGGCGGCGAACAGGCGCTGAAAAGCCGCATTACCCAGATACGCCTGCTCTTCCAGCCCGGCCACCTGCGGCGGATAGACGGCATCCAGGATGAGGCTGCGGAGGCGTTCCGGCCGATCCCGCAGGACGGTGAGCGCCAGCCGGGTGCCGTAGGACACGCCGAACAGGTTCACCTGTTCCAGGTTCAGCGCGGCGATCAAATCGCCGATGTCCTGGGCGCTGGCGGCGCTGGTGTAGGCGCTCAGGTCGATGCCTTCGGCCACCAGGCGCTGGCGGCAGGCGCGGGTGGCGGCGGTGGCCGCCGTCGCCGGATCATCAAATTCCGGGCAGTTGAGCGAGGGCCAGGAATAGCCGGTGCCGCGCTGGTCGATGAGGATAATATCGCGGTCGGCCCGCAGGCCGGAGGTGAACCAGGTATCGTAGGCCGCCAGCGCGGAGCCGCCGGGGCCGCCTTCCAGGTACAGCACCGGGTCGGGCGCGGGGCGGGCGGCGGTGCTGTAGATGATGGCGACGGCCAGTTCCACCGGCGGGCTGGCCGGATCGGCGCGTTGTTCGGGCACCGTCAGCGTGCCACAGGCGAAAGTGACACCCTCCTCCTCGCCGGGTACGGCCGGGTAGAAGGGGCAGGGCGTGACGGCATAATGATAATCGGGCCTGGCAGCGGCGGCCGTGACGGCCAGCAGCAGCAGGCACACCACGGGAACACAGCGCCGGAGGAGGACTGGCGGCCGGGGCAGCATGGCGCAGGCGGCCGGCTAAAAGACCAGCTTGGCCAGCTTGAGGGCCCCCTGGCTCCAGGGCACCCGGTGCGAAATGCCAGTCTGGTTTTCGAACTGGTGCAGATGATCCAGATACCACTGATAATTGCGGATGAGCGCATCTTTGTTGCTGTAGCGCGGGGCATAGCCCAGGACGCGCTCCGCCTTGTCGATGGCGACAAACGATTCTTTGTTGGCCGTTTCGTACACCCATTTGTACAGCGGCGAAATGCCCAGGCGTTCCAGCACGCGCAGGGCGAAGATGGCCGGCGCGGCCGGCAGCGGGATGATCTTTTTGCCATGCCCGGCGTAATCCAGCACGGCCTGCAAATCTTCCTTGAAGGTGGTGTACACCTTCGCACCGATGTTGAAGGTATCGTTCACCGCGTCTTTGTCCAGCGTGGCGCACAGGGCAATGGCATCGCACAAATCGGCCACGTCCAGCAGTTGATAGGGATTGTGGCCGCTGCCGAGCATGGGAAAATTTTTGCCATCCTTGGCCCAGTCATACAGCAGCGCGAACACCCCCAGGCGCTCCGGCCCGATGAACGATTTGGGGCGGATGATGGGAACGCACATTTTACCGCGATACGTCAGGCACACTTCTTCCGCGGCAATCTTGGCCTGGCCATAGGGGCCCACGCCCTCCAGCCGATCCTGTTCGTACAGCGGATGATGATCCGGGATGCCATAGACCGCCGTGGAGGAGATGTGGATGAAGCGCTCCACGCCATTTTCATACGCCGAATCGATGACCGTGCGCGTGCCGTCAATATCGGTCGAAAAAATGTCTGCCGGGGTGTACAGGGGCAGGGCCGCCGCCGTGTGGATGACAATATCGACATCCTGCATGGCGCGGTCAACAGCGTCCCGCTGGCGAATATCGCCGCGCACTTCGGTAATCTGCGGCCGTTCAGGATAATCAAAGGGGGCCATATCCAGCGAAACCACCGTATGCCCGCCCGCCAGCAGGTGCCGGGCCATATTGATGCCCAGGAAGCCGGCCCCGCCGGTGATGAGATAACGCGCCATAATCACTGCCTGTTCCATCAGCATGAGGACTGAGGCAAACAGTGTAGGCCAGGCGCGGCCGGTGGTCAATGGTTGAAAGGCAGCGGCGGCAGCCACATCACCCGCAGGGCCAGGAAGGCATAGGCCAGCAGCAGCGTGGCCAGCCACAGCCCGCGCCTTTTGCTGCGCCGGCCCCACTGCCAGAACACCCCCAGCCCGTACACCAGCAGCAGCGCGTACACAAAACCGGCGTAGCGGGCATGAATGGCCAGGGTACTGGCATAGCCGGCGGCATGGAAGATGAGCGCCGCCTGGCTGACGCAAAAAGTCGCCAGCACGATGACGCTGGCATCGCGCCCGGCCCGGCGCGGCCGGCGCACACAGCGCCACCACCACCGCCAGCACCAGCAGCAGGGTGACGGGCAGCGCCAGCCATTGCAGGCTCAGCGCATCGTGAAAGCGCTGCACCGGCATGGCCGCCCGGTGTGGCACCGCCATCAGTTCGCCGGGCGGGTAGCCGGCATAGGCCGGGCTGTTCCAGTGGTTGTAGTAATCATTGTGCAGGGTGATGTACTGCATCGTCCAGAAGGACGTGGCTCCCGGACTGTTGCCGAGAGGATCAGCAAAGGGCTGTTCAAAAATGCGCGTATCAAAACGCAGCAGCAGCGCGGGGTCAAACGCCGGGGCCGGGTTGATGGGCAGCGACAGGATGCCGGCCGGGTTGCTGAGATACAGCAGGGTATGCCGGGCGTTCAGCAGGTAAGCGCCGCCCATCAGCAGCAGCAGCGGCAGCGCCCCGCGCAGCAGCCGCCCGGCGGCCCCCCGCTGCCCCCGGCGCAGATCATCGCCGATATACCACAGCAGCGCCAGCCCGTACACGCCGGCATAAATGATGCCACTGTGCTTGAACAGCACGGCCAGCGCCGCCCACAGCCCGGCCCTGCGCCAGTCCGCAGCGGACTGCACCCGGCCCGCCCGCGCCATGAAGACCAGCGTTAGCAGGCTAAAAGTGCCGCACAGCAGCCCCGGCACATCGTTCCCGTACATGACCAGCACCCGCGTGTGGGCCGGGAACAGCAGCACCACCAGGATGGCCAGCAGTTGCAGCACGGGCGGCAGCCGGCGCAGCAGCCGTTGCAGCGCCGCGGCCACCACGCCGCCCCACACCAGCGCCAGCACCAGCAGCGCCACCGGCACCACCGCCCGGAACGTATCCGGCGGCAGTTGCAGCGGGGCCGTCAGTTGCAGCAGCAGGGCGGTGAGGTAATAAAAGGCCGGGGCCTGGTGCGCCTGGTAGGTTTCGCGGGTCATGGGTGGCGGCGGCATGAGGCCGGTTTGCAGGATCGCCCGCACATTGTTGAAGTGCTGCGGCATGTCGTAGCTGTAGAAAACATCATAATACAGGTGATTGTTCACCTGGAGCGCCCCGAAGATGACCAGGGCCAGCGCCACCACCACCACCTGCACCCGCCTGCGTTCGCGCTGCTGCATGTGCTGCTCCTGCGTTCAGCCGGCCGCTGCGGCTCAGTGTAGCAGGATTCCTTCTCGCCCGCCCCGGTCATTTGCCGCCCCGGCCGGTTGAGGCTGTGCGGCCGCGGCCGGCCCCGGCATAATACGCCCGTTTAGCCGCCACCATGGACAGGAACATGATGCCATCCCCGGTGACTCTTTTCATCGATATTGATAGCACGCTGGTCGAAAATCGTTTTAGCCGCCGGGTCATCGGTGCGGCGCTGGCGGAGATTGCGGCCGTCAGCGGTAAAACCGTGGCCGAACACGGCCGCGAACTGGGGCAGGAGAATGAGCGCCGCCAGGCCGCTGACCCCGATCATGCGCTGACGATGGACTGGCAGGACATCGTGCAGCAGGTGGCCGCCCGCTACGGGGTCACGCTCAGCGTATCGGTGGATGCGCTGTGGCAGGCTTCCGCCAGCGCGGCTGAGATCGACGTGCTGGACGACGCGCCGGCCGTGCTCCAGCGCCTGCGCGACGACGGCCACCGCCTCATCATCGCCACCAAAGGGCTGAGCAAGTATCAACTGCCGGTGCTGGCCGCCGCGGGCCTGCTGCCCTACTTTGATGACATCCTCACGCCGGATAACACCGGCTTCCTGAAAACGTCGCCGGCCTATTTTGACCGCGTGCGGGCGCAGTTGGCCGGGGCCGGGGCCTGCTTCATCCACCTGGGCGACCATTATTACGATGATGTGATCTGCGCGAAGCGCAACGGCTTTTACAGCATTCTGCGGGCCCCCATCGCGGCCCTGGCCCCGCTGCCCGCGCTGGAGCGCCCGGCCCACCTGGCCGCCCACCGCGCCGAGATCAGCACCTATCCCGCGGCCGGCACCGCCATCCTGCCGGATGCCGTCGTGCTGAGCCTGGCGGAAGTGCCGGCGCTGGTGCCGCGGCTGGCCGCCCGCCCGTGCTAAAACCGGCGGCAACTCTCGCCCGCGCCCGGCTTCGTGCTATACTGGGGCGTATGCTGTATTGAAATCACCTGCTCACGGATCATGGGTGTATGACGCGACTGATCGACCTGACCATCACCGAAGCGCTGGCCCGGCTGCGGGCGCAAGACATTTCCGCCGTGGAACTGACGGAGGCGCACCTGGCCCACATCGCCGCCACCGAGCCGACGATTCAGGCTTTTCTGGCGCAAACGGCCGATCTGGCGCTGGCGCAGGCCCGCGCCGCCGATGCTGCCCGCGCGGCCGGCACCGACCTGCCCCTGGGGGGCATCCCGCTGGCCATAAAAGATGTGCTGTCCACGAGGGGCGTGGCGACCACCTGCGGCAGCCGCATCCTGCAGGGCTACATCCCCCCCTTTGATGCCACCTGCATCGCCCGGCTGTCTGCCGCCGGCATGGTGCTGCTGGGCAAACTGAACTGCGATGAGTTTGCCATGGGGTCTTCCACCGAAAATTCTGGCTATTACCCCACCCGCAACCCGTGGGATGTGGGGCGGGTGCCAGGGGGCAGCAGCGGCGGCAGCGGCGCGGCCGTGGCGGCCCGCATGGCCATGGGGTCACTGGGTACGGATACGGGCGGCAGCATTCGCCTGCCCGGTTCTTTCTGCGGGCTGGCCGCCCTCAAACCGTCTTACGGGCGCGTGTCGCGCTACGGGCTGGTGGCCTACGGCTCCTCGCTGGATCAGGCCGGGCCCATGACGCGCAGCGTGGCCGACTGTGCCCGCCTGCTCCAGGTGATCGCCGGGCCGGACCCGCTGGATGCCACCAGCCGCAACGTGCCGGTGCCGGATTATGTGGCCGGGCTGAACGCGGGCACGCTGAAGGGCCTGCGGATCGGTCTGCCGCGCGAATATTTTGGCGCGGGGCTGCAACCGGATGTCGAGGCGGCCGTCCGCGCGGCCATCGCCTGGTACGCCAGCCAGGGCGCAGAAATCCACGAGATCAGCCTGCCCCACAGCGAATACAGCCTGGCGACTTACTACATCGTGGCTACCTCCGAAGCCAGCGCCAACCTGGCCAAATACGATGGCATTCGTTTTGGGGCGCGGGTGGATCAGGGCGATGTGATCGAAACCTACAAAGCCACGCGCGGCGCGGGCTTCGGCCCGGAGGTGAAACGGCGCATTATGCTGGGCACCTATGCGCTCTCCGCCGGCTACTATGATGCCTGGTACGGCAAGGCGCAGGCCGTCCGCACGCTCATCCGGCAGGATTTTGAGCAGGCTTTTGCAAAGGTGGATGTGCTGATGAGCGCCGTCAGCCCCACCACGGCCTTTAAATTTGGCGAGCATACCGCCGACCCGATGCAGATGTACCTGGCGGACATCCTGACCATCTCGGTGAACCTGGCGGGCATCCCTGGCATGAGTATCCCGTGCGGCTTTGACCGCGACGGGCTGCCCATCGGGCTGCAAATTCTCGCGCCGGCCTTTAAAGAGGACGTGCTGCTGCGCGTGGCCCACGCCTACGAACAGGCCACCGACTGGCACACCCGCCGCCCGGCCCTGGTGCAGTAGCCGGCGCGGCCCGTCTCATCGTCGTTGAAGCCGGAGGAGGCCCCGGATGCTTGCCATGGTTCACGCCTGCGCCCTCAATGGTCTGGACGGGCAGCCGGTGGAAGTGCAGGTGGATTTTAACCCGCGGGCCATGATCCCGTCGTTTACCATCGTGGGCCTGCCGGACAGCGCGGTGAAAGAGAGCCGGGAACGGGTGCGGGCGGCCGTCAAAAACAGCCGGCTCAATTTTCCCAACAAGGGCTACCTGGTCAATCTATCGCCCGCGGACATCCCCAAACACAGCACCGCCTATGACCTGGCGGTGGCGGTGGGTGTGCTGGCCGCCACCGATCAGGTGCCGCTGGAGGCGCTGGCGGGGGCCATGTTCGTCGGGGAGCTGTCGCTGGATGGCCGGCTGCGCCATGTGCGCGGCGCGATGCCCATGGCCTATGCGGCCGCGCAGCACGGAATGCACACGCTGTACGTGGCCGCCGGCGATGCCGCCGAAGCGGCCCTCATTGATGCCGTGCGGGTGATCCCGGTGGAGAGCCTGGGCGAACTGGTGGAGCATTTGTACGGCTCGCGGCCGCTGGCCCCCTGCCCGCCCGGCGTGCCCCCGTCCCCCGGCGACACGCTGCCGGAAGGCGTGGTCGATTTTGCGGATATTAAAGGGCAGGAACATGTGAAACGGGCGCTGGAGATCGCGGCGGGCGGCGGCCACAATGTGCTGCTGAGCGGCCCGCCCGGCACCGGCAAAACGCTGCTGGCCCGCGCGATGTCTGGCATTTTGCCGGCCCTCACCCGCGCCGAAGCGCTGGAAGTGACGCGCATCTATTCCGTGGCCGACCTGCTGACGGGCACGCCGCTGCTGCAAACGCGCCCTTTTCGCGCCCCGCATCACACCATCAGCACCGCCGGCATGATCGGCGGGGGCAGCCTGCCGCGCCCCGGCGAAGTCACCCTGTCGCACCGGGGCATCCTGTTCCTGGACGAATGCACGGAACACAACCCGCGCACGCTGGAAGTGCTGCGCCAGCCGCTGGAAGATAAGCGCGTCACCATCTCGCGGGCCAAAGGCAGCCTCACCTTCCCGGCTAATTTTATGCTGGTGCTGGCCATGAACCCCTGCCCGTGCGGTTACTATGGTGATCCGGTGAAAAGCTGCACCTGCACCCCGCCTATGATCGCCCGTTACCAGGCGAAGCTGTCGGGGCCGCTGCTGGATCGCATCGACATGGCCTGCCAGGTGCCGCGGGTGGAGTATGATAAGCTGCTGAGCAGCGGCCGCGGCGAAAGCTCGGCGGCGGTGCGGGCGCGGGTGCAGGCGGCGCGGGCGCGGCAGCTCGCCCGTTTTGGCGACAGCGGCCTGTATGCCAATGCCGATATGACCGTGGGCGACCTGGAGCGCTTCTGCGTCCTCAGCCCGGAGGCCCGTCAACTGCTGGAACTGTCGGTGCGGCGAATGCAGTTAAGCGCCCGCGCCTATCACCGCATCCTCAAGCTCAGCCGCACCATCGCCGACCTGGCCGACAGCGCCGACATCAGCGCCGCGCACGCCGCCGAAGCGATTCAGTATCGCCCTAAAGTGGAACATCGCTGAGGCGGGCCCGGCCCGCGTTCACGTTCCGGCGGGGCGGGCGGCCTGCATACTGTCCTGCATGGCCTCGCTGCGGATGCAGTCCATCCACAGCGCCAGCCCGCGCCACGCGCCGAAGCGCTCATAATAGGCCCGCAGGTCAGCATCGGTCACGTCCGCGCGGCCGCTCAGGCGCTGGTAAGCCGCCCGCGCCACCGTATCCAGCGGCAGGCGGTCAAAATGGCCCAGCAGGCGCAGCATGGTACCGGCGGCATAATCGCCAAAGCCTTTCAGGCCGCGCACAGCCGCATACAGCGCGTCCGCCGGCAGGGTGGCCCACGCTTCCACGTCCAGGTCGCCCTGTTCAATCCGCTGCGCCAGCGCCAGCAGATAATCGGCGCGGTAGCCCATGCCGGTCTGTGCGGCCAGCGCCGCCGCGCTGAGCGGGGCAATGTGCGGCGGCCGCGGGAAGGTGTGCCCGTCCTCGCACGGGTCGCCCAGGGCGCACAGCCGCCGGCACATGGCGATGGTCTGGCCCCAGGTGGTATTGGTGGTCAGCAGCGTTTTCACCAGGTCTTCCCACACGGTCGGGCCCACCAGCAGCCGGCCATGGTGGCCCGCGGCCACCCAGTCATACCCGGGGTGATGCGCCAGCAGCGCGTAAAAATCCGTCAGCGACCAGTCCAGCGCCAGGCAGCGGTGCATGGTCTGGCGCACTTCGGCCCGGCCCGCCGCGCTGAGCGGGGCGGCCGCGTACACCGCCAGCTCGATCTGGCGCGGCGTGGCCCGCAGGTGCACCCGGACGGGCGTGCCATCCGCCAGGCGCTGCCGGCGCTGGAGCGTTTGCGTGGCTGCGTCGTACTGGTAGGGCGGCAGTTCCAGCCAGCCATGCCCGGTCACGGTGGCCACAAAATCGAACGCGGGCGGCGCGGCCAGCCGCAGCGTGTGTTGCTGTGCAAAGGGTGTCATTCTGGCTCCTGGCCCAGGGTAGATTTAATGATCTTTTACTGGCGCTTTTAGAACTTCTGTGCTATGATAAGCATACCTCAAAAGCAGCCGGGTGGAAAGCCAGAAACCCCATGAACCACATCATACACGGGCGTGAGATGCAGCAGCGCCTGGAGCAGGCGGGTATTCCCGTTCGCCGGGTGATTCGCAAGCGGGACAGCGGGTGTTATGTGGCCGATTTTTATGAGCCGAATTTGCAGCAGCCGGTACCCCCGGCGCAGTCCTGGGCGCGGCTGCTGGAGCAGCGTCTGGGCGGCCGGGTGCGCGTGCTGCACCTGAACGATACCCGCGCCGACTGGCGGCCCGGCCGCCCGGTCATCGCCGCGTCGGTGACGTTTACCCTGGTCGAATGACATCCCCGCGCCTGGCACAGGATTGAACACAGAGGCACAGAGGCACGGAGAAAAAATATCAAAGGGACATCTGCCGGGGCACGATGTCATCCTGCCCGGATGGATCGTGCCCCTTTATGACTTCCCAAAATCATCCCCCGGCACAGGATTCAACACGGAGGCACAGAGGCCCGGAGAAAAGCGGGAAAACAGGCCCGTGGCCGGGGCACAATCTATCATCCCCCGGCAACAAATCACGGCCGGCCGGGGCACGATGGATCGTGGCCCTGACTGACAAACGCGGCTCGATTCGCTACACTTGGGCGCAGCGCTGGTGAGCGGCTGTGGCCGCGGTGGAGGAATGAACATGCAGATACGTTTTGAGGGAAAACGGGCGCTGGTGACGGGCGCGGGCAAGGGCATCGGGCGCGATCTGGTGCCGGCGCTGGCCGCGGCCGGCGCGACGGTGGTGGCGCTCAGCCGCAGCCAGGACGATTTGGAGGCGCTGCGGGCCGAAACCCCCTGCGAGATCATCGTGGCCGATTTGGCCGATGCTGAGTCTGCCCGCCAGGCGGCGGCCGCGGCCGGCCCGGTGGATTTGCTGGTCAATAACGCCGGCATCGCCCGGCTGGAACCCTTCCTCAGTGCCACCGTGAGCGCCATTGATGAAACTCTGGCCGTCAATGTGCGGGCCCCCTTCATCCTGTCGCAGGTGGTGGCGCAGGGGATGATCGACCGGGGCGCACCGGGGGCCATCGTCAACATCTCCAGCATGGCTTCGTGGGGGGCGCTGGCCGACCATGCCGCTTACTGCGCCTCCAAAGCGGCGCTGGATATGCTGACGCAGGTGATGGCGCTGGAACTGGGCCCGCACGGCATCCGCGTGAACGCCGTGAATCCCACTGTCGTCCTCACGCCCATGGGCCGGCGGGCCTGGGGCGACCCGGCGAAGGGGGGCAAAATGCTGGCCCGCATTCCCCTGGGCCGCTTTCTGGAGACGAGTGAAGTGTGCGACGCGGTGCTGTACCTGCTGAGCGACCACGCCAGCATGATTCACGGGGCCATCCTGCCGCTGGATGGCGGCTTTCATGTGTCCTGATTTATTCGTAAATACTATAAATAATGCTGATACCATACCCCGGCTTAATGCGCTACACCCCGGCTTCATCGGCGTTTATCCTGAAGGCAGATCAACGCGCCGGGGTGTAACATGCGCTAACATTCGCGCCGGGGATTGGGTGACGCTCCCCACGCCTGAAGGCGGGGGCTTCTGCCGCACGCATGAGCCTTGTTGCAATGGCTTAGAATGATCTTTTGGTCAACTTTTCAAGTACGCCTTATATCCCCATGCCTGAAGACAGGGGCTTTACGGCGTTTTTCGGTAAAATGGACGGCTCCAACCCATGACTGGCCCCCCGGCACCACAGCGCGGCCACCCCGCGCCGGTCTGGCAACCGGGTGTATGGTAAGCACAGGAGTAAACCAATGGATTCTTTTGGGCATCGGCCGCATTGACCGGATGCCGTTCAGCATCAAAATTTTGCTGGAAAACGCGCTGCGCCACCTGGACGGCGTGCAGGTGACGGAGCAGGACGTGCGCCACCTGGCCGACTGGGATGGCACCGCCTACCAGCCGGTGGAAATCCCGTTCAAGCCGGCCCGGGTGATTTTGCAGGATTTTACCGGCGTGCCCTGCGTGGTCGATCTGGCGGCGCTGCGCAGCGCCATGGTGCGCCTGGGCGGCGACCCGGCGAAGATTAACCCCATCGTGCCGGTTGACCTGGTGATTGACCACAGCGTGCAGGTGGATACCTTCGCCCGGGCCGATGCCATCCAGCTCAATTCCCTGTTTGAATTTGAGCGCAACAAAGAGCGCTACGAATTCCTGCACTGGGGGCAAAAAGCCTTTGCCAATTTTAAAGTGGTGCCCCCGGCCACCGGCATTGTGCATCAGGTGAACCTGGAGTATCTGGCGCAGGGGGTGTTGCAGCGCGATGGCGTGACCTACCCGGATACGCTGGTGGGCACCGACAGCCACACCACCATGATTAATGGCCTGGGGGTGCTGGGCTGGGGCGTGGGCGGCATCGAAGCCGAAGCGGCCATGCTGGGCCAGCCGGTGTTCATGCTCATGCCGGAAGTGATCGGCTTTAAGCTGACCGGCAGCCTGCCGGAAGGGGCCACCGCCACCGACCTGGTGCTGATGGTGACGCAGATGCTGCGGAAAAAAGGCGTGGTCGATAAGTTCGTGGAATTTTACGGCACCGGCCTCAGCAGTATGAGCCTGCCCGACCGCGCCACCATCGCCAACATGGCCCCGGAATATGGCGCGACCATGGGCTTCTTCCCGGTGGATGATGAAACGCTGGCCTACCTGCGCCGCACCGGCCGCGATGAAGCGCTCATTACGCTGGTGGAACGCTACTACAAAGAGCAGGGCCTCTTCCGCACCGACGACACGCCCGACCCGGTGTTTAACGAAACGCTGTCGCTGGATTTGAGCCAGGTGGAGCCGAGCATGGCCGGCCCGGGCCGCCCGCAGGATCGCATCCTGCTGCGCGAGATGCAGCCGGCCTTCCGTACCGCGCTGACCGCGCCGGTGGGCCCCTCCGGCTTTGAACTGAAGCCCGACCGCCTGAGCGCCACCGGCACCGTGCAGGACAACGGCCACAGCGCGGCCATTGGCCATGGTGCGGTGGTCATCGCGGCCATCACCAGTTGCACCAACACCAGCAATCCCTCGGTGATGGTGGGCGCGGGGCTGCTGGCCAAAAAAGCCGTGGAAAAAGGGCTGACGCGCAAAAGCTACGTCAAGACCAGCCTGGCCCCCGGCTCCAAAGTGGTGACTGAATACCTGAATGCGGCCGGCCTCACCCCCTATCTGGAGCAACTGGGCTTTCACACCGTCGGGTATGGCTGTACCACCTGCATCGGCAACACCGGCCCCCTGCCGGAGAACGTCGTCAGCGCCATCAAAGAGGGCGATCTGGTGGCGGCGGCCGTCCTCAGCGGCAACCGCAATTTCTCCGGGCGCATCCATGCCGAAGTGAAAGCCAATTACCTGGCTTCGCCGCCGCTGGTGGTGGCCTATGCCCTGGCCGGCACAGTGGATATTGACCTCAATCACGAACCCCTGGGGCACGATGACGCGGGCCAGCCGGTCTACCTGCGCGACATCTGGCCCACGCAGCAGGAAGTGCTGGACACGGTGCAAAATGCCCTGTCGCCGCGCATGTTCAAAGAGCAGTACGGCAACGTGTACCAGGGCAACCCGGCGTGGAATGCCATCCCCTCCACTGATGAAGCCGTGTACCGCTGGAATGAGGACAGCACCTACATTCAGGAGCCGCCCTTCTTCATCAACATGTCGCCACAGCCGCAGCCGGTGCAGCCGGTGCAGTCGGCGCGGGTGCTGGGCCTGTTCAAAGACAGCATCACCACCGATCATATCTCGCCGGCGGGCGACATCGCCGAGCGCAGCCCGGCCGGGGACTACCTGAAAAGCCTGGGCGTGGCGAAGAAGGATTTTAACGTGTACGGGGCGCGGCGCGGCAATGACCGCGTGATGACCCGCGGCACCTTCGCCAATATTCGCCTGCGCAACTGGCTGGTTCCTGGCAGCGAAGGCAACGTGACGCTGCATTTGCCCTCCGGGCAGCCGATGAGCCTGTACGAAGCCGCGCAGCAGTACATCGCCGATGGCACTGCCCTGGTGATCCTGGCGGGCAAAGATTACGGCATGGGCAGCAGCCGTGACTGGGCCGCCAAAGGCACCTTCCTGCTCGGTGTGAAGGCCGTCATCGCCGAATCGTTTGAGCGCATTCACCGCAGCAACCTGGTGATGATGGGCGTGCTGCCGCTGACCTTTAAGCCGGGGCAGTCGTGGCAGTCCCTGGGGCTGACCGGCCACGAATTCTTCGATATTCCGGTGAGCGACAGCGTGCAGCCGTTGCAGGAGATCGCCGTGACGGCCACCACGCCGGCCGGCACGGTGACGCAGTTCGTGGCCGATGTGCGGCTGAATACGCCGGTGGAGGTGTCCTACTACCAGAACGGGGGCATTCTGCAAACCGTGCTGCGTAACTTCCTGCGGCAGTAACCGCGGCCGCGGCGGCCCCGCCCTGGCGGGCCGTCGCGGTAGCGCCATACCGGGGCCGGGGGTGTGGCCGCTGTGCCCGAACAGGCCACACCCCGCCGCCCCCTGACAGACCAGAGCGAAAGGCAGGGCGATGGTGGCCACAACATCCCGGCGTTCTTCTCCCCTCCTGTATGGGCTGGTGGGCGGGCTGCTGGCAGGAGTGCTGCTGGCGGGAGTGCTGCTGCTGTGTATGGCTTTCTTTTCCTGGCTGCCGGAGCGCAGCAGCACCTTCGGCATTGATAATCTCTTCCCGGCCGTGAGTTCGTGGAATATTTTGTACCTGGCGGACGGGTCGGGCGGTTTTAAAAATCCGCCGTGGACGGGGGTGCTGCTGATGCCGGCGGGCAGCCTGCTGTCGGCCGGGGCGGCCTGGGGGCTGCTGGTCTTCTGCACCCTGGCCATCACCGTGCTCAGTGTGCCGCGGCGGGCGGATAAACCCTGGCTGTCCCGGCTGGCGCTGGTGCTGGCCATCACGGCGTATCCGGGGCTGCGGAATATTGCGGATGCCAACCTGGATGGCCTGGTGGTGGCCGGGGTGCTGCTGCTGCTGGCGGGCTATGAGCGCAAAAACCCGTACCTGCTGGCGGCCGGCCTGCTGCTGGCGAGCGCGAAACCGCAGATCGTGCTGCTGCTGCTCATCGTGACCGGGGGCTATGTGCTGCTGGCCTGGGACTGGCGGCGCTGGCTCATCACCGGGGGCGTGCTGCTGGTGGCGACCCTGCCACCGCTGCTGTGGCGCGGGCGCGACTGGCTAACCTCGCTGAACAATCATCACTGGTATACCGGCACGCTGATCGACATCAGCCTGGATGCGACGCTGGCCCGCAGCGGCATCACGGCACCGCTGCTGGTGCAGGGGGCGCTGCTGGCGGTGGCCGGGCTGACGCTGGCGCTGGCCTTCTTCAGCCGTCCGGCGCTCAACCGCGATACCGCCACCCTGCTCATCACCGCTTCCATTCTCGTCGCTCCCTATGTGGGTGGCAACAGCCCCATCAATTATGTGCTGGTGGGCATCATACCGCTGGTGCTGGTGCAGCCGTGGACGGGGCTGGGGCTGATGCTGCTGGTGAATGCGCCGCTGCTGTGGCCCGGCGACTGGCTGTATTTTTATCAGGCGAACTGGTGGACGCTGGTCACGCTGCTGGTGTGGGGCATTTTTGCCGGGCGCGTTTACCGGGCGGCCATCCGCGGTCAAAATGGGCCGTTCCCGGCCGGCCCGGAGCCGGCACAGGCATAGCTGCGGGTGCCGGGCGGCCGGGGGGGCGCAGCGGCCCCCCGCGGCAAACTTACGCCTTCAGCACTGCCGGGTTACACACGTTCTGCGTCACCTGCTGCAACAGGTAATCGCGGATCAGTTCGGCGGCTTCCAGCGCCACCACCACCTGGGCATCGCTGGTGCTGGCGGCCAGGTGCGGCGTATCAATGACATTGGGCAGCCCGATCAGCGGATGATCGGCCGGGGGCGGTTCCGGTTCGTACACATCCAGCGCTGCGCCGGCCACTTTGCCACTTTTCAGCGCGGCGGCCAGGTCAGCATCATTGATGAGCGCCCCGCGCGCGGCATTCACGATCCGCACGCCGTCTTTCATGCGGGCGATGGTGTCCGCGTTAATCAGGCCGCGGGTGCTGTCGTTCAGCAGCGTATGCAGCGAGATAAAATCGGCGCGGGCATACAGCGTCTCCAGCGGCACCGCTTCCACCTTCAGGCTGTCGAACACGTCCTGCGGCAGGTACGGGTCATAAGCGATCACCGTCATCTGGAACGCCTGGGCCCGCAGGGCCACCGCCTGCCCGATGCGCCCAAAGCCGATCAGCCCCAGGGTTTTGCCGCGCAGTTCCACGCCCACAAACGTCTTACGATCCCATTTGCCGGCCTTCAGCGACGCATCGCCCTGGGGGATGAACCGCGCCAGCGCCAGCATCAGCCCGAAGGTGTGTTCGGCGGTGGAGATGGTGTTGCCGCCCGGCGTATTCATCACCACCACGCCATGCGCGGTGGCAGCTTCCAGGTCCACATTGTCCACGCCCACGCCGGCGCGGGCCACGGCCTTCAGGCGCGGCGCGGCCGCGAACACCGCCGGGGTAATTTTGACCCCGCTGCGGATGAGCAGGGCATCGGCATCGGCCACGGCCGCGGTGAGCTGTTCCGGCGACAGTTTGCCGGGGGCGCTCACGCGCAGCCCGTCCGCGCCGGTCAGAATATCGATGGCTTTCGGGTCGACATCATCGGGAATCAACACATGGAAGGTCATTGGCGCGGCCCCCTATGCCTGCATGAACGCATCCAGCCCGTCCAGCACCTGCTGGAGCGTGGCCGGCTGCATGTCACCCATATGGGCGATGCGGAAGGTCTTGCCTTTGATCTGGCCGTAACCCTGATCCATGCTAAAGCCGCGCCCGGCCATAAATTTGGCCATCGCGCCCACATCCAGTTTCATTTCGCGGTTATCGACCGTGGTCACGGTGTTGGAGCGATACCCTGCCTGCGCGAACAGGCCAAATTCGCGGCTGAGCGCCCAGGCGTGGGTGGTGTCCTTCATGGCCTGGTGGCGCTGCCAGCGGTTTTCCAGCCCTTCGGCCAGAATATCATCCAGTTGTTTATCGGCAGCGAACATGAGCGACACCGGCGGGGTGTTGTGGGTGTTGTTCTTCACCAGGCTTTCTTCCAGCGCCCAGAAATCGAAGTAGTAGCCGCGGTGGGGCACCTGCTTCGCCCGTTCCATGGCGCGGTCGCTGACGGCCGCGAAGGCCAGCCCCGGCGGCAGCGCGAAGGCCTTCTGGCTGGACGTGAGCGCCACGTCAATTCCCCAGTCATCCGTCCGCAGTTCCGTGCCCAGGAAGCCGCTGACGGTATCCACCAGGAACAGCGTTTCCGGGTAATCGCGCACGACTGCGCCAATTTCCTGAATGGGGTGGGTGACACCGGTGCTGGTTTCGTTGTGGACGGCGCAGACGGCATCGTAGGCCTGTTTCTTCAGCGCGTCTGCCACCATCTCCGGCGTGTGGGCCTGGCCCCAGGCCACTTCGATCACGTCGGTCTGTTTGCCATTGGCCTGGCTAATTTCGGCCCAGCGCTCGCTGAACGCGCCGCCCACCAGGTGCAGCACGCGGCGGTCATCGCGGATGCAGTTGCGGCTGGCCCCTTCCCACAGCCCGGTGCCGGAGGAGCCGCTGAGGAAGACGCGATACTGCGTCAAAAAAGCCTGCTTCAGTTTGGTTTGCAGGCGGGCAAACAGCGCCGCGAATTCGCTGGAGCGATGCCCGATCATCCATTCGGTTTGCGCCTGTAAAATCTCCGGGCGCACTTCGACGGGCCCGGGAATGACCAGATATTGATGTGATTGACTCATGGCTATAGCCTCTAAAGCATGGTGTGCAGGCGGACGAAAAAACGCCGTGCTGGTGACGGACGGCACAGACGCTTGATTCTAATGCGGCCGGCGGTGAATGCACAGGGAGGAGTTGGGCTGGCGGGATGAGTATCTGCTCAGCCGGCCTGCCCCCCATCTGGTCTACCCCCGGTATAATGGAGTAACAATCACTCAGCCACCATCACCACGTGCTCCCAATCGCGGCCGTAATGCCGCCGGCCAGCTACCCGGTGCCGTAATGCCGCTGCTTCAGGGGGTGGTGGCGGTCAGCCAGGCCTGCACGGCGCGGATGGCGTTCAGGTTGCGGATGAGTTCGGTGTCTTCGGCGCTGGCCAGTTCCACATCCAGCGCGGGAATGCCCAGGCTATCGACCCAGTTCGGGGCTGATCCCGTCACGGTGTAGCCGGCAAAATCCGGCTGGTAGGGGTAGCCGCTGGCCGCGCTGTACACCTGGGCCAGTGCCACCGAGCGCGTGCCGCCGCAGTTGCCAGGGAACACGCCCCGCGCTGCCGCATGGTAAAACAGCACCGCCCCCGGCTGAAGCTGCTGGATGAGCGCCCCCAGGGCCACCGTCTCCGGCTCCGAAAAGGGGGCCGCGCCGGCATTCACCGGCAGGTCGCGGAAGACCGCCGCCGCCGACCAGCCGCAGCCCCAGTTACGATTAAGATCAACCTCACGGGCATTAAAGCGCCCGCGCAGCGCCCGCCCGTACAGCAGACCATCCGGGTTGAGCGCCGGCACCAGCACCAGCGCCACGCCGGGCAGCACCTCATCCGGGCGGGCGGTGTAATGATCGCGCAGGGCCCGCAGCAGCCCCACGGTATTGGTCTCGTAGCCGGTGTGGATGCCGCCCACCAGCAGCAGCAGCCGCGGCCCGCTGCCGAAACGGTAGGCCGTCAGGTCGCGCCCTTCCACCGATTGACCAAAGACGAAGGCCTCCGGCAGCAGCGTCGCTGTGGCCGCCGGCGTAACCGTAACCGTGTCCGTGTCCATGACCGTGGCCATAAGCGGGGCGCTGGCCGGCGGGGTATCGGTGAGGGTGGCGGAGGGTGTCACCGTGACGGTGGTCGTGGCCGTGGTCGTGGTCGTGGCGGTGGCGGCAGGCGTAACCGTTGCCGTCGCGGTGGCGGCGGGCGGGCGGCTGAGCGCCGTCGGCAGGCTGGCCAGCGTGGGCAGCGCCGCGGCCGGGGTGGCCGGCTGGCAGGCCGCCATTAGCCCGCCGAGCATAATCAACGTTATAATGAAAGCTGAATGATGAGAGTGTGGGAGTTGTTGCGCCATGCCCGTGCCGCGCCAGAATGTGCTGATGATCGCCCTGATTGTAACGCTTTTCCTGGCCGCCTGCCGTCCCGCCGACACGCGCGTGCTGCCCACGGTGGCCATTTTGCCCACCGCCACGCTCACCTTTACGCCCACCGTCACGGCCAGCCCCACGCGCACGCCCACGGCCACGCGCACGCCCACCGCGACGGCCACCGCCACGGCGACCATTACGCCCACGCCCACCGTGACCAACACCTTTGTACCCACCGCCACGCCCACCTTTACCCTTACGCCCACCTTTACGCTCACGCCCACCGTCACGCTGACCCCCACGCCGCTGGAACCGGCCATTCTGTCCTTCACCGTCAGCACGGAGACGGCCGCCCCCGGCCAGCAGGTGACGCTGGCCTGGCAAACGCAGGCGGACAGCGCCCGCCTGGAGCGCCTGTCGGTCAGCGGGGAAACCATTGTCGAAACCATCCCGGTCGATCCCATCGGGTCGCGCGTGGTCATCATCCCCGGCGGCGAAGCCCGCGCCATTTACCGCCTGGTGGCGCTGCGGGCCGGCCGCGAAGCGAACCTGGCCCGTTCCATCAATGTGGCGGCGGCCTGCCCGGCCACCTGGGCCTTCCCGTCCAGCAGCCCGCTGCCCTGCCCGGCCGGGCCGCCGGCCAGCGCTCCTGGCGCGTTTCAGTCGTTCCAGCAGGGGTTTATGTT
Organism: Anaerolineae bacterium; assembly: GCA_025454495.1. Taxonomy (GTDB): domain Bacteria; phylum Chloroflexota; class Anaerolineae; order Aggregatilineales; family Phototrophicaceae; genus JALHOR01. The sequence continues at coordinate 29,468 of JALOOI010000052.1, forward strand.
CACCCTGCAATTTGGCAGCTTCAACAAAGTGTGCGGCGTGCAATCCAACCTGAACCTGTACACCTGCTACAACGCCAGCGCCTTCACCGGCACGCCGCCGCAAACGCCGCCGCCGGGCCTGCTGCCGCCGGGGAATGAAGTGGCCGACGCTTTCTACAATCAACTGGCCATTGGCGGCTTCTGGTACAGCGTCATCGGCTGGGGCACCGGCAATTTAACCGCCGGGGCCTTCACCGTACAAACCGACCAGAA
>JALOOI010000242.1 GCA_025454495.1 Anaerolineae bacterium
GCGGCGGCATGGCGGCCAGTTCCGCCGCACCGATCAGGTGGTGCGTCGCCGGCTTCAGGGGCACATGCACACTGACGAAATCACTGGCACTCAGCAGTTTGGGCAGCGGCAGCATGGTCACGCCCATGTGTGCGGCCGCCGCGGCATCACCGCCGCTGGCCAGCAGGCGCATCCCGAAGCCGGCAGCCCGCCGCGCCACCGCCTGGCCAATGCGCCCGAAGCCCACGATGCCCAGCGTCGCGCCGTGGACATCGCGCCCTACCAGCAGCGACGGACTCCAGGTGTGCCAGCGGCCGGCCCGCACATAGCGCTCCCCCTCGGCGATGCGCCGGGCCGCGGCCCCATATTGCTGACCACGCGCAGGCGCGGGGCGGCCAGCAGCAGCGCTTCATCCACGCGCTCGGTGAGCAGCGCGAACAGGCCATCGGCTTCGGCCACCGCGGCCAGCAGGTGTTCACGGGGGATGGGCCGGTCTTCCTCCCACAGCCGCACCACGGCGGCGGCCCGCAGCCGGGCCAGCGCGGCCGGGGCGATGTGGCGGGTGACGAAAACAACAGGCAGCGCCGGCGCAGCGGTCATGCAGCACGCTCCAGACAGAGGAACAGGGGGCCGGGCGCAGCGGCGGAAATGCCTCTTGCCCTGCCCGCCAGGGTATGCTATAGTGATGGCACCGGGCGATTAGCTCAGCTGGTCAGAGCGCACGGCTCACATTCGTGAGGTCGGGGGTTCGAGCCCCTCATCGCCCACCATCCAGTAAAACCCCTCCCGTGAGGGGTTTTGGCGTTTCCGCGGCTGGCTTCAGGCCAGGGTAATGCCGCCGTCGTCCATGGCGGTGATGGTGGCCAGCGCGTGAATGGGGCAGGTGTAGCCGGCTTTGAGCATGGCCGCCCGGCCGCCCTCAAACGATTTTTCCACCACCACGCCCACGCCGGCCACGTGCGCCCCGGCCGCCTGGATGAGGCGGGCCAGCGCCATCAACGTTTGCCCGGTGGCCAAAAAGTCATCAATGATGAGCACCTGTTCCCCGGCCTTCAAAAATTCGCCACTCACCAGCAGATCGACCGTGCCGCCTTTGGTGTGGCTGGGGGCGCTCTCCACGTAAATGATGCCGCGCATGGTGATGGGCTGCTTTTTGCGGGCATACACCACCGGCACCTGCATTTCAATGCCGGCCATCAGCGCCGGGGCGATGCCAGAAATTTCGGCCGTCAGAATGCGATCCACCCGCACCCCGGCGAACAACTGCGCCAGCGTGCGCCCCATGCCCACCATCAACTGCGGGTCCAGTTGATGATTGAGCAGGCTGTCAATTTTGAGGATGCCATTACCCAGATTTTGCCCTTCGGCCCGAATACGGTCTTTCAGCGCCTGCATGATCCCTCATTTCGCTGGCTGGTTAAGCGGGGTGGCGGGGCCGGCCGCCGGCGTATGGCCGCCCGGTTCTTCATATACTTCGGCAAACATGATGTCGTAGCTGCCGGTGGCAAAACGCCGCAGTTCGCCGCCGGCTTCCTGCCCCGGCCCGGAAAGCAGCGCCTGCTGCATGGCGGCCTGCGAGGCAAAATACAGCTCCAGGATGCGCCCGTAAGGCGGGCTGCCCTGCGGGCTGCCGGTGACGTGGATCACCTGCCGCCGCTGAATCTCCGGTATGCGTTCCACCAGCGCCAGAAAATCATTGTAGGCATTCTCAAAGCGCGTCAGGTCGGCCGGCGGGCGAAAACAAATCATGAATTTGAACATGCACTCCTGCTCCAACAAAAAGCCGGACAGGCTGCGTCCGGCGGGTCAAACACCAGTCGGTCGCGCCTTCAGTCCCGGCGGCCAAGGAACAGGCCGATCACCAGGCCGACGACGAACGCGATGAACAGATTGCGCCAGATGTGCTGGCGGGCGGCGGCGCTGGCTTTTTCTTCCATCTGCTCCACGCTGTGCTGTTCCAGGAAGGTGGTCATGTCCCCCAGGCGGGACAGCACTTTATCGACCTGTTCCTGCGCTTCGGCATCCAGCTTTTTCTGCTGCACCTGCTCGCGGATATTTTTATCCGCTTCGCGCAGTTGCTGGATGATGGTTTTACGCAGTTCATTGGCCTGTTTGTTCAGGAACGGCACAGCATCTTCCAAACGTTCACGGGCTTCCTGGCGGATGTCGTCAAAAGGGCGGGGCGGTGCAGCGCTCATAGGGGAACTCCTGTCACCCGAACGGGCAGCGTTTAAGATGGGGCGCAGCGCGGGCACGGGCGTAGTGGGGCCGGCGCGGCTGAACCTTACGCCTATTATACCGCGAAATGTGCCCGCTGCGGCGCACAATTGGGCCGGGGGGTGGGGCTACAGGGTGTCCGGGGTGGTTTCGTAGAAAGGCCTCACCGGGCTGTAAGTCATAAAGCGTTCCGGCGGCTTCAGCCGGGCATCCTGCGCCAGGGCCCGCACCGCCGCAAAGTCAATCTCCTGGCGTGTTGTCAGCGCGGCCACTGTATCCAGCCAGCCCAGGTGGCCGGCCGGGGCATCCCCTTCCATCAAGCCCCAGGTATCCCACAGCAGATATTCAATTTTGTTCAGCGCCAGTGCATCCTGCAACAGACGCTGACGGATGGCCCATTCGCCGCGCCAGAAATGCTCCTGCGGGTCGGCTCCGAAATCCGCAGCGGCCAGCCGCCCGTCGCGTACCGCCAGCCAGGCCTGCCCGCCTGCCAGAAATTGATCGCGGGGAATGTCGTGGACGGAGAATTGAATATCATTGGCGGCGATCAGCCCGGCATCCTGTTCGGCATCCACCAGGTGCCAGCGGCCGCTGTCCCACAGCTCCAGCACCACATGATCGACATGAAAGCCGGGGACGGTGCGGATGTAAGCGGCAAAGCCCACGCGCAGGCGGGCCGGGATACCCTGCTGGCGCAGCATGGAACACAGCAGCAGGGCGGCATCGCGGCAGCAGCCGATGAGGCGCTGCTCTGGCGGGCGCGGCTCCGTCAGCGGGCGGGCATCCAGCGCGGCGATGCGCTGCCACAGGCGCTCAGCCCGGCGCAAATCCACTTCCTGGCGGCGTTCCAGCGGGAAAGCCGTGCTGTCATAGTAATGCCGGTAAACGGTCTGGACGATGCGACACAGCGCCCCCAGGTCATCCTGGGGCAGGTGGGCCAGCAGCGGCGCAGCCGTGCCGGGGTCGCTCATCGGGCTGTGGGTGCGGTAAAAGTCGGGCGTGGTTTCCGGGTGCATGGTTGAACCTCCTGCTGTTGAACGGTAGCCAGGCCGGGGCCCGGTCTGAACTCAGTATGCCCCTTGATCCCCGCCCAAAGTGCCCCAGAAAGTGGCGTACCGGGCCCGGCGGTGGTATCATAGAGTTATCATGTGGGAATTTTTCCCCCGCACGCTGCGGCATAAGCATTTTTCGCCGCCCCGCCCCGCCTTTGATCTGCCCTTTGTTCGCAAAATTTAATGAACACTTTGCACAAGAATCTGCTACTCTTAACCATAAGCAGCGGTACAGGTTGGAGTGCGGTGCTATGTCGGGCTTTCGTCATCTCAACATTGGTCATCTGTCCAGGGTGTTCATCCCCAATGCCATCACCGCCACCGCCATTTTTGCCGGCTATATCGCCATTCTGGAGACGTTCCAGGGGCAGTACACCGCGGCGGCCGGCTTCATTTTGCTGGCCTGCGTGCTGGATATGGTCGATGGCCGTATCGCCCGGCTGATGCGGGCTACCAGTGATTTTGGTGTGCAGTTCGATTCGCTGGCGGATATGGTCAATTACGGCGTGGCCCCGGCGCTGCTGTTCTACTTCCTGTATTTCGAAAATCTGGGCTTCATCGGCATTGCCCTCAGCTTTGTGCCGGTGTGCTGCGCGGCCATTCGCCTGGCCCGCTTTAATGAGGAGGCCGACCCGGCCGTGCCGGTGACGCATTTCGTGGGCCTGCCCACCACCATCGCGGCGCTGGTGCTGGCCGGCTACGTCATCTTTATGCAGGATTTGCACCCCGGGCTGGATGCGGCCCCCCAGGCGGCGCTGCTGATGCTGCTCACCGGCCTGCTGATGATTAGCCAGGTGCAGTACGAAAAGAGCAATATCCTGTCGCTGCGCTACATCCGCAAAACGCGCCGCGTGATGACCGGCAGCCTGATCGTGGCTTCGCTGGTGCTGTTCCCCACCTTTGCCTTTTTCGCCTGGGGGCTGCTGTACATCCTCTACGGGCTAACGCGCAGCGCCATCCACACCATCCTGGCCGGCGCGGATGATGACGGCGAAGAAGACTGAAACTGTGACTGCGACTGAGACTGCGACTTGAGCCGCCCCATTTGCCGCCGCCGGCGCTATAATGCCGCGGTGTGTTGTTCATTCCCCACAAGAGGGCCTACATCATGTTCAAACGATCATTCTGGGTGGGCGTGCTGGCCGGGCTGATGCTCGGTGCGGTGGTGCGCCAGCGCCGTACCACCGGGCTAACGCAGGAACGCCTGAACGCCTACTATCACAAACGCGCCAGTTTTTATAACCTCACCGATTATTTGTACCTGGGGCAGTTTCCGCGCATCACCATGCGTCAAACGCTGCTGGAGATGGCGCAGTTGCAGCCGGGAATGCGCGTGCTGGATTTCGCCTGCGGGGCGGGGGCCAACTTCCCGTACATCATGGAGCGCATCGGCCCCACCGGCACGCTGGTCGCCACGGATTACAGCCAGGATATGCTGGACAGCGCCCATCAGCAGTTTGTGGTGGGGCGCGGCTGGCGCAATATTCACCTGGTGCAGGCGGATGCCGCCGAAATGGAGTTCGACGCGCCCTTTGATGCGGTGCTGTGTACCCTGGGGCTGGCCGTCATCCCGCGTTATGAGCTGGCCATGCAGCGGGCCTGGGCCGCGCTGAAGCCCGGCGGCGTGTTCGGCGTGGGCGACCTGCGCGAAAGCACGCGCTGGTATACCCTGCCCATCCGCTGGATTACCGATTTCACCGATATGTTCATCATCGCGGACAGCACCCGCCAGCCCTGGCGCTGGCTGGAAAACCAGGGCGAGCAGTATCGCTATCAGGATTTGTTTCACGGCTTCTTTTACGCGGCCACGGTGCGTAAACCGCCCGCCTGACCGTGACCGCGACCGTAACCGCGGCCGCGACTATGACGGTGGCTCAGCCGCCGGCGGGTGTGCCTGGCACCTGTTCCGCCAGGAAGGCCAGGATCGCCCGCCAGGCGTTTTGTGCTTCGCCCGGCTCAGCGATGCTGTGCGGCGTGACGAAAGCGTGCGGCATTCCGGGGTAAATGGTCACGCTGCCGGGGATGCCGGCGGCGGCCAGCGCGGCGGCGAAGGCTTCGGCTTCGGCCACCGGGATTTGCCGGTCAACCTCGCCAAAGATGCCCAGCACCGGGCGGTCGTTCTCCAGCAGCGCCCCGAAGCCGGCCGGATCGCTGATGGTATCGCCATACAGGTTGATGGTGGCGGCGATCTGCGGGTTTTGCACGGCATGGCGCAGCGCCACCCCGCCACCATAGCAAAAGCCCATCACCGCGATCTGCTCCGGCAGCACATCGGGCTGCGCCGCCAGATACGCGAAGGCGGCCTGCATATCGCTGTCCACGCGGTCAGCGGGCACGGTGATCCGTAACGCCAGCGCACCGGGCACCGTGGCCGCCACCCGCCCGCGATAGGTATCCGGGGCCAGCACCACATAGCCTTCCTGCGCCAGGATGGCCGCCATTTCGGCAATTTCGGCATTCAGCCCCCACCATTCATGCACCATCAGCACGCCGGGGAAGGGCCCGGGGCCCTCCGGCCGGGCCAGCACGGCCGCCACGGGCGTGCCATCGGCCGCGGGAAAGGTGACGGTGGCGACATCGGCCGCCTGCTCGCCGGCCTGCGTGTCGTACAGCATCAGCCCGAACAGGCCCGTCACCAGCAGCGCCAGCAGGGCCAGCAGCCCCAGGAAGAAACGACGAATACGATATGTCATGCGGTATCCTTTAACAGCAGCGAATCAGGCTTACGGGCGCGACGTGGCCGGCACGGTGGCCGGGGCCGGCGAGGCTGGGACACGGGTGGGCGGCACGGTGGCCGCCGGCGGCAGGGCCGTCGCGGCCGGGATCACTTCCACCTGGAGCAGCGCCGGGTTCAGCGGCGGCACACAGATGAAATCGGCCAGCGGGGCCCAGCCGCCATTGGCCGCCACCCGCAGCCAGGCCCCCCCGGCCGCCTGGCGATCCACCTCCACGGTGTTCCCCTGGCGCACGCTGCCAATGACGCTGGCGGCGCTGGCCGGCGTTTGCCGCAGTTCCAGGTCGCGCTGGGCGGTGCAGGCCGGTGTCAGCAG
>JALOOI010000053.1 GCA_025454495.1 Anaerolineae bacterium
GCCGGTGGCCCTGGCCGGCGTGGCACGGGCCCAGACCAAAGCCGCGCCCGCCCCGGTGGTGACGCTGCCGGCCCGCCAGGCGCTGGAACTGACGGCGACTGCCGCAGCCTTCCCGGTTGCGCCGGAACAGGTGGATGCTTATGGCCTCTTTGTCTTCGGCATCGGTACCGGCTCACTGCTTATCGTGCTCATTCCGCTGGCGCTGGCGTTATGGCGCATGAATCGAGGTCAACGATGACGCTGAACGCTGGCACGCTGGCGGCCGCCCTGGGGCCGCGCCCCCTGCGTTTTTTCCCCGCGACAGATTCCACCAATGATGATGCGGCGGCCTGGCTGCGGGCCGGTGCGCCGGCCGGGGCGGTGGTCATCGCGGATGAGCAGCGGGCCGGCCGGGGCCGCCTGGGGCGGGTGTGGCATACGCCGCCTGGCGTGGCGCTGGCCGTATCGCTCATCCTGCGGCCGCCGCCGGCGGCGCTGCACCGCGTTAGTATGCTCGGCGGGCTGGCGGTGGCGGAACTGTGCGAAGGGCTGGGCCTGCCGGGGGTGGGCATCAAGTATCCCAACGACGTACAGCTTAACGGGCGCAAGGTGTGTGGCGTGCTGCCGGAAGCCCACTGGCAGGATGACCGGCTGATCGGCGTTGTCCTGGGCATGGGGGTCAATGTGCGCGTGCCCTTCACGCCCGACCTGGCGCAGACGGCCGTGAACCTGGAAGACGCAGCACAGCGCCCGCTGGAGCAGGCGGCGTTGATTGCCGCGCTGCTGGCCCGCCTGGATGCCTGGTCGCACCGGTTGCTGAGCGAAGAACTGTTTCAGGCGTGGCAGCGACGTTTAACCACCATCGGCCAGACGGTGAGCATTGAGGGCGTGCAGGGGGTGGCCATCGGTGTGGAAGCGGATGGAGCGCTGCTGGTGCAGACGGCCGCGGGCCGCGTGGAACGCATCATCGCCGGCGACGTTATTTTGTTATAAACACGCACACGCCACAGATGGGATAACAGGCATGGGGATTCAACTGGACTGGCAAATGGATGCCGGCAAAGGCCGCAGCCGGCAGCACCCCGAAGACCCGCAGGAACGGCGGGCGCGGTATGTGGGGCTGCTGCGCCTGCTGCTGGTGATTGTGCTGCTGCTGGCCATCATCGGGCTGGTGGTGTATCTGGTGGCGCGGCGGCTGGAACAGGTGAACAGCCGCGTGGAGCAGCTTCTGCGCGATACGGTGGCCGCGGAAGTGGCCGCGCTGCGCATTGGCGATGCCGCCACTTTTCTGGAGATTCAGCGCAGCGCCACCGATGACTGGCGGCTGGCGCAGCAGGCGCTGTTCAGCCTGATGCAGGCCCGCAAACAAACGTCCGATATTCGGCTGACCGGGCGTATTGCGGACCTGGAGATCGACGGGCCGCGGGCGCGGGTGCAGGTGGAAGAAATTGAAAATGGCGTGCCCTACCTGCGGACGTGGTTTTACTGGCGCTACGACGACAGTGGCAGCGGTGACGACCTGCTGCCGGGGGGCTGGTACCATGTGCCGCCGGATTATACTTTCTGGGGCGCAGCCGCCACCCTGGAACGTGACCGCTTCAGCATTCGTTACCGGGCGGTGGATGCGCTGCTGGCGCAGCAGATGGCCGATGTCGTGGCTATGTGGCTGGAGCAGGTGTGCCAGGCGCTGCCCTGTGCCGCGCTGCCGCCCATCACCGTCGATATTGTGCCGGTGCCGCTGCCAGAGCCGGCCTGGTCTGATGCCGGCAGTGCCTGGCAGCTTGTGCTGCCCTCGCCTTATATGGATCGAGCGCGGGCGGATGCCCCCTTCGACACGCCGCAGCGCATCGCCATGGGCACGCTGCTGGCCACCCGCCTCACCGACAGCCTCATCGCTGAACGCCAGCCCATTTACCCGGCGGACGCGCATTATGTGCGCTCCAGCGTGATCGCCTGGCTGGTGGGGCGCTTTGTGCAGGTGGGCAGCAGCACCTACCTGCTGGACAGCCTGGCGCAGCAGTACGGCACGGCCCGCCTGGGCCAGCTTGTGCAGGCGCTCCAGCCAGATTCCAGCATCAGCCTGCTGAGCAGCGTGACCGGCGTGCCGAACCTGGCGCAAATGCCGCTGGACTGGCGCGACTTTTTCACCTGGCGGCTGGCCACGGAAGATGACCTCATCCTGCGGCGCGATGAGCCGCGCTGGCTGAGCCTGCTGGATGTGCGTTCTGAGGCTGACCGGGCCGCCGCCTACGCCCGTTACAACAGCAGCACGCCCCCGGAGCCGAAAATCGCCACGGCCGTTCTGCCGCAGATGGCCGCCGATGGCACGCCACAGGTGCGCGTCACCGTGCGCGTGGGGGCCAACACGATCTACCGCGAAGAGTATGTCCTCTTTAACCTGGTGGATAACGTCTGGCGGCGGGCAGGCTGAACCGATCATGCTATAATAACGGCATGATCGGCAGCAGCAGTGGGGAGACAGCCTGTGACCGCGAGACGGCCCAAATCCGAAGATGAAGATATTCGCAGCGGTTTGCTGGGCGAAGACGATGATGAATTTTTGCCCGGCGATGATGGCGATTTCCCGGTGGAACTGGGACGCGAGATCGAACCGGCGGAAGAAGCGACCCCGCCCGGCGATGGCCGTTTTCTGGGCATGACCGCCGGGGAACGGGCCTTTTTATCGGTGATTCTCTTCTTCAATGTGTTGATTCTGGGGGCCGCGCTGCTGGTGGCCACCGGGCGCGTGCAGCTCTAACCCCCGCGGGGACGGCCCGCCTGCGCCGCCCCCGCCGCCGGTGGTTACGATCCCGGTTCCAGCACCAGCCGGTTGACGGCCGCCGCTTCGATCTGCGCCTGCGTCCACAGCATCGGGTGATAGCGAATCATGCGCCAGTCGTCGATCATATCGCCGTAATGCGGGCTGAAGGGATGCCCGCTTTGCCCGGTGGTATGAATCACCTGGCTGCGCGATAAATCTCCCAGGTCAATCACCGTCCGCATGGACGGCAGCGCCCGCACCGTGAGATCGTCGATCTGCCAGCCGGTGGCATTCACCACGTCGGAGCCGCCGCTGGCCGCCACCGGCCCGCGATTGACCATGTTCTCGATGAGATCAATGCCGCTTAAGCCCAGCGGGTTGCTGACGAAGGTCGCCGTATGTAGCTGGCCCCACGACCAGCGGGCCCGGTCGCTGCCCTGGAGCGCCACCAGCGCTTCATGCCCCTGGCGCAGCGATTGAATCACGATGTCATCGCGGCTTTCGGTGACATTGGCCGTGGTGAGGTTATCCCACCACAGGTTTTGCGGCTCTTGCAGCAGCAGCAGGGTGGCCCACATCTCCTGGCCGCCGCCCCCGGCCGTCTCATTGATCGCCGCCAGTTCATCGTCATACACATTACGCATCAGGGCCGACCAGAATTTACCGAACAGGGCCGCCTGCGGGCTGTCCATGTGCAGTTGATAATCCCAGTCCAGCAGCCAGTCGCGCAGGTCATTCAGCGCCGCATCGCCGGTATCCAGCCCGGCCAGATACGGGGCCATGGCTTCGGCCACCAGCAGTTTATTATCGCCCTGGATGGCGCGGAAGGTCTCCAGATCGTGCGCGTCGCTGGCTTCCAGCAGATCCACAATGCGCTGGCCGCGCTGACCATAGGCCCATTCCTGGCTGAAGCTGTAATTGGAATCGGCACCGAACTGATCGCCCAGGGTGGCCGCCAGTTGCTCGTAATAGGACAGCGGCACCAGCGCCTGGTTGGCGGTGGCGATGTAACCGCGCTCCGGGTTGAAGATGGACGGCAGATACTCAAAGGGCACATAGCCGCGCCATTCATACTCGTCGGTGGTGCCATCCACCGGCAGCAGCCCGCTGTGACCGGCGGCGCGGATGGGGATGTTGCCCGGTGTCTGGTAGCCAATGTTGCCATCCACATCGGCATAGACAAAGTTCTGGGAGGGGGTATCCCACAGCCGCAGCGCGGCCCGGAACTCGTCCCAGTTTTGCGCCTGGTTAAGCTGAATGATCGATTCCATCAGCGTCCCCGGTTCATAGGCCGTCCAGCGGAAAGCCATGGGATCCTCGTTGTTGAAGCCCAGCAGCCGGCCCGTATCATCAATCTGGTTGTCGTTGATGATGGGCCCCAGATGCGTCAGCCGTACCTGGAACGTCACCGTTTCGGGGCTGTCGCCATAGCGAATGGTCTCCTCACGGACGGTCATATCGCGCCAGTCGCCGTTCCATTCGTATTGCAGCGGGTTCTCCGGGTTAATCTTCAGCAGGTATAAATCCTGCGTATCCGGCCCGACGTTGGTAACACCCCAGGCGATGCGGGCATTGTGCCCCGCCACCACGCCGGGCACCGTGGCGAAGGTTAGCCCGCGCACTTCAAACGGGCATTCCGCGCTCACCGGCTGGCAAAACAGCCCGATCTCGTACCAGATGGAGGGCATTTGAATGCCCAGGTGAGGATCATTGGCCAGCAGGGGCATTCCGCTGGCGGTTTTGCTGCCGCTGACCACCCAGTTATTGCTGCCGATGCCCGCGCCCCGCGCAAAGACGAAGCCCTCCGCATCGTCATAGCCGCCGGCCAGCCGCGTTGGCACGCCGATCTGGCCGGCAGTATCGCGGGAGTTGGCCGCGGCCGCAAAAGGTTCGCCGGCGGGCGGCAGGTCTTCCGGCTGGACGATGGTGGTATACACGTCAAAGGGATACGGCGGTGCATAGGCGTTCACCATGTCCTCACCGAGTTCGTCCAGCAGCGCGGAGCGAGCCAGTTCAGAACTGCGGTTGCCGCTTAAATCCCACGCCATCACTTTCGCCCACACCAGCGTATCGATGGGTGTCCAGTCTTCGATGGGGATAGTGACCCCGGTCACGCCCAGGATGTTATATTCAAAGGCCAGCTCACCGGCCGGGCGGCTGCGAATGTAGGCGTTCACGCCGGCCGCGAAGGCTTCCAGATAGCCCTTAGCGCGATCGGTCAGCCGGTTAAAATCGGCTTCGGCCGCCTCATACCAGCCGGCCGTGCGGATGAAAACATCCTGGCGCATCACGGCCTCATTCTGGCCGGTCAGTTCCTGGATGCGCCCTGCGCCGATGTGCCGCCAGAATTCCATTTGCCACCAGCGATCCTGGGCCGCCGTATAGCCCTGGGCAAAAAAGAGGTCGGCGGCGGTGGACGCATAAATATGGGCAATACCACGTTCATCGCGCAGAATGTTCACCGGCGCACTGAGGCCGGCCACCCGCAGCGTGCCGGCGTGCTGCGGCAGCGGGCCCATCGTCCAGCGATTGTAGACGAAAGCCAGCACCCCGCCCGCCACCAGCAGCAGGATCACCAGCGCCAGCAAAAGATAACGCAGTACCCGCAAGATTCGCATAAAGAACTCCTTCAAAAAAAATGGGCCAATACTATTGTGTCGTCCGTGGCTGAATGGTGCCGCAGGTTGTAACGCATTCTGCCAGTTTATGCGAATGTCTTCCGCGGCCGCGCGCGGTGCAGCTTCCAGCATTGACGCATTTCCAGCGGCTGATTACAATACACTGGTTTCGTCAGACGAACTATTCCGCATTCAACGCATTCCCCGCAGAACGGGTGTCGCAGGTCAAGGAGCTTTTAAGGTGGCAGATCATACCATCACCGCCCATTTACGCACGGTAAAGGGCAAACAGGTGAATCAGGTTCGGCGGCAGGGGCTGGTGCCGGCGACCATTTACGGCCCTAAAACCACCCCGGTCAACATTCAATTTCCGTATCGCCCGTTGCAGGTGGCCCTGATGAAGGCCGGCGGCACCAGCATCATTGATCTGGTGGTCGAAGGCGACAAAACCTATCAGGTGCTGGCGCGTGAAGTGCAGCGCGATATTTTGCGCGGCGATATTCTGCACGTCGATTTCTTCGCGCCGGATATGACGCAGAAAATCCGCGCCGATGTGCCGCTGGTGCTGACCGGCGAAAGCGTGGCCGTGCAGGCCAAACGCGCCATCCTCATCACCGGCACCAACAATATCACCCTGGAACTGCTGCCGTCGCAGCTTCTGCACCAGATCGAAGTGGATCTGAGCGTGCTGAAGAACCCCGGCGATACCATCCACGTGGGCGATATTAAGCTCGGTGAGGGCATTGTGATCGTCAACGATACCGAAGAAATGATCGCCAAACTGGTGCAGCCGTCGGCGGCCCGCGCGGCGGAAGCAGCCGAATCGGAAGCGGACGACATGCCCGCCATGCCGGAAGTGATCGGCCGTGGCAAGGAAGAAGAGGAAGAGTAATCTTCCGGCAGTTACTGAAGATGAAAAAAACCGGCACCTGTGCCGGTTTTTTGATGGCTGTATTAGCTGTCGCCGTCTGGCGCGGTGCCGTTGGTTTCGGGCCCGCCGCCGGTTTCGCCACCGCTGCCCGCGTCCAGCCCGTCGCGCCCTTCTTCATCTTCGGCCATCAGCGCAATGCCCACCACCTCATCGCTCTCGGCCACATCCATCAGCGTGACTCCCTGGGTGCTGCGGCCGGTTTCGCGGATTTCGTTAAGGCTGGTACGCAGCACCACGCCATTACGGGTGATGAGCATGATGCCGTCACGCTCATGGATGCAGCGCATGGCGACGATGGGGCCGGTTTTTTCGTTGCGGGCCAGGGTGCGAATGCCGTAGCCATAGCGCCCCTGCTGCGTGTATTCTTCAATGGGCGTGCGCTTGCCGTAGCCGTTGCGCGTGACCACCAGAATATGGGTGTGTTCGCCGCCGATCACATCCATCCCGGCCACGCTGTCGCCCTCCACCAGGCGAATCCCGTTGACCCCGGCCGCGGGCCGGCCCATCACACGCACATCTTCTTCGCTAAAGCGGATGCTCTGGCCCTGTTCGGTGACGATGACCACATCTTCATGCCCGTGGGAATGCTTTACCCAGCCCAGGGTATCGCCTTCGTTCAGCGTCATGGCGATGAGGCCGCTGGGGCGCACATCGGCGAATTCCTGCAAATCCACCCGCTTAATGCGCCCTTCGCGCGTGACCAGCACAAAATAAGCATCGGTCTTGCTGAAGTTGCTCTGGCTGACGGGCAGCACGGCCGTAATGGCCTCGTCCGATCCCATGTTCAGCACGGAATGGATCAGCGTGCCTTTATCGGCGCGGCCGGCTTCGGGCAGGCGGTAGGTGCGTTCGGAATAGACTTTGCCCTTATCGCTGAAGAACAGGATGGTATCTTTGCTGCCGGCCGAAAAGACATCCAGCAGCACATCTTCTTCTTTGGTGGTCATGCCGCGCACGCCTTTACCGCCGCGCCGCTGCGCCCGGTACAGCCGGGCGGGCACGCGCTTCACATAGCCGCGCCGCGTGAGCGAGATGACCATGTTTTCGTCTTCCACCATGTCATCTTCATCAATATCGACGTTGCCATAGGCGATGCTGGTGCGCCGGTCATCGCCATACTGGTCGGCAATTTCCTGCAAATCGCTCTTGATGAGCGCCAGAATTTTGTGCGGGCTGCTGAGCAAATCTTCCAGATAGGTGATGCGGGCCTGCACCTGATCGTACTCTTCCTGAAGCTTCTGGCGTTCCAGGGCGGCCAGGCGGCGCAGTTGCAATTCCAGGATGGCCAGCGCCTGCGCTTCGGTGAGGTCAAACCGCACCTGAAGCTGCGCCCGGGCCGTTTCCACATCCGGCGAGGAGCGAATGGTCTGGATCACCAGATCAATATTGGACACCGCTTTCAACAGCCCGATGAGGATGTGGGCCCGCGCCCGCAGTTTGTCCAGTTCAAAATTGCTGCGCCGCACAATGACATCATAACGATGCTCAATGTAAATGGTCAGCGCCCGTTTTAGCCCCAGGTTGCGCGGTTCGCCATTCACCAGCGCCAGCATTTGAATGCTGTAGAAGGTCTGGAGCTGCGTCAGCTTGTAAAGCTGGTTGATGACCGTCTGCGGGTTGGCGTATTTCTTCATCTCCACCACCAGGCGCAGGCCTTCGCGCCCGGATTCGTCGCGCAGATCACGGATGGTATCAATGCGCCCGGCGCGTACCAGTTCCACAATGCGCTCAATGATGCCGGATTTGCTCACCTGGTAGGGGATAGACGTGAAGACCAGGCGCAGCGTTTCGTTACGCCCTTCCTCCAGCACGTAAGTGGCCCGCATGGCCACGCGCCCCTTGCCGGTGGCGTAGGCCTCTTTCAGGTCATCGCCCACCACGATCTGCCCGCCGGTGGGGAAATCTGGCCCGTGGACGAACTGCATCAAATCTTCTACGGTGATGTCGTCGCGCTGTTCAAAATGGTCGATGATGTAGGTGACGGCGGCGATCAATTCGCGCAGGTTGTGCGGCGGGATATTGGTGGCCATGCCCACCGCGATCCCGCTGGTGCCATTGAGCAGCAGATTGGGCAGGCGGGCGGGCAGGACGGACGGCTCCTGCTGCGTGCCGTCGTAATTGTCGTTAAAATCGACCGTATCCATGTTAATATCGGTCAGCATTTCGCCGGCGATATGCGCCAGGCGGGCTTCGGTGTAACGCATGGCGGCCGGGCTGTCGCCGTCCAGGCTGCCGAAGTTGCCCTGGCCGTCAATCAGCGGGTAGCGCAGGCTAAATTCCTGGGCCATGCGGGCCAGCGCGTCATAGACTGCGCCATCGCCGTGCGGGTGATATTTGCCCAGGACTTCGCCGACGATGCGGGCGCTTTTTTTGTAGGGGGTGCCGGGGCGCAGCCCCATGTCGTACATGGCGAAAAGAATGCGGCGGTGCACCGGCTTCAGCCCATCGCGGGCATCGGGCAGGGCGCGGGCGATGATAACGCTCATGGCGTAATCCAGATAGCTGCCGCGCATCTCCTCATTGATGTTGATGGTGCGAATCAATCCAATGTTGTTTTCGCCGCCGTTGGGTTCGTTATCCATGCGTCCTTCACCGTGACTGTCTGCCCGATGGGGTCAATAGAGGCTCTCAAATGGGTTGAATGCTGCGCCTGCGCCATGAATGCGGTGGGCCTGCGTCAGGCATTCCGCATTCCAGATGGTTAAAATTATACCATACTTGCCCGGACTTATCGAGTGACAGGCTTCGCACAGATGATCGAATTTTTGCGCCGGCGCTGGCTGCTGCCGGTGTTACTGCTGGCCCTGCCGCTGCCCTGGCTGCGGGCGCAGGAGACCGGCGCAGCGGTGCCTTATGCCGTGGCGTGTGTGGCTGTTGCGGTGGAGGTGTGCGCGGCGGCCTTACCGGCGACGCTGCGCGACACGCTGGCCGCGGCCGGCGTTCACCTGCGCGTCACGGTGCCGGCCGACCCGCAGGTGCGCCTGTGGATTGACGTGGATGGGGCGGCGCTGACGCTGCGGCGGCCACCCCGGCGGGCGACGGAGACTCTCAGCCTGTCGCCGCTGCTGGCGCAGCAGGTGGATTTTGCGGTGACGCTGCCTCGCTACCGCGACCGGGCGGCGCTCACGGCGCTGCTGGCGGGCAGCATTCTGTACGATGTTGATCGCTGTGCGGCGGCCGGGCCGTATCTGGCGCAGGGGCCGGCGGCCGGAGCCGGGCGGGCGGCTGCACGGTACTATCAGGCGGCCTGTGCCCTGCTGGCCGGCGATACGGAAGCGGCGATCCACCGGCTGCGGGATGTGCCGGATTTGGGGCGGCTGTACGCGCAGTCCACGGCCTATCCGGCGCTGCTGGCCTGGGCCTATCTGCAAACCGGTCAGCGGGAGGCGGCCTTCGCCGTGCTGGATGAGCTGGTGGCTGTGCGCCAGACGGCAGATGATGCGTCGGTGGGGACGGCGCTGGCCAAACGCGCTCAATTTCATGCGCTGGCGTTTGATTACGCGGCGGCGCTGGTGGATGTGGCGGCAGCGCTGGATGGCGCAGGGGACGATGCCGCGGCGCAGGCGGAACTGTATCGCCTGCGCGGAGAAATTCACCTGTATCTGTATGAATGGGAGGCGGCGCGGGCCGATTTTAACCGGGCGCTGGCGCTAAACCCGGCCGATGCTGAGGCCTATTTCCAGCGCGGCATTTTGCAGTACACGCTCATCGAGCGCGTGGCCGCCCTGGCGGATTTTCGGCGTTATGTGGCCCTGGCCCCGCAGGGGCGCTATGCCGCCGCCGCCGCCCGCTACATCGCCAGCCTGCGGCTGGAAATAGACGCTTCAGGCGATGGCTGAGGCTTTGCCCGCGCGATACGTCATGATGATGCCGCGGGCTTCTTCGGGCGTATCGGCGGTGTAATAGCGCTGACCAAGTACCCGGTTAATCATCCGCAGCAAACCGAGCGAGGCTTTGGCAAATTCGCCCGCGCCCACAAAAACCGTGATGCCCCACCAGCCGCCATGCAGCGTCATCGCCGGGCTGCTGCGCTCAAGCTGCATCATCATGCCGGGCTGCGTCATCGTGCTGCCGGTGACATCACAAATAATATCCACCCGATGCACCGCCTGCCGGGCTAAATCCTCGCGCAGGGCTTCCAGGGTGGCCACATAATCCTGCCATGACCAGTCGCCGGTGCAGCGCCAGTAGAGCAGGGTAGCATCGGTGGGGTCCCATTCCAGTAACATACTCATATCAACAATCCCTGTCTACTCGTATAACCCAATGATAATACATCCTGGATTGTTGTGGCATGGTACTCATGGGCTATTCTCAATGATGATTAAATGTTCGTGAGTGCTGCCCGCGGAAACTGCTCGCTCATCTGTGCGCTTCTGCGCCGGCGGTTATAATCACATGCCGGACGATACCGGCCTAATGCTCAGGGTACGAATGCGACAGCACAAACGAGTGATCGATGTTGACAGCGGGGTGGCGCTGGTCGTCACCGATTTGCATGGTGAGGGCCGGGTGTATGACCACCTGCGCGATCTTTTTCTCAGCCGTTACCAGGCGGGGACAGTGCAGCGCCTCATCCTGTGTGGCGATCTCATCCACAGTTATGGCCCGGAAGCCGAAGATGACAGCCTGCGGATGCTGCTGGATGTGATGCGCCTGCAGGCGGAACTGGGGCCGGAGGCCGTGGTGCTGCTGATGGGCAATCACGAAATGCCGCATGTGTACGGCATTCACCTGATGAAAGGCAAATTTGAATTTACCCCGCGTTTTGAGCAGGCGCTGGTGGCGCTGGATAACCGGCGCGGGGCACCCCGCCGCCGGCACGAGGTGCTGGCGTTTCTGCGCGGGCTGCCGCTGTATGTTCGCACGCGGGCCGGGGTGATGCTCTCCCACGCCGGCGCACCCCCCGGCATCGACGACAGCGAAGCGGCTGATTTCGTCCTGAATTTTGACCATGACGCGCTGCTGCGCCTGATCGAAGACCGGATGCGTTCACAGTATGATCTGGACGCGCTGAAGCAGAATGCGGTGTATTTGCGCGAGGCCAAAAAGCGCCTGGCGATTGATGGCGCAGATGACCCGCGCCTGCCGGAACTGCTGCGGGCCGAGCTGGTTAGCCAGACCAGCGTGGAATTTCAATTGTTGTGGCAGGTGCTGTTTGCCACCAATGAGCAGGATTCATCGCTGCGGGATTACAGCCAGCAGGTGCGGCGCTTTTTGCAGGCGGTATCGGCCATTAGCCCGCACGAGCAGCGCGTTTTGATCGCCGGGCATATTCCCGTCAGCGGCGGCTATGCGACGATCGGCCAGCAGCAGTTGCGCCTGGCCAGCTATGCCCACGCCAGCCCCAGGCATGAAGGCTGCTATGTGCTGCTGGATTGTGCTCGCCCGGTGCAGTCAGCAGTAGACCTGCTGCCGCAGGTGCATAAGACCTTTGCGCGGGATTGACCGGGCAGCAGACGGGGCCAGCCCGGCCCCGCCTGACCCGACTCAGAAATCGTCGTTTTTGGCTTTTTCGTAGTACATGATGTCTGCCGGGGCCTGCGGCATCACCATCCACAGGACAACATACAGCAGCACGCCCGACCCGGTGGTGAAGGCCAGGATGGCGAAGAGAATGCGTACCAGCGTCGGATCGACGTGGAAATAGTCGGCCAGCCCGGCGCACACCCCGCCGATTTTTTTATCCGTTCTGGAACGATACAGCCGTTTGGTTACTGCCATGAGCTTTGCTCCTCTGTGCGGGTGGTCTACACTACACGCTAATACGCACAGCGGGGCGGCCGGTTGCTGCACGGGCCGGCTTTTATGGATTTTTGATGATGTTGTCCACGTCGGCGTAAACGGCGCTCAGCACATGGTAGATGATGGGGCACACCGCGCTGCCGGCGATGAGGTCATCCAGCACCCAGCGGAACTCCGGCGTAAACTGCGGGTAGCGGCGGCAGCTATCCGGCCGATGGGTATACACCGTGCAGCGGCGGCCGCTGAGGAAAACGCAGGGCTTATGCCGAAATTTGCCCCATTCACCTTCGATCTGTTCCCCCACCAGATCAACCTGTTCTGCCAGCAGGGCCGCCGGTGCCGTGTGCAGGCCGGCCGCCAGGCGTTCAATATCCTGCCGAATCAAATACACATCCAGCGCCCGGCAGCAGTGGCCGCACTGTGTGCAGTCAATCGCCGCGATGATGGGCGCGGCCAGCGCGTCAATATACCTGTCCAGCCGGTCATCGTCTAAATCGTCATCCAGTTGCAGCATGTAGCGCATCACGTCAAAATCAGCGTGGCGGGCTGCTGCCTGCTGCGGCAAACTGTCCAGATCAAGGCGATATTCAGGCGGGTTCATCGAGCAGCGCTCCGGTAAAGTCCTGGTAGCCATTGACAAAAGCGGTGATGTCGGTACGTTTTTTGCCCTCGGCCTGCACTTCCAGCGGGTAATACAGCCCCGCGCCGGTGCCGATGGCAATGTGCCCCTCGTGGCTGAGTACCCGGCCGGGCTGAGCGCTGCCGGTGCCGGCGCGGCCCCGGTGGATTTTCAGCGGTTTACCATGCCACAGGGTGAAGGTGCCGGGCCAGGGGGTAAACGCGCGTACCAGGCGTTCAATGGCCGCCGCCGGCTGTGACCAGTCGATGCGCCCATCCGCTTTGTTGATCTGCGGCGCGAAGGTGGCCTGTGCGTCATCCTGCGGCTGCGGGGTGATCTTCCCGGCCAGATAATCGGGCAGGGTGGCCAGCAGCAGGTCTGCGCCCAGGCGGGCCATTTTGTCGTGCAGGCTGTGCCCGGTATCGTCCGCCAGGATGGGCAGCGACTGCCAGGTGAGCATGGGGCCGGTGTCCAGCCCGGCATCCATCTGCATGATGGTAATGCCGGTGACAGCATCGCCCGCCCGCAAAGCCGCCTGGATGGGTGCGGCCCCGCGCCAGCGCGGCAGCAGCGAACCATGGACATTGATGCAGCCGTGGGGTGGCAGGGCAAGGACGGCCGGCGGTAAAATTTGCCCGAAGGCCGCCACCACATACACTTCGGCCGACCACTGTTGCAGCGTGGCGATGGCTTCCGGGCGGCGCAGTTTCTCCGGCTGAAAGACCGGCACACCTGCTGCCAGCGCCATCTGTTTCACCGGCGACATCTGAAGCTGCCCGCCGCGCCCGGCCGGGCGATCCGGCTGTGTGACCACGCCGACGATGTGGTGCCGGGTGAGCAGCGCCCGCAGGCTGACGGCGGCAAAGTCCGGCGTACCCATAAAAACGATGCTGGCCATCGTGGTCGCGCTCCTGTGTGCGGGGCCCGGTTGCTGATCGCTGCTTGTTGCTGGCCCGGTGGCGTGATACTATTGAACTTTGATTTTAGTTAGAATCCGGTCTTATGTCTACGATTGTCAAAAGCTGGCAGATGGCTCCGCCCGCGCCGCTGGAGCATTTGCGCCGCTATCAACAGATGAGTCCTGTGCTGGCGCAGGTGCTGTTTAACCGCGGCTATGAAGACCCGCAGCAGGCCTATCACTTCCTGTACGATAAAGACCTGACGACCAATCCGTTTCTGTTCGCCGACATGGAAAAAGCCGTCACGCGCATTCGGCAGGCCATTCATCAGCGGGAGCCGGTGGTGGTGTATGGCGATTTCGATGCGGATGGTGTGACTTCCACCACCCTGATGATGCACGTCCTGCGGCGGCTGAAAGCCAATGTGGAGGCCTACATCCCCGGCCGCGTGGATGAAGGCTACGGCCTGAATACCCCGGCCCTGGAAACCCTGGCCAAACAGGGCAAAAAGCTGGTTATCACGGTCGATTGTGGCATTCGCTCCATCAAAGAGGTGGAGGATGGCAACGCGGCCGGCCTGGATCTGATTATCACCGACCATCATTCCATTGGCCCCGGTCATCTGCCGGAGGCTGTGGCCGTCATCAACCCGCAGCGCGAAGACTGCCAGGGCAGCCCGTACCTGGCCGGGGTGGGGGTGGCCTTCATGGTGGCGCGGGCGCTGATGCTGGACGCGCTGGCGCGTAATGGCCAGAAGCACAAAGATAAGTATCGCACGCTCATCGAAGAACTGCTGGACCTGGTGGCCATTGGCACCGTGGCCGATATTATGCGGCTGGATAATTTGCTCAATCGCACGCTGGTACGGCGCGGGCTGGAGAAGATTAACGCGCCGCAGCGCCCCGGCCTGCAGGCCCTGCTGGATGTGGCCGGGCTAAAGCCGGGGAACATCACCGCGATGGACATTGGCTTTGCCATTGGCCCGCGCATTAATGCGGCCGGCCGGCTGGAAAGTGCCATGCTGGCCTATAAGCTGCTGGCCGCGCCCACCCTGGCGGAAGCCCGCAGCTATGCCGAAACGCTCAATACACTCAACCAGCGCCGCCAGGAACTGACCCGTGAAGCGCAGCAGCGCATCCGCGAGCAAATTGGCGATTATGATGGTCAGGCCACCCCGCTGCTGTTTGTGGCCGATGACCATGTGCAGCCCGGCATCGTGGGGCTGGTGGCCGGCCGGCTGACGGAAGAATTTTATCGCCCGACGGTGGTGCTGGAACACGGCAAAACGGAAAGCCGCGCCTCCTGCCGCAGCATCCCGGAATTCCACATCACCCACGCGCTGGATGCCTGTGCCGATTTGCTGGTGCGCCATGGCGGCCATGCGCTGGCGGCGGGTTTCACCGTGCTCAACGAAAATTTGCCACAGGTACAGGCGCGGCTGATGGCCGCGGCACAGCAGGCGCTGTATGGCCGCACCCTGGCCCCCACGCTGCTGATTGATATGGAATTGTCGCTGCGCCAGTTAACGACAGCGCTGGTGGAAGAACTGCGGGCGCTGGAACCCACCGGCCATGCCAACCAGCAGCCGGTGTTTTTAACGCGCAACCTGCGCGTGCTGGAAAGCCGCACGGTGGGCAGTGATCGCACGCACCTCAAGCTGAAGCTGGCCACCGAGGGGCAGCCGGCCATTGATGCCATTGGTTTTCGCCTGGGCGAATGGGCCGAGCGCCTGCCAGAGCGCCTGGACGTGGTGTATCATCTGGAAGTGAATGAATATAACGGGCGGCGTAATTTGCAACTGCGCCTGCTGGATCTGGCCCCGGCGGGCGAACAGGTACGGGTACCATGAAACGGCTGCTTTGCCGCGGACTGCTGCCGGCCATCCTGCTGGCGCTGACGGCCTGTGCGCCGGCTGCGCCTTTCGCTGTTACGCCGGTACCCACGCCGGATGCCACGCAGCGGGCGGAGCGCGTCACGGTACGCGCTGCTGCGCCGGAACGCCTGAATCGGTACGGGGTGGTGGAGGGCTTCTGGTTCCCGGAATTGACCTGTGAACTGGGCGTGGGCTGGGAACGCCTCATTTTTAACTGGGAGCAGCATCAGCCCACCGGCCCGGATGACTGGCATACGCTGAATGTCGATGATCGCTGGCTGGCGGCCGCAGCGGCCTGCCAGCGCGAAGTGGTGGCGCTGCTGAAGCACACCCCCGCCTGGGCGACCGATGGCGTGCCGGTGGCCGGCGTGCCGCGCGGCCTGTATCTGCCGGATGATGACCCCGGCAACCTGTGGGCCAATTTCGTGCGCCGGGCCGTGACCTATTATGATGGGCGCATGGGCCGCGGCGTGCAGCATTTCATCATCTGGAATGAGCCGGATATTGCAGCCGGCGTGTTCGGCCATGAATTTGCCGGCACGCTGGACGATTACGCGCAGATGGTGAAGGTGGCTTACCGGGTGGCCAAAGCTGCCAACCCGGACGCTGTGATCCATCTGGCGGGCACCACCTACTGGCACGATGTGAACCAGGGGCGCACGCCGTATATGGAACGCCTGATTGAGGCACTGCTGCGCGACCCGGACGCGGCACGGTATCAGGCCTATTTTGATGTGTTGAGTCTGCACATTTACTTCCGTACTGACAGCGTCTACGATATTGTGATGACCATGCGCGAAATGCTCAACGATCAGGGTCTGGGCGATAAGCGCATCTGGATTAATGAAACCAACGCCGCCCCTACCGATGATCCACAGTGGGCGGTGACGCGGCCGCAGTTTCCCCTGAATCTGGAGGAACAGGCGGCGTTTCTGGTGCAGGCGGCGGCGATGGGGCTGGCGGCCGGTGTGGAACGCACCGCCGTTTACAAATTGTATGACCAGCAGCTTGCCCCCGGTGGCGAATCCTTTGGCCTCCTCAGCCCGGTGGATGCCGCCCCGCGCCCGGCTTTTTTCGCCTGGGAAATGGTGGTCGATCATTTCGACGCGGCCGAAACGGCGGCGCTGGCCCGTTCCGAACGGGTGGATGTGGTGCGGCTGCGCTACCCGGATGGCTCACAGTTGCTGGTGGCGTGGGCGCGGACGGCGGCCGGTGCTGTGCTGCGGGTGCAGGCCGGGGGCCCGGCGCAGCGGCTGGATTTGTATGGCGGGCTGACCGCGGTGCAGCCGCAGGACGGCGCATACACGCTGAATTTGCCCGGCGCACGCTGCGACCCGCGTGAAGGTTGTTTTATCGGCGGGGCAGTGGCACTGCTGCGGCTGCCGCCGGGTGATGTGCAGGTGCAGGAAATGACCCCCGGCGGGCCCCTGTCCCTGATTTTTCCCGGCCCATAACATGGCGCAGGGCGGCTGTGCCCGCCTGGATGTATAGTGGAGGAGTAGTAGCCTTGCAAGAACAAAAACAGGCCCCTGGCGAACTCAAATTTTCCTACGGCGGTCAGGCGGTGATCGAAGGGGTGATGATGCGCGGGGCCCATACGGCCGCCGTCGCCGTCCGCAACCCGGAAGGGCAGATCGTCATCCATGAGCAGCCCCTGAACAAAACGCTGTACCGGGGGCGCATCGCCCGCACGCCGTTTTTACGCGGCATCGTGGGGCTGTGGGACGCGCTGGGCCTGGGGACGCGGGCCCTCATGTGGTCGGCGGATGTGGCCCTGGGCGAAGAAAAAGACGGCGGCAGCTTTAACGGCCCCATTGGCTTTGCCACGGTAGCCGTCTCGCTGCTGATCGGTGTGGGGCTGTTCTTCCTGCTGCCCACCACCGCCGCCACCGGCATCGGCAGCCTGCTGGGCATTACTGCCGGCGGCAGCGCAGAAACCGTGGCGGGCGCGGCGGCGGAGAGCCAGCCCTTCATCCTGTATGAAGCGCTGCCGATCGGGTGGGAAGCCACCGTCATCAATTTTATCGAAGCGGTGATTCAACTGGCGATTCTGGTGGTGTACATCAGCCTCATCGGGCAGATGAACGATGTCAAACGCCTGTTTGGCTACCATGGCGCAGAACATAAAACGATCAACGCCTATGAAGCCGGGGCCGAGCTTACGCCGGAGGTGGTCGCCACTTTCCCCATTGAACATCCCCGCTGCGGCACGGCCTTCCTGCTGACGGTGGTGTTTGTGAGCGTGTTCGTCTTTTCGCTGCTGGGCCGGCCGCCGTTCTTCTGGTTGATTGTGTCGCGGGTGGTGCTGATCCCGGTCATCGCCGGTATTTCTTATGAGCTGCTCAAGTGGTCGGCCGCCAACATGCATCGTCCCTGGGTGCGCGTCATCGTCAAACCGAATTTGCTGCTGCAACACCTGACGACGCGCGAGCCGGATGTGCATATGATCGAAGTGGCGATTACGTCATTTAAGCGGGTGCTGTTCAGCGAAGGCATCCTGAAGGAAGAAGACGCAGCGGTGCCGGCGGCCAACCCGGCCGCCGCCTATGCACCGGCCTCCGGCGACTGAGCGCCGCCGGACGGCTGGTAAATCGGGCTGTGAGGGGGTGCGGGTGACTGCGCCCTCAGGCTTTTAGCCCCTGGATGATGAACAGCGGGTCATGCGTTCCCGGCGTGATGAAATAAGTGTTCAGGTTGTGCCAGCCGCCGGCGAGTTCAAAATAGCGCACCACCAGCGCCACATGCTGCCGGTCATGCATAGCCAGCCAGGCCGCGATGGCTTTGGTGGGGAAGCAGCGGTTGGAAAAAGACACCACGAATATCCCGCCCGGCCGCAGCACCCGGTTCACCGCGGCGAACACGGCCACCGGCTGCGTTAAATACTGCACCGAAACCGCGCACAGCACCGCGTCAAAAGTATCATCGGCATAAGGCAGCGTCGGGTTATCGTTCAGGCTGTGGACGAGGTACGCATCAAGCTGCGGGTTATCGGCCATTTCTTCGGCATTCATGCCCAGCCCGACCACCCGCGCCGGGGCCAGTCCGTCCGGCAGGTGCGAGCGCCAGGCGCTCATTAAGTCCAGATACGTGCCGCCGGGTGGCAGATGGGCGGCGTAATGGGCACTGAGCGCGGCAATCGCGCCCGCATCAATATGAACGACTTTGCGCGGGAAGCTGTAAAAATGAAAATCGCTGGACGCATCCTGGCGCTGAAAATACTGCGGTGGCAGGCTGCTGGCATTCATCAGGAGTCATTTCGGCTGTGGTCGGATTGTACCAGGCAGCATAGCGTGGCCGCGTGAACTGCCGGTGAGAAGCGGCACAGAAACAGCGTGCTGCGCCGCTGTGCGCTGTTAATCCGCCAGGGCTTTAATCACCGTGGTGATGTCATCGCTGCCGCCGCGCGTCAGCACCAGGGCCGCCGCGCCGATGATGCTCACATTATCGCCCAGGACGGCCGGCACAATCTTCAGATTTTCCCAGTAGGCGCTGTCCAGCGCGTGCGCCTGCACGGTGGCCTGAATGCGGTTGAACAGCAGGTCGCCAATGCGGCTCACCCCGCCACCGATGACGATAATCTCCGGGTTGAACAGGTGCAGCAGCGACACCAGCCCCAGACCGACCACCGTCCCGCAGCGCTGCACGATCTCCAGCGCCAGCGCGTCGCCCTGGTGGGCCGCTTCGCCGATGTAGGTTGCGCCGCGCCGTTCCCAGTCTTTCTCGCTCAGGCTGTCCATGGCCGCCCGCAGCACCGAAGCGCGGCCGGCCTCCATGAAAGCGCGGGCCTGTTTGGCCAGCGCCCGGCCGGCGGCTTCTTTCTCCAGCGTAGACACGTGATCGCCCGCCAGCAGCAGCGGCAGGTGCCCGGCTTCGGCACCCAGGCCGGCTTTGCCCAGGATCAGCCGCCCTTCATCAATGATGCCGCTGCCAATGCCGGTGCTGATGGTGATGTAAATGGCGAAGCGGTAGCCGCGGGCCGCGCCCAGGGCCACTTCGGCGATGGCGGCCACATTGGCATCGTTGCCCACGTACACCGGCACGCCGAATTCCGCTTTCAAAATATCGCCCAGGGGCACATTATGCCAGCCCGCCAGGTTAGGCGGCGCGACGATGACCCCCGTCACCGGGTTCAGCGGCCCCGGCGCAGAAATGCCGATGCCCGCCACCGGCGCACCATCGGCCGGCAGCACGCGCCGAATGAGGTCTTTGATGCGCTGAATGGTGGCCTCAAACCCTTCGCTGGAACGGGTGGCATCCTGTTCGCGCTGCAAAATGTGTAAATCGCTGTTTAGCCGGGCCGCCCGGACGTTGGTGCCGCCCAGGTCTACCCCGATAATGACATCCGACATAAAGCCCTTCCTCTGTGCGTTGAACGTGGACTAAGTGACTGGTAGAATACCATACTTAAGTCTTCTGTGCTTCACCCACAGCCTGCCAAATGGACTGCCCAAGCTATGTCAAAAGACACGACTCCTGCCCGCCGGCAGTATCTGGAAATTAAGAGTCAGTATCCCGGCTGCCTGCTGTTCTTCCGCATGGGCGATTTTTATGAGACCTTTGATGAGGATGCGCTCACCTGCGCCCGCGAACTGGATTTGACGCTGACCAGCCGTTCTTTTAGCCAGAAAGCGCCGCCGGTGCCCATGGCCGGCGTGCCGTACCATGCGCTGGAAAGCTACGTCGCCCGCCTCATTGAACGCGGCTTTCATGTGGCCGTGTGTGACCAGATGAGCGAACCCACCGGGCGCGGCATCGTCGAGCGCGAGGTGACGCGGGTCATCACGCCGGGGACGATTGTGGAGCCAGAACTGCTGGCGGAAGACCGCCCCAATTACCTGCTGGCGGTCATCCCGGCCGGGACGAGCGCCGAAGGCGAATGGACGCAGGCGGGCATTGCCTATGCGGACATCACCACCGGCGAATTTGCTGCCACGCAGCTTGAAGGCGAACATGTGGCGGTGCTGGTGCTGGAGGAACTCGTCCGGCTGGCCCCGCGGGAAGTGCTGTTCCCGGAAGCCCGCGCCCGCCAGGGCATTTCGCTGCCGGAAGGGATGCACCTGACGCAGGTGCCGGACTGGACGACAGAACTGCCCACCGCCACCGATGTGCTGCATCAGCATTTTGGCGTGGCCACGCTGGACGGCTTCGGCCTGCGCGAGCTGCCGCTGGCGGTGTGTGCGGCCGGGGCGCTGGTGCAGTATCTGCGGGTGACGCAAAAAAATTCGCTGGCGCAAATGAACGCCCTCCGCAGTTATTCCACCGGCTCCTTTATGGTGCTGGACCCGTTCACCCGCCGCAACCTGGAACTGACGCAGACCATCCGCACCGGCAAGACGCAGGGCAGCCTGCTGGAAGTGCTGGATCATACGGTGACGGCTATGGGGGCGCGGCTGCTGCGCTCCTGGCTGAACCAGCCGCTGCTGGATATGCACCGGCTGAACGCGCGGCTGGATGCAGTGGAGGCGCTGACGCAGGAAGAAGCGCTGCGCCAGGAACTGCGCGACGGACTAAAGAGCGTCTCGGACATGGAACGGCTGGTGAATCGGCTGCTGATGGGCCGGGCTACCCCGCGTGATCTGCTGGGGCTGCGGGCCAGCCTGGAAGCGGTGCCCGCCCTCCAGCGGCTGCTGGCCGGTCTGCCGGCGCTGGCGGCGCTGTATGAAGGGCTGGATGCCTGCGAAGAAGCGGTGACGCTCATCGCCGCCACGGACAAGAGCAAAGGGGCGCGGGACTGGATCGCCAGTTTAGAACCGGCCGAACGCCGCCGCACGGGTATTCCCACCATCAAGGTCGGCTTTAACCGCGTTTTTGGCTACTACATCGAAGTGACGCAGGCGCAATCCCACAAAGTGCCGGCCGATTATATCCGCCGGCAAACGCTGGTGAATGCCGAGCGCTACATCACGCCGGAGCTAAAAGAATACGAAACGCTGGTGCTGAATGCCGAAGGCGAAATTCTGGCGGTGGAGAAGCGCATTTATGAAGGCGTGTGCGCCACCCTGGGCGAACTGCGCGACCGGCTGCTGAAGACAGCCCGTATGATCGCGCATCTGGATGTGTTCCTGTCGCTGGCGGTGACGGCCGTCCGTGAAGGCTATGTGCGCCCGCTGCTGAATGACAGCGACCGGCTGATCGTCAAAAGTGGACGGCACCCGGTGGTGGAAAAGCTGCTCAAAGACACCCGCTACATCGCCAACAATACCCATTTTGATACTGCCGCCCGCATTCATATCATCACCGGCCCCAATATGTCCGGCAAATCGACCTATATCCGCCAGGTGGCCATCCTCACGCTGCTGGCGCAGATTGGCAGCTTCGTCCCCGCCGATGAAGCTGAGATCGGGCTGGTGGATCGCATTTTTGCCCGCATCGGCGCACAGGACGAAATCCACGCCGGCCAGAGTACGTTTATGGTGGAGATGGTGGAGACCGCCCGCCTGCTCAGCGGCAGCACCCGCCGCAGCCTGCTCATTCTGGATGAAATTGGCCGGGGCACCTCCACCTATGACGGGCTGGCGATTGCCCGCGCTGTCATCGAATACATTCACAACAACCCGCGCCTCAACTGCCGCACGCTGTTCGCCACCCATTATCACGAATTGACCGAACTGCCGAACATCCTGCCGCGGGCTAAAAATTACAGTGTGGCCGTCACCGAAAAGGGCGATGATGTCATTTTCCTGCACAAAGTCGTTGCCGGCGGGGCCGACCGCAGCTACGGTATTCATGTGGCCGGCATCGCCGGAATGCCGCGCCCGGTGGTGGAACGCGCGCGGGAACTGCTGGCGCTGCTGGAATCGCGCGGCAGCGATTTTAAATTGCCCTCCGGCAGCAAAAACGCCGCGGCCGGGGCCGCGCCAGGCAAAAAGGAACCGCCGCCGGCGCAGCTTAGCTTTTTAGCGCCCACCGTGAACCCGGCCCTCGAAGCGCTGCGTAAACTGGAAGTGGACAGCCTTAGCCCGCTGGAAGCGCTGACCAAATTGTATGAATTGAAGCGTATGGCCGGCCCCTGAGCCTACTTGTGCCTGCCGCGCCGCCCGCCGGCATGTTACAATTTGCGCCATGTTAACCCTGCCCGATTTCCCCGTCCGCCAGCGCGACTTTTTGCTGGAAATTTCTCGCGCCATCACCGCCCGGCTGGAGCTGAGCGAAGTCTTAAAGCGCGTGCTGCACGCTTCGGTCGTCATGGTGGCGGGCCAGGTGGGGTTGATTGCGCTGCGCAGCGAAGAGGATGGCATCTTTGCCGTGCGGGCCTATGCCGGCATCTCGCCGGACAAAGTAACGCCCCTCAATGCCCACCTGGCGGATTTATTCACCGGGCGCGAAACCACCCCCGATTATCATTATCTTAATGCCAAATTGAGCGAGATGGCCGTCATCATCCACGATGACTTGAAACAGTCTATCGCCATGCCGCTGACCTTTGCCGATAAACCTCTGGGGCTGCTCATCGTCTTTCGCTCCTACCAGGCGCGGATTACCCCCGGCGATATGCAAATTTTGCAGAGCTTTGCCGATCAGGCGGCGATTGCCGTGAATAATGCCCAGTTGTACGAGCGCATCAACCAGGAACGCCAGCGCCTGGCCGCCATTTTGCAGTACAGCGGCGATGGTGTGATGATCCTGGATGCCAGCCTGGACATTATCCAGGTGAACAGCGCCTTTGAGCAGATCACGGGCTGGCTTTCTGACCAGGCGATGGGGCAGCCGGTGGACGAGGTGCTGAAGTGGGCCCGCATCGAACAGAGCGACCTGCGCGATGCCATTTTGCAGGGCTTCCCGCGCCAGAAAGCGCCCGGCAGCAGCCCGGAAACGTTCTATGTCGAGGGGGATTTGCAGCGCCCGGATGACCTCATCGTGAGCATCGGCATCACCTATGCGCCGCTGCTCAACCAGGACGGCCGCGTGACCAATTATATCGCCAGCATCCGCGACATCAGCAGTTTTCGCCGGGCGCAGGAGATGCAAAATGTGTTCATCTCCACCGTGTCTCATGAGCTGCGTACCCCGGTCGCGCTGATTAAGGGCTATGCCAGCACGCTCAATCGCCAGGATGCAAGCTGGAATATGCAGGTGGTGCATCAAAGTTTGCAGGTGATCGAAGAAGAAGCCGACCGCCTGACCGAACTGATTGACGATCTGCTGACGGCCAGCAAAATTCAGGCCGAGCGCGGCGTGTCCTTACAGATGGCCGATGTACGGCTGGATGTGCTGGGGGCCGGTGCGGTGGAACGCCAAAAAACGCAGACCACCCGCCATGAATTCATCCTCAGTTTTCAGGAGCTGTTCCCGGCCATCCAGGGCGATGCCCGCCGGCTGCGCCAGGTGATCGATAATTTGATTACCAACGCCATCAAGTATTCGCCCAATGGCGGTAAAATTACCGTTGGCGGCCGCTACAGCGATCACAGTGTGACTTTCTTTGTGCGCGATGAAGGCGCGGGCATCCCGGAGGCGGAGCAGGAGCGTATCTTTGAACGCTTTTACCGCGTGGAAGGCAACCTGGCCCGCAAAACCAAAGGCACCGGCCTGGGGCTGTACCTGGCCCGGGCCATCATCCACGCGCACAAAGGTACCATTGCGGTGAAAAGCACCCCCGGTCGGGGGGCTACGTTCTATTTTACCATCCCCAGAGACTAACCTTACCTTACCCTACGGAGACCCTTATGCCACCAGCCCGGACGACGATTCGCTGCAACCAGTGCGGCCAGCCTGTACCTGCCGACGTGCGTACTGTCATTGATGTACAGAGCGATCCCCAGGGAAAGGCGCTGCTGATGAGCGGCCGCCTGAATATGGTGCAGTGCCCGCAGTGTGGCTTCGTGAACCGCATTGTTGCGCCGCTGCTGTACCACGATGCCGAAAAACAACTGCTGGTGGCCCATGTGCCCGGCGAAGTGCTGCGCGGCCAGACGGAGGAAAAAGTCATCGGCGATTTGATGAATGATCTGACGCGCAGCCTGCCCAAAGAAGCCTTCCGCGCCTACATGTTCAACCCGAAGCGCACGCTGACGGTGCAGGGGCTGGTGGACCTGGTGATGCAGGGCGATGGCATTACGCCGGAGATGCTGGAACAGCAAAAGAAGCGGGTGGAACTGCTGCAACAGCTCATCTCTGCGCCCTCGCCGGACGCGATGCTGGCCCTCATCCAGCAGCACGACAGCGCCATTGACAGCAGTTTCTTCCAGACCATGCGGCTGATGGCCGGGCGGCTGGTGCAGGAAGGCCGCCCCGATATTGCCAGCCGGATGGTGGTGGTGCAGGATATGCTGCTGGCCCATTCCACCTTCGGGCAGGCGCTGGCGCAGCAGCAGTCTGACCAGGAAGCGACGGTGGAGGAGGTGGCGCAGCGGCTGCAAAGCCTGGGCGAGCAGGCTACCC
Organism: Anaerolineae bacterium; assembly: GCA_025454495.1. Classification (GTDB taxonomy): domain Bacteria; phylum Chloroflexota; class Anaerolineae; order Aggregatilineales; family Phototrophicaceae; genus JALHOR01. The sequence goes on from JALOOI010000053.1 coordinate 24,807, forward strand.
ATGATGATTTTGTGGCGCTGGTGGTGGAGTATGCCGCCGACCCGGAACGGTTGCAGGCGCTGGTGGGGCTGGCCCGGCCGGCCTTCGATGCCACTTTCTTCCAGAAATTCGCGCTCTTCATCGGCCAGGCGGCTGCCGCTGACCGGCCCGGGCTGGAAAAGGCCCGCGATTTCGTCATCAAACTCACCGAGACCATTGATGAGCAGCTTCAGCAGACGGTGCAGCGCACGGCCCAGTTTTTGCAGGTGCTGCTGAACAGCCCCAACCCCGATGACATGCTGGAAGCCAATGCCGATTTGATCGATGAGGATTTTATGGCCGTGCTGACGGCCAACATTCAGGAGGCGGAACGCCGACGCGACGCGGCCAACCTGGCGCGGTTGCAGGCCATCTACGAAAAAGTGGTGGCGCTGCTGCGCTCGCAGATGTCGCCGGAACTGAGCTTCCTCAATGACCTGATGGCCGCCGGCGATGAACTGGAAGTAGACCGGCTGCTGAGCCTGAACAAAGGCAAATTTGATGAGACCCTGCTGCAAACAGTGGCCGCGGTGGAGCAAATGCTGGCGGCCCAGGGGCAGCGGCAGGCGCTGGAACGCCTGGCACGCATTCGCAATAAGCTCAACAGCCTGTTTTGAATCTGACGATTAACCTGCGCTGCGGCTTGCCACTGGCAAAATGCGCTGTTTCACGTTAGGCTTGTGACGCGAATTGACCGGTTGTAAATGTAAGGTGAGAGGTAAGATATGCAACGCATGACATGGCGCGGAATGAGCACGCTGACCGCACTGGCCGCGGCGACGCTGGTGGTGCTGTTGTCGCTCACGATCTATATTCCGGCGGCACCGGTGGCGGCGCAGGCGCAGCCCACGGCCACCCCGGCAGATCCGGCCTGGCTGGCCTTCAGCCTGGCGCGGGCGGCCATTCAGGAGCAGGAGAATGTGCGCCTGGCGATTGTGCAGCGCTGGGACTTTTACCAGGATGACTGGAGCGGCCCCAATCCGGCGCATCCGGGGCGCATCACCGGGATTGATAGCTGCGTTTCGACGGTGATTGCCGTGAATGCCCGCGACCAGATTTTCGGCTGGACGATCAGCATCACCAGCCAGCGCGGCCAGACCTACTATGCCCGCGTGAGTTTTGACCTTCAGGATGTGGCGGTGTGCGATATTCTGCCGCAGGCGGCGGCGGTGGAACCCACGCCCGCGCCGGGCACCACGCCGGTGGCCGGGGGCAGCCTGCCCACGCCCATCCCTGGCAGCGCCGCCACCGGCCGCTTTGAACTGGGTGGCCATGTGGATGGTCTGTCGCCGCAGGCGGTGGATGCGATGAAGCGCTCCGGCATGACCTGGGTGAAGAAACAGATCGGCATGGATGCGGTGGGTATCGCGCCGCGCTGGATCGCTGATGCGAAGGCCAACGGCTTCAAAATGCTGTTCGGGGCGGTGGGCGATAAAAATGCGCTGGCGGCGAACCGGGATGCCTACATCGCCAGCTATGCCAGTTTTGTGGCGCAGCTTGCTACTGCCGGGGCGGATGCCATCGAAATCTGGAATGAGCCGAACATTGACCGCGAATGGCCGGCCGGCCAGATCAACGGGGCGAATTATGTGCAACTGCTGGCGGCGGCTTCCAACGCCATTCGCCAGGCGAACCCCAACACGCTGATTATCAGCGGTGCGCCGGCCCCGACCGGCTTCTTCGGGGCGGCGGGCTGTGCCCAGGGCGGCTGCAATGATGATGTGTTCATGCAGCAGATGGCCCAGGCCGGCGCGGCGCAGTATATCGACTGCGTGGGGCTGCACTATAATGAAGGGATCATCGCGCCGTCGGCGACCACCGGCGACCCGCGCGGTAGCTATCCGTCGTACTACTTCGGGTCGATGACCGCCCGCGGTAAGTCGCCGTTCCCGAACAAGCCGGTGTGCTACACCGAACTGGGGTATCTGTCCGGCGAGAACATGGGGGCAGCCATCCCCGGCGGCTTTGCCTGGGCGAACCAGACCACCGTGGCGCAGCAGGCCGCCTGGCTGGCGGAAGCCGCCACCATCGCGGCGCAGCGCGGCGATGTACGTATCATGATTGTGTGGAACATCAACTTTACCCGCTGGGACAGCGACCCGATGGGTGGCTATGCCATCATCCGCCCGGATGGCACCCTGGGAGCCGTCATGCGCCGTTAAGCCGGCGCTGTACTGCCCCGCCCGTTATAAAGAGCAAGAAAACAGCCCCGGTGCCAGCCACGCCGGGGCTGTTTTTCGTGACCGTAATGTTATGTATGGTTAAAGCCGCCTCTGAAGCATTAAGAAACTCCCCTTTATTGACGTTACGAATGTAACGTTATAAAGCGCCGGTGCCACGCCTGAGTTAGTTTTTTCCTGCGAATGTTACAAAAAGACAACATGAGAAGTCTTAAAAATTAAATTACGATAAAATAATCACTGTAATTTTTATAGAACCTAAACTCTATCTCAATGTTTTGCCCTTGTGAACCGGTGAAAATGCATTACAATGTGTTGTCTGTTGCTACCGTTGTAGAGTGATGCAAGTTGCTGGGGCTGACCAGGCACTCGCTTGCCTGGCTGCAATGTAAGTGAAGGCTCAGGTGCTGTGCTTCTCGCATGAAGTATTATTTTATTGCATGAGATTCACTGTGGGGGCCACAGCGAGCTGCTGTGATACTGTACGAGCATTTTGCAGGGGTAGCGTATTGGTGTGAACCCATTATTGTGACACGGTGTGTGTAAATATTGGTGAGAGACACCTGGGATATGTTGTGAATACTTGTTACAATATTGATGTGAGCCCATTTTGACACGGTGTAGTGAATACTGTATGAGCCACTGTGACATGTTGCGAATATTGGTGGCAGCCACTGTGACACGCTGTTAATATTGGTGGCAGCCACCATGATACGCTGTGCCAAAGTGGCCGCAGCCGTTGACAAGATATTGTGTCG
>JALOOI010000243.1 GCA_025454495.1 Anaerolineae bacterium
CGGTGTACGAAGTGCTGGACGGCGAAATTTTGCTGAACGGCGACAACGTGCTGGAGATGGAAGCGGATGAACGCAGCCGTGCCGGTCTGTTCCTGGCATTCCAGTACCCGGTGGCTATCCCCGGGGTGACGCTGGCGAATTTTCTGCGCCACGCCATCAATTCGCGCATGAAGGCCAAAGACCCGGAGAGCAAGGGGATTTCCATCCCGGAATTTACCCGGCTGATGCGCCAGAAGATGAGCAACCTGGGCATTGACCACAGCTTCGCCGGGCGCTACCTGAACGAAGGCTTTAGCGGCGGCGAGAAGAAACGCGCCGAAGTGCTGCAAATGGCCGTGCTGGAGCCGAGCATGGCCGTGCTGGACGAAACGGATTCCGGGCTGGATATTGACGCGCTGCGGATCGTGGCGGAGGGCGTGAACAAGCTCACCGGCCCCGGCCTGGGCGTGCTGGTGATTACCCACTACCAGCGGATGCTCAATTACATCAAGCCCAATTACGTGCATGTGATGTTTGAAGGCAAACTGGTGGAAAGCGGCGGCCCGGAACTGGCGCTGACGCTGGAAGAAAAAGGTTATGACTGGATTCGGGCCCGTCATACGGCGGAACTTGAGCAGGCGTAATATCCCCTTACCGTACACTTTAAGCCAGGGAGTAAAGACTAATGGTGGATTTTGTCCCGTCTGACAAGCAGTTGACCGACGATGAATCCAAACTGAAAGACCTGCGCGATTCGTATGACAGCGTGTATGGCTTTCATGATGATGACGTGCAGTACAACTTTAAGAGCCAGAAGGGCCTGAACGAAGGCATCGTGCGTCAGATCAGCCAGATGAAGCAGGAACCACAGTGGATGACTGACCTGCGGGTGGAGGCGTATCGCATCTTCACGCAGAAAAACACCCCGCAGTGGGGCGGCGAACTGAACAAGATCGATTACGACGATATTTACTACTACGTGCGTGCGACCGATAAAACCATGCGCGACTGGGACGAAGTGCCGGCCGAGATCAAAGACACGTTTGATCGCCTGGGCATCCCGGAGGCGGAACAGAAGTATCTTCAGGGTGTGACGGCCCAGTACGACTCGGAATCGGTGTACCACAACATCCGCAAAGACCTGGAAGACAAAGGCGTGATCTTCCTGGACATGGACAGCGGCCTGCGCGAACACCCGGAACTGGTGCGCGAATACTTCGGCACGGTGATCCCGTCTGACGATAACAAATTCGCCGCGCTGAACACGGCCACCTGGTCGGGCGGATCGTTCATTTATGTGCCGCCGGGGGTTCACGTGGAAATGCCCCTCCAGGCGTATTTCCGCATCAACACCCAGAACATGGGTCAGTTTGAGCGCACGCTCATCATTGTGGATAAGGGCGCGTATGTGCATTACGTGGAAGGCTGCACCGCCCCCACCTACAGCTCCAACAGCCTGCACAGTGCGGTGGTGGAAATCATCGTCAAAGAGGGCGGGCGCTGCCGCTACACCACCATCCAGAACTGGTCTAACAACGTGTACAACCTGGTGACGAAACGCGCCATCGCCTACAAGAATGCCACCATGGAATGGGTGGATGGCAACCTGGGGTCGATGCTGACGATGAAATACCCGGCCGTGATCCTCGCCGAAGAAGGGGCGCATGGCGAAGTGCTGTCCATCGCTTTCGCCGGTAACGGCCAGCATCAGGATGCCGGGGCCAAGATCACCCATCTCGCGCCCAACACCACCAGCCAGATCATCAGCAAATCCATCAGCAAAAGTGGCGGGCGGGCCAGCTACCGCGGGCTGCTGAAGATGGGCCCCAATGCCCACAACAGCCGCAGCAATGTGGTGTGCGATGCGCTGCTGCTGGATGACCAGAGCCGTTCCGATACGTACCCCACCATCGAGGTGGAAGCCCAGAATGTGACGATGGGGCACGAAGCCTCCGTCAGCAAAATTGGCGAAGACCAGCTCTTTTACCTGATGAGCCGGGGCATTGGCGAAGATGAAGCCAACGCGCTCATTGTGAATGGCTTCCTGGAGCCGCTGGTGAAAGAACTGCCGATGGAATACGCGCTGGAGATGAACCGCCTGATCCAGATTCAGCTTGAAGGCACGATTGGTTAATATTCTGCGGGGCGCAGCCGCTGCGCCCCCGGCTTCTGGTCACAGGGAGTAAAGCCGCAGTGGTTGTGCAAAGACGCTCCAGAACCGATAATGTCCCGCGTTATACCCGCGCCGATGTGGAAACGCTGAGCGCGAATGAACCCGCCTGGCTGCGCGACCTGCGCCTGTCCTCGTGGGAAATTTACAGCAGCCTGCCGTTTCCGCGGCTGGAAGAAGAATGGCGGCGCACCGATTACAGCCATATCCGCTGGCATGAAGCTGATCAGATGATCGTCCCGAACGGGGCCACGCTGGCCAGTGTGCCGGCGAAGAACCTGGCCCCGCTGGCAGGCGATGCCCAGGGCGGGCTGCTGGTCATTGTGGATGGCAAAGTGGTGCACCATGAAATGGCCGACGCGCTGAAGGCGCAGGGGGTCATCCTTACGGACCTGGCCACCGCCGTCCGTGAGCAGGAAAACCTGGTGCGCGACCACCTGATGACGCAGGCGATTAAGCCCACCGATGGCAAATTTGCCGCGCTGCATGGCGCACTGTGGACGTATGGCGCATTCGTGTATGTGCCGCGCCACCAGGCCGTGGAACTGCCCATGCACATCGTCATTTACAACACGAAAGCCGGCGCGAGCCTGGGGCATGTGCTGGTGGTGGTGGAAGAGAATGCCATGGCCACCGTGCAGGTGGATTATGCTTCGGCGGCCGGGGAAACCCAGTCCTCGTTCATCGGCGCGACCGAACTCATCGTGGGCGCGGCCGCCAGCCTGCAATATGTATCGCTCCAGGACTGGAATCGCCAGACTTACGAATTCAGCCATCAGCGGGCGCTGGTGGGGCGCGATGCCAGCCTGGACTGGGTGCATGGCACCATGGGCAGCCGGCTGACCAAAGCCTTCATGGAAGTGGATGCCGTGGGCAAGGGCGGCAACGCCCGCATGTCGGCCTTCTTCTTCGCCGATAAAAACCAGTTCTTTGACCTGGACACGCAGCAAAATCATAATGCGCCGCTGACCAACACCGACCTGCTCTTTAAGGGCGCGGCCAAAGACCAGGCGCGTACCCTGTGGCAGGGCATGATTAAATCGCTGCCGAAGATGCAAAAGATCGACGGCTACCAGGCGTGCCGTAACCTGGTGCTCAGCGATGAGGCCCGCATGGATGGCATCCCCGGCCTGGAAATTGAGGCTGATGATGTGAAATGCTCGCACGCGGCCACCTTCGGCACCCTGGAAGAAGAATACATCTTCTACCTGATGAGCCGGGGCATCCCCCGCCCGCAGGCGCAGTTGATGGTCATTGACGGTTTCTTTGATGAACTGCTCCAGCGCATTCCGTTTGAACGGGTGCGGGAACGGCTTCAGGAAGAGATCGAAGCGAAAATTTTGAGCCAGTAAACACTGTGCCATGAGCGCAGCAGGCACGTCACCCGACGTGCCTTTTTTAAATACCCCGCGCCGCCGGCGGTATGGTCAGGATAAACAGGCATGACCGATCCCATTTTCCCCTACGACATCGCTACCGTGCGGGCCGATTTTCCGGTGCTGCATCAGGAGCATCATCCGGGTACGCCGCTGGTATTTTTGGACAATGCCGCCAGCAGCCAGAAACCGGCCGCCGTGATTGATGCCATGAGCACGTATTACCGGCAGTCTCATGCCAATGTGCACCGCGGCATCCATAAGCTGAGCGAAGAAGCCACCGCCGCCTATGAAGGGGCGCGTAAAAAAGTGCAGCGCTTCATCCATGCGGCCAGCCCGCGCGAAATTATTTTCACCCGCGGGACGACGGAGAGCATTAACCTGGTGGCGCAAACCTGGGGCCGGGCCACCCTGGGGCCGGGGGATGTGGTGCTGGCCACGGTGATGGAGCATCATGCCAATATCGTGCCGTGGCAAATGCTGGCCCAGGAAAAAGGGTTCAGCCTTCAGTATGTGCCGCTGCTGCCGGATGGCACGCTGAACCTGGAGGTGTACCGCCGCTGGCTGCACGAACTGCCGGTGAAACTGGTGACGGTGATGCACGGCTCCAACGTCCTGGGCACGGTGAACCCGGTGGCCCACATGGCGCGGCTGGCGCACGAAGCCGGTGCGCTCATCCTGGTGGACGGGGCGCAGAGTGTGCCGCATATGCCGGTGGATGTGCAGGCGCTGGACTGCGATTTTCTGGCGTTCAGCGGGCACAAAATGGCGGCCCCGACCGGCGTGGGCGTGCTGTATGGCAAACGGGCCCTGCTGGAAGCCATGCCCCCGTGGATGGGCGGCGGCGATATGATCTCGCGGGTGACGCTGGCCGGCAGTACCTGGAATGAACTGCCGTATAAATTTGAAGCCGGTACCCCGGCCATCGCGGAAGTCATTGGCCTGGGGGTCGCCGTGGATTATTTGAGCGCCCTGGGCATGGAGAACATTCACCGGCAGGAACAGCTCATCACGCGGTATGCGCTGGAACGCCTGAGCGAAATCCCCGGCGTGACGGTGTACGGCCAGGCGGAACAGCGCGGGGCGGTGGCGGCCTTCACGGTGGACGGCATCCACGCGCATGATGTGGCCCAGATGCTGGATGCGGATGGTATCGCCGTGCGGGCCGGGCACCACTGCGCCATGCCGCTGCATGATCTGCTGAGCCTGCCCGCGACGGCCCGCGCCAGCTTCTACCTGTATAATACACCGGCCGAAGTGGACGCGCTGGTGACGGCGCTCTACCGGGCCAAACAGGCGTTTGCATAAATGACAGCGGACGGCCCGCCGTGCCGCGGTGGCCGTCCGGGGGTGAAGGGGGTGGCTGATGTACGACATGTACCGGGAGAATATCCTGGATCACGCGAAGCACATGCGTAACCATGGTTTGCTGGACCCGAATGATTTTGACCACGAAGAACATAACCCGCTGTGCGGCGATACGCTGCACCTCACCCTGCGGCTGGATGCGGATGGCATCATCCGCGAGGTGGGGTGGGAAGGCAGCGGCTGCGCCATCAGCCAGGCTTCCGCCTCCATGCTCGGTGAACGGCTCATCGGCATGTCGCTGGCGGACGCGAAAGCGCTCAACCGGCAGTATGTGCTGGATTTGATCGGCTTTCCGCTGACGATGAATCGCGTGAAGTGTGCGCTGCTCTCCCTGAAAACGCTGGTGGTGGGCGCATACGGTCATGAACACTGGATCACCATTGAGGACAGGGACGAGGCATGAAAGCATTCATCACCGTGTGCCCGGCGACAGACATCCCGGAGGGGCAGCGGGCGGTGTTCAGCATCAAGGATCGCTGGATCGCCATTTTTTGCGTCAGCGGCCGCTATTACGCCATTGAGGATGTGTGTACGCACGATGGCAACACGCTGACGGAAGACCTGAAGGGCAACGAAATGCCGCTGGAAGGCTACGAAATCGCCTGTTCGCGGCACGGGGCCCGCTTTGATATTCGCACCGGCAAAGTGATGAAAGCGCCGGCGCTGATTGATGTGCCCTGGTTTGAAACGCGCCTTGAGGATGGCTACATTGAAGTGGCGATTTAAGCGATACACAGCGAGCCGTGACCATGACTCCTCATGAAATGGCGCATACCATGTTCCCGGCCGGGCAAACCCTGGTCTTCGGGCATCGCGGGGCGAAAGCCTACGCGCCCATGAACACGCTGCCAGCCTTTGAACTGGCCGCCACCCAGGGCGCACACGGGATTGAACTGGATGTGCATCGCTCCCGCGATGGCTACCCGGTCATCGTGCATGATTTTACGGTCGATCATACCACCGACGGCCGCGGCCTGGTAACGGCGCTCACGCTGGCGGAGCTAAAAGCGCTGGATGCCGGAAGCTGGTTCAGCCCGGCATTTGCCGGCACGCGCATCCCCACGCTGGATGAGGTGTTTGCGGCGGTGGGGCAGCGGCTGTACATCAATGTGGAGATTAAAGCGGCCCACGAGGACAGCGATGGCGTGGAGCAGGTGGTGGCGGATTGTATTGTGCGCCATGCCATGCAGCGCCGGGTGCTGGTATCGTCCTTTAACCCGCTGACG
>JALOOI010000054.1 GCA_025454495.1 Anaerolineae bacterium
GCATCAGATGATTGCCCGATATGTTCATCCGTCTATGGATTATAAACTCCTGCCCGAATATCGTGGACAATTTGCAGAATTGCAACTTGATCCGTGTGAGCAACTCAAACCGGTAGCAATGGAAATTCTCGAAATTTACGAGAAACCCGTTTCTGTTGAACGTGAGATGCACCGCTACGACATCGAAGTGGAGGGCCATCACTGCTACCTGGTCGATGGTGTGGTGGTGCATAATTCGCCGGAAACCCAGCCGGGCGGGCGGGCGCTCAAATTTTATGCCAGCGTGCGCCTGGATGTGCGCCGCGTGCAGGGCATTAAATCGGGCGAGGATGACGTGGGCAGCCGTACCCGCGTGAAGGTGAAGAAGAACAAGGTGGCCCCGCCTTTCAAAGAATGCGAGTTTGATATTATGTTCACCCCGGATGAAACCGGCATCAGCAAAGCCGGCGAAATTGTCGATCTGGCGGTGGAACTGGGCATCATCGAAAAGCGCGGCGCATTCTTCCGCTATAACGATGCGCTGCTGGGGCAGGGCCGCGAAAATACCAAAACCTACCTGCTGGAGAATGCCCCCATCTCGGACCAGCTTGAAAATGCCGTGCGCCTGCACTATGGCATGACTCCGCTGCCCGGGGCCGCGGCGGCCGTCGCCGGCGAGGTGCCAGAAGATTAGTCCCCCGCGGGCCGGGCCGGTTCACCCGCTGCATAAGCGGCGGGTGAGCTTTCCCTCAATCGCGCATGAAAATCACCCCTGGCACGGCGGCCGCCATGGTACAGTAAGCACATAAGCCAGCAGGACAGGCAAACTGTAATGACCTTCTCGGTAGAATGGCTTTTGTACCCGCGCGTGCTGTTGTGCCAGTTTACAGGCAATTTAACGCTGGCCGATATCGGCGGGCTGGTGGAACAGATCAACCAGGAAACCGTACCGGGTACGTCCTTTTACCTGGTGGTGGATATGACGCAGCGCGGTGAGGTCGAATCGTCGGCGCTGTCGTTGCAAAACCTGATGCAGCTTTTTGGCCGCAGCATCCGTCACCGCCCGGCGCAAATCCTCATCATTGACCCGCACCCCAACCATGCCATGCGCCTGCTCATGCAGAGCATCGCCCGCATGTTCCAGTTTCATTTTTTTGTGCTGCCCTCCCCGGCCGAAGCCAGCGCCATGCTGTGCCGGCTGGAACCGCAGGTCAGCGTGACTTTAGCCACCGAGTACCACATTCAATGAGTCGATCACCAGGCTGTTGAGCAGGCTCACCGGCGTATGATAATTGTTGGTGAAGATCACCAGGCTCACCTCCTGCTGCGGTAAATACCACATCTGCGCCGAAAAGCCGGCCGTGCGCCCGGTGTGCCCCACGCGCAGCCCCATGGCATCATCATTCACATACACGCCTGCGCCATAGCGGATATGCTCGCCTTCGGTGGTGGGCACGCCCGTCAGCATGTCGCGCAGCCGCGCCGGTGACAGCAGCCGCCCGCCAAACAGCGCCTGCATGAACGTCACCAGGTCATCGCTGCTGCTGATGATGCCGGCATAGCCGGCCAGCCCCACGCCATCGTTCCACAGGGTGCGGTTTTCCAGCCGGCCATCGCGGTCATAATCGCCATAGCCCTGGATGATGCCCTCTCCCAGGCTGGCGGCGGTCTCCCAGCGCGTACCGGGCAGCCCCAGGTACTGCACAATCTGGCGCTCCAGCAGGCGCTCCATGCTCAGCCCGCTGGCATTCTCCAGCACGATTTGCAGCAGGTTGTAATGGCTGTTGCTGTACTGCCAGCCGGTGCCGGGGTCAAATTCCGGCGCACGATCCAGGGCATAGCGCAGCGTTTCGGCGGCCGTCCAGGCGTGTTCTGGCTCTGTGCGCACGCGGCGGCGATAATCCGGGTGGCGCACATAATTGAACAGCCCGGCGGTGTGGTTCAGCAATTGCCGCAGCGTGATCTGGTCAGCGTTGGGCAGGTCGGCGGCCAGGTCGGCGGGCAGCCAGCCGGTGACGGGCTGATCCAGGCTCAGCACCCCCTGATCGACCAGTTGCAGGGCCAGGGTGGCGGTGAAGGTTTTGGTGAGGCTGCCGATGCGGAAGCGGTCTTCCACCCGCAGGCGGGTTTGGGCTTCCAGGCTGGCATAGCCGGCAGCCACGCGGTACTGGCTGCCATCCGCCATTTCGATCAACAGCGCCACGCCATACCCGTCCGGGTTCACCTGGGCGCTCCACAGGCTCATCAGCGCCTGGTTGCGCCGCACGCTGTACTGGGCGTGGGCCGGGACGGCTGCCAGCAGCGCCAGCAGCAGCAGCAGGGTGTAGCCGGGAAAGCGTCGCAGTCGCAGCATGGGGGTATCCTCGGTTGATACGGACTGAGCGCCATTGAAGCACGCGCCGCCGCCCCGGTCAACACCCGGTTTGCCGCCGTTTTGCCGCCCGCCGCAGGTAAGTAACCGCCTGCCAGCCGCGTCCATGAGTGTATGGAGATCGTAGAACTGACCCTCAAAACGCAGCATCTGCGCCGGCAGCGCGATTTTTACGTGGATCGTCTCGGTTTTGTACTGCTGGACGAAACCGACGGCCGCATCACCCTGGATGCCGGGGTGAGCCGGCTGCATTTTGAACAGGACGACCGGCCGACCGCGCCCTATCACTTTGCTTTCAACATCCCGCTGAACCAGATGGCGGATGCGGAGCTGTGGCTGGCGCAGCAGGTGGAGGTGCTGCCCGGCAGCGATGGCCGGCGGCTGGTTCAGCTTGCCGACCCGTGGCAGGCGCAGTCCCTCTATTTTTATGATCCGGCCGGTAACGTGGTGGAACTAATCGCCCGTGAACGGCTGGCGTGCGGTACGGCGGTGCCCTTCAGCGCCCAGAGCATCTGGAACATCAGCGAGATTGGGCTGGTGGTGCCGGATGTGCCGCGCCTGGTGGCCGCGCTGGAAGATGTCGCCGCGCCGTTCGGGCCCGGCAGCCACGATTTTCAGCCCGTGGGCGATGATACCGGCATGATGATCGTGGTACAAACCGGGCGCGTGTGGTTCCCCACCGGCAGCGTGCGGGCCGCCGCCGCCCCCCTCACGCTGACGCTGCGCGGCCCGGCCGCCGGGGTGCGGCACATCCCGCATTCTCCCTACACCATTCGTACTGTGACCGATGCCTTCGTACCCGGCGGGCCGGCCTGAAAAGGATGTAACCTGTGAGCGAGATTGTGACTCTCAATGATAGCACCTGGCAGGAGCACCTGGGCAGCCAGGCCGCGCTGATCCTGGTGAGCAATGGCGAAGGGCTGCGCGGCGATTTTGCCACCGCCTTCAAAAAGGCCGCCGCCGAAAATACCCGCCTGCTGTTCGCCCGCATTGACCCCACCACCAGCCCGCAGGCGGCCGCCGCGCTCAATGCCGGCGAGAAGCCGGTGCTGATCGCCCGGTACCAGGGCGAAGACCTGGTGCGCCGCAGCCGCCCCTGGGGTACCGATGTGGTGCTGGCGGTGGAACTGCTGGAAAAAACCTTACAGGCCCACGCGCCCGCCGGCAGCCTTAGCCCGGCGGCCGACCGTAAAAAGGATACGGCTATGATGGAAAAGAAGCCCGCGGGCAATAAGCCCTTCGTCGTGACCGATGACACCTTCCAGACCGAGGTCATTGATTATTCGCGCACCGTGCCCGTGCTGGTGGATTTCTGGGCGGAGTGGTGCGGGCCGTGCCGCATGGTCGCGCCCATTATGGAAAAACTGGCGGCCGATTTCGCCGGCCAGGTACGCATTGCCAAAGTGGATACCGATGCCAATCCGGGGCTGTCGCAGGTGTTCCGCATCATGAGCATCCCCACCATCATGGCCTTCAAGGAGGGTCAACTGGTGTTTAACCAGGCCGGGGCCTTCCCGGAACCCGCCTTCCGCGATCTGGTGCAGCAGCTCATCGCGCTGAAACTGCCGCCGCAGGAACCCGCGCCGGAGCAGTAAGGCGCGGGTTGGGGGGGCGCGAAGCTCAACGCGCTGCTGCGCTCCCGTACCCCCCCGCCTGCACCACCGGCAGCAGCGCCCGCGCGGTTGCTTCCACGGCCGTCACACACACCGAATTACCAAACTGTTTGTACGCCTGCGTATCAGACACGGGAATGATGAAATCGTCCGGGTAGCCCATCAGCCGGGCGCATTCGCGCGGGGTGAGGCGGCGCGGGTTACGCCCGGCCTGGGCGACGAGAATTTCCGCGCCATCTTTGTAGTAGCGGGCGCTCAGCGTGCGGGTGCAGTCGTCGCGCTCCGGGTCGATCAGGCCATAGCCAAAGCCGTTGCCGCGCTGCTGATGTTTGGTTTTATACGCCTGCAAATACTGCCACAGCGCATCAGACAGGGTGTAGCGTGCGTCCGCCTGCGGCGCGATGACCTGGCGCAGGGTGATGGCCCGCTGTGCCGGCGCAGGCGGGAAGGCAAAGGCCACCCCCGGCAACTGCTGGCGGTGCAGCCCCACCATAAAGATGCGCTCGCGGTGCTGTGGCACATAATGCCGCGCATCCACCACCTGCGTCCACAGCGCATAGCCCAGGTCTTCCACCATCTGGCGAATCACCCGGAAGGTTCGGCCCCGGTCATGGTGCTGCAAATGCTTCACATTCTCCAGGAAGAAGGCCGGCGGCTGCTTCGCTGCCAGGATGCGGGCAATCTCAAAGAACAGATTGCCCTGGTGTTCATCCGCAAAGCCATGTTTGCGCCCCAGAGCATTTTTTTTGCTCACCCCGCTGATGCTGAAGGGCTGGCAGGGAAAACCCGCCAGCAAAAGCTCATGATCGGGGATGTCGGCGCTGGCCACGGCGCGAATATCGCCGGTGGGCGCGGTGCCATGATTGGCGGCGTAGGTGCGCTGCGCGAATTTATCCCACTCCGAGCTAAATACGCACTGCGCCCCGGCCCGCTCAAAGGCCAGGCGAATGCCGCCCACGCCGGCGAAAAGATCAATGCTGCGGATCATGCTCCTCTGCTTTCCATCGTCACCCGGCCGCCTTACTTCTGCCGGTACCAGTAGCGATACAACTCCCGAAAGCCCAGGCGGGCATACAGGCGCAGCGCGGCGCTGTTCTCGCTGTTTGCTGCCGCTGCCCCGTCGCCACCACCACATCAAAAATCCCCAGCCACTCCTGCGACAGCACGCCCAGACCGACGGCCACCGGGCTGCCGCTGGCCTCATCGCGCAGCAGGGCATACCAGGTGTCGCCGGCGATTTTCTGGAGCATGGCGTGCAGCGTGGCCCGGTGCGCCTCCGGCACATGGTTCAACCGCAGATAGGCGTTCAGCCAGGCATCGCTGAGCGTGCTGCTGCCGGCGCACACCGGCCCCGGCGCAGCGCCGCCCAGGGCCAGCGTCTGCACATACGTCGCCGGGCTGATGGCATAACCGCGATCCACCAGGCGCGGCTCCAGGTCGGCCGGCTGGCTGGTTTCCGTCAGCTTAAAGATGGCCGGCTGGTGCAGCCGCTGATACAGCTCTTCGCAGCGGGTCACTTTTTCATCGCAGGGCAGGGAGGAGGGATACAGCGGCTGGATGGCATTGGCGCGGCGGGTGTAGCCGCTGCTAAAACGCAGATACCAGCCATCGTAAAAACGACTCAGCAGGGCGGGCATGGCCTGCGCCGACAGCAGTTCCAGGCGCTGGATAAGCGCCCGACGACTCGTGATCGTGTTCATGGGGCCTGCTCCTTGGTGGGACTTTCTTTTTTCCAGAAGGTCAGCGCGGCTTCCGGCACAGTTGCGCCGGCCTGGCTGACGGCGACGCGCACCTGCGTGAGCGGGTTGTAAAAACCGGCTTTCAGAATCACCGGGTCGGTGGTCAGCGGCAGCGTGTGTGTGGTTTCGATGATCTCACCGGGCCGCCATGACCACAGCGGCGACAGCCCGTTGTTGGGCAAACGATCATCCTGGCCGGCCAGGCCGCCGGCGGCATCCAGCGCATGGACGAACAGGGTTAAATCCGTTTCCGGCTGGCGCAGCGCCTGCCAGTACAGGCGCACCTGCCAGGTGTTCGCGCCGGGCTGCACCACCGCCCCGCGCAGGCGCACCCCGGCGGCAAAGGCATGGTCTGGCACCGGCAGCAGGTCGGGCGGCAGGGCCACCGGCGCGGGGGCCGGCCCGCTGCGCCCCAGGCCCCACAGCCACAGCGCCCCCGGATGGTTGAGGACGGGCGGTTTATGCACCGGCTGCGGCGACTGCGGGAAAGGCGTAATATACGCCCCTGCACCCCACCGGTAAAGCCCCGGCGGGATGGTGTCCGGCAGGCGGATGGTATGCGGGTCGGGCACGATGTCCCCCGGCTGCCAGCGGGCGGACGGGTACAGGTATTCCAGCACAATATCTTCCTGGTGGGCGATGGCGTTCAGCGTCGTATCAATGACCTGCAACCGGGCGGCCAGGTCGGCCGGCTGCGCGGCATTCACGCGCCACAGCAGCACCGTATCGCGCAGTGTGCCCGGTGCCATCTCGAACACTTCCGGCGGATTCACCAGTTCCAGCCCGGTGCCGAACACGGGCACCGCCTCCGGCACAGCCCAGGCCGGCAGCGGCTGCGCCGGCCGGTCGCTGACGCGGGCCAGTTCCCAGCCGTAGCGCTCACTCAGCCAGCGGGTGTAACCCTGCTGCGGCCGGCGGATGACGCGCTCGCCCCCGACGGCCGGCGGCAGAATGACCATCGTTTTCTCGGCCGGCAGCAGCAGCACCTGTAACGGCTCCTGCGGCGCGGCTTCCAGGTGAAAATAATCATACGTGGGGTAAATGACCTGGCAGGCGGGGATTTCCGTCAGCCCGGCGCGGGCCCAGGTGGTGACGTGCGGGTAGGCGGCCCGCTGGAGGACATAATAGGCCAGCGCACTGTTGACGGCTCGCAGCGGCACGCAGGCCGGCTGCTGGAGCTGCGTCAGCCGTTCCAGCGTTTCGTGCAGCGCCAGGGTGTAATGATAGGGGATGCCCTGCGGCGTGGCCGGGGCGGCGGTGTAACGCTCGTCGTCCTGCCAGAACGCGCGATAGGTGTGGCCGGTGGCCAGCGTGCCCGCGCCGGCGGCCAGCGCCAGCCCCACCAGCACCGGGCGCAGCGGCAGCCGCACCAGCAGCGCGGCCGCCCCGCTGCCCGCCAGCAGCGCCACCAGCACCGTCGTCGCACTCAGTCGGATCGAACTTTGCGGCTCATTGGAGAACAGCGCCGGCAGCAGGCTCAGCAGCAGGCTGCCGGCCAGCAGCGCCCCATCGGCGTGCCGCCAGCGCCACAGCGCCCGCGCCAGCCCCACCAGCGCCAGCAGGGTGAACGGCAGCGGCAGCGGCGGCGTAAACGGCAGGTTGTAGAACATGCCGGCATCGCTGCCGCTGGCATAAGCCGCCCCGATCAACGGCAGCCCGCGCAGCGCCCGTTCCGGCAGGCTGAGCGCGGCTACGGCATCGCTGGCCTGCCCCACGCGATAATACAGCGTCGGCACGGCCAGGTTCAGCGCCAGCCAGGGCAGCAGGCACAGCAGCGCCCCGCCGGCCAGGGCCGCCACCTGCTGCCAGCGCAGGCGACCACCCGCCCGCAGCCACGCCCCCCACAGCGCCACCCCGGCCAGCCACGGCACCGCGATCAGCCCGGCGGTGTAGGTATACACCGCCCCGGCCGCCGCCGCCCCGGCCAGCGCCAGCCCCCGCCACCGCCCCCGGTGCAGCGCCCGCAGCAGCAGAATCAGCGCCAGCAGCAGCGCCAGCGGCAGCAGCACGCCGCGCTCGGTGATGCGGCTGAGGGCCACATGCGACAGGCTGAGGCTGAGCGCCAGCGCCGCCACCACCCCGCTGAGGGCCTGCCCGCGCGGCCCGCGCCACAGCCGCGCCCCGGCCCGGTACGCCAGCGCCACGCTCACCAGCCCGATATACCCCTGGAGCAGGTTGGCCGTCACCAGGTGGGTGCCCGTCAGGGCATACCAGCCGGCCAGCACAAAACGATACAGCGGCTCCGGCCGCGTGCCAAAATAGACCGACAGTGGCAGGCCCTGATGCAGCCGCAGCGCATCCGCCAGGTTCGAGGCAGCATCAAAACTGATGCCCGGTGGGATCGTCGCCAGCCCCTGCACCCGCAGCCAGAAAGCCGCCAGCAGCAGCCCCGTCAGCAGCAGCAGCACCGGCCCGCCCCCGGGTGCCAGGCGTACAGTGTTTTTGGTGCGGAATGTCATCTTCCCGGCCGTCTCATCTTCTGCTAATCTGGCACTATAGCACAAAACAACACTTAAAGTAACCCGATCACGATTTGACAGGTGATTAATCATCGCTTAAACTGGGCATATGCCGGAGAGAGAGGGAGGACGTGATGCGCCAGCAACGCCGCGGCAACTCCGCCACCAGCAAGTTAGCACGTTTCCGATGGTACTGAGACACGCGCCGTCTTTTGCAGCGCGTGTTTTTATTTTTTCAGGCCTCGTCCGTTTAAAACAGCCGAAAGGGTTCATCTGTGGATACCAGTATGATTAACAAAATTCAGAAAGCCCGTGAATATGCCGCCGAACCAGAACGGGCGACATTTCACAGCATGACCATCGAATTCCGCGGCGATAACAGCGTGTATACCCTGGCGCTGGGCCCGGATGGCTGGTCTTGCTCCTGCCCCGGCTTCCAGAATTATGGCATTTGCCCGCACATTATGGCGATGGAGAAATTGTTTAAGCCCATGCTCAAGCGCGACCCGCTGCCTTACGCGCCGGGGCAGAACATCGTCAGCGATGTGAAGAAGGCCCACCGCTACTCCGAAGAACAGGAACGCATTCGCTTCATCGAATTCAGCGCCGTCTTCCGCGGCGATAATAAAGATCATCAGGTGACGTACCAGCGCGGCCAGTGGTCCAGCACCAGCACCTTCTTTAAGACGCATGGCGTGTGCCCCTACACCATGGCCATGGAACGCATCCTGAAAGGCATGGTGGAACCGATCCACCTGCCCACCGCGCTGGAGGCGGAATAACCCCGCGGCCGGCCCACAGCATCCCCCAGGGACACCGTCGCGTGTCCCTGTTCCCCTGTTGATAAAAAGCTGCTAAAAAAAGCGCTGCCCGCCGCGCCGGCCACCGGCCAGGACGAAGGGTAGTTTGCCCCGGATTGCAAGTTCTGTTACCCTTATGGGGTCAAGTGTCACGGAGCGGGTATGTCGGCCGTTACTCATGTGGATATGGCGCTGCTGGACAGCATCGCGGCGGCGGTGCTGGTGCTGGATCAGCAGGGGGCCGTGGTGGCGGCCAGCCGGCGCTTTCAGCAGTGGACGGGCTATACCCCGGCGCTGCTGGCGGGCAAACACCTGCCCGACCTGGTGGACGAAGCCGATCACCTGATGATTCAATCGCTGTTCAACCCGTTTAACCCGGCCATTTTCCCGGTGGAGCCGTGTATTGCCTGGCGCTGTGCCGATGGTGAGCGCGTGCGGGCGTGGCTGCTGTGCCAGCCCGCCGGCGACCTGGTGGTGGGTACGCTGCGCCCGGTGGTGGATGACCTGGAACTGTACCGCCAGCTTTACGAGAACAGCGAGCACATTCAACTGCTCATCCACCCGGCGGATAGCAGCATTGTGGATGCCAGCCCGGCCGCGGCCCGCTATTATGGCTACAGCCGCAGCGCCCTGCGCCAGATGTCGCTGCGCCAGCTTACCGGCCCCGGCCTGCTGCCGCAGCTTCAGGCGGCCCTGCGCGGCGACCTGGCCGCCCTGCCCCTGACGCAGCGCCTGGCGGATGGCACCCTGCGCGAAGCCCGGCTGAGCTTCACCCCGCTGCTGGCCGGCCCCGAAAATCTGCTGGGGGTGCTGGTGCAGGATGTGACCGAAAGCCAGGAAATTGAGCGCACCCTGCGCGAGAGCGAAGCCCGCTTTCGCCTGGTGGTGGAAACCATGCAGCAGGGGGTGAGCGTGCAGGACAGCTACGGCCGGATGCTGTACTGCAACGATGTTTTTTGCGACATCGCCGGCTTTGCCCGCGCCGAACTGCTCGGTGAGCCGGTGCTCAAAGTCGTCCACCCGGATCACCATCCCGAAGTGCTGACGCAGATTAAGCGCCGCCAGCAGGGCGAAAGCGTGCGCTATGAAACGGTCTTCCGCCATAAAAACGGCGAAGACCGCTATGTGCTCATCGCTGCCACCCCCATCATGGGCGAGGCGGGCGATTATCGCGGCAGTTTTGCCATTGTGGTGGATGTCACCCCCGGCCGGCGGGTGGAACAGGCGCTGCTGAAAAGCAACGCTGAACTGGACGCTTTCGCGCATACCGTGGCCCATGATCTCAAAAGCCCGCTGGCCGTGCTGATTGGCTTTGCCGATATTCTCATTCATGAATTTGAGGCCCTCTCCCGCGAGGAAATGCGCCAGTACCTGGAAGTGGTGGGCGATACGGCCGATAAAATGATCCACATCATTGATGAACTGATGCTGCTGTCGCAGACGCGCCACCAGACCATGCCGCCGGCCCCGCTGGATACGCCGCAGATCATCGAAGGGGCGTTGATTCGGCTGCGTTACACCATCCAGAAATATGGCGCAGAGGTGATCGTGCCGCCGCCGGAGCAGTTCCCGGCCGCGCAGGGCTATGCGCCCTGGGTGGAGGCGGTGTGGGCCAATTACATCAGCAATGCCATCAAATACGGGGGCGTGCCGCCGCGGGTGGAATTGAGCGCCACCCGGCTGGATGACGGGCGCATTTGCTTCAGCGTGAAGGACAACGGTCGCGGCATCGCGCCGGAGAAGATGGCCCGGCTGTTCATCCCGTTTGAGCGGCTGGAAGAAGCCCGCATCGAAGGCCACGGCATCGGCCTGTCCATTGTGCGGCGCATTCTGGAGAAGCTGAACGGCGAAGTGCGCGTGGTGAGCGCCCCCGGCGCGGGCAGCACCTTTAGCTTCATCCTGCCGGCCGTGCCTTAGCCGTCCTGGCCGGGCGGGAAGGTGTGCCGCAGCGCCCAGATTTCGCTGTGCAGCAGCCCGCGCCGCGCCAGCGATAACAGCCCGCGCTGTGCCAGGCGGGGCAGCCGCTGCTCCTGCCGGTAACGGGCATACCGGGCCGCTGCGCCCGGCCCCCACAACCAGTCCGCCACCGCGGCCGGCAGCGCCGCCCCCTGGCTGCCCCACGTGTCCCACAGGGACTGCATCAACACCGGCTCTGCCGGGCGCAACTGCGACCACTGGCGGCGGCGCAAAAAGATGATGTTGTCCTCCACGGCCTGCAACGGGCTGCCGGTGCTGCTGAGGTTGCCGCCGTGCAGGTAAAAGGTGCCGCCCGGCTGCGCCAGCGCCGTAAAGCGGGCCCACGCCTGCGCCCGCCCGCCCCATTCCAGATCGCCGGCGATGCGAAAATGCGCATCAAAGCCGCCCACCTGCGCGTACAGGTCACGGTGCAGCAGCGCGAAGGGCCCCAGGCCATGGTGCCGCGAAAAAGCCACCGGGTCATAGGGCACCGGCCGCACCGACTGCCGCTGCCAGGTACGGCCAAAGCGCCGCCACGTTTGCACCACGCGCAGCGGCGCATCCACCAGCGTAAAACCGGCCCGCAGATGCGCACAGGCGGCCACCAGGGCCGCCGGGTCGCGGGCATCGTCCACATTCCAGAAGCCGAAGATGTCCGCGCCGGCCGCCGCCACCCCCCGGTTCCACGACGCATACAGCGTTTCGCGGTCGGTGTGCAGCACGCGCACCGGCAGCGCCGCCAGCCGTGACCGTTCGGCCGGGGTGGCGGCATTGGCCACCACCAGCACCTCCAGCGCCAGCCCGGCGGCCGCCAGCGCCGCCAGCAACTGCCGCACGCGCTCGCCGTAGGCGGGTAAATGGGCCTCACCGCGATACAGCGACGTAATCAGCGTCACATCCGGGGCGATTTTCATCGGCGGCCGGCCCTCAGGCCGGGGTGGTCAGCGTTTCCAGCAGATCGACCAGGCCGGCCAGCACGGCGAAGGTCTTTTCAATCGGTTCCGGCGAGCGCATATCCACCCCGGCCAGCTTCAGCGCGTCCAGCGGGTACAGCGCATTGCCCGCGCTCAGGAAGCGCAGGTAGCGCCCGGCCGCGTCCGGCTCGCCCTTCAGCACACCATCCGCCAGGCTGTGCGCGGCGCTGATGCCGGTGGAATACTGAAAGGTGTAGTAGGCCACATAGGGATGCTGGTACTGCGCCCAGGTGATGCCGGAACGCTCCCGATCCCACGTCATGGTACTCCCGTAACCTTCCGTTAGAAAGTCATTCATGATACTGTTAAGGCTGTCGGCCGTGACGGATTTACCCTCTTCGATGCGGGTATGCACCGCCAGTTCAAACCG
This sequence comes from Anaerolineae bacterium, assembly GCA_025454495.1. Lineage (GTDB taxonomy): Bacteria > Chloroflexota > Anaerolineae > Aggregatilineales > Phototrophicaceae > JALHOR01. The sequence continues at coordinate 12,262 of JALOOI010000054.1, forward strand.
CGCCAGCGTGGGCATGATGAAGAAATAGCGATGAAAATTGGTCATGCCTTCTTCGATGACGGCGATTTTAAAAGCGGTATCGGTCTGGTGTTGCAGCAGGTAGGCGCGGGCCATCGCCTGGTTAAAGTTGCTGGCCGTTTCGGCCACGAAGGGCGTGTATTCGCTGTAAATTTCGGGCTGCGTGCGGCGGGCAAAATACGAATGCATGGAGTGGCCCAGTTCATGGGCCAGCGTGCTGAGCGATTTGAGCGTGTCGTTATAGCTCATCATGATGAAGGGGGCCGTATCGTAGGTGCCTTCGGAGAAAGCCCCCTGGCGCTTGCCGGCGTTCAGCGCCCGGTCTACCCAGCGCTGCTCCAGGCAGCCGCGCACCATCGGCGTGACGTATTCCGGGCCCAGGGGGGCCATCCCCGCCGCGATCCAGTCCACCGCCTGCTCAAAGGGCACCACCGGCTCGGTGTCCAGGATGGGGGCCCACACATCCCACGGCTGGAACTGCGGCAGCTTCATGGCGCGGCGCTTCACGTCCCAGTAGCGGTGCCAGGTGGCCAGGTTCGCCTGGAAGGTGTGGATGAGGTTGTAGAAGACCTCCACCGGGATATTGTCCGGCGCGAGGGCGGCCGCCAGCGCGGTGGGGTGGCGGCGGGCCCGTGCCTTAAAGACGTTCTGCTTCACCCGCGCGGCATAATTGCTGGCCAGCGTGTGCTGGTGCGCCAGGTAGCCCGCGGCGTAGTGTTCCCAGGCGGACTGGCGCAGCGCCTGCTGCGGGCTTTGCAGCAGCGTGCCGATGCTGCTCTGGGTGACGGCGTACTCCGGGCCGGCGGCGGCGCGGGCCGGGGCGAACACCATATCGCTGTTGGTCAGTTCGCCAAAGGTGCCGCGCACCGTTTCAAACGGATCGGTGAGCGCACCGAGCAGCGCTTCCACTTCGGCCGAACGAATGTGGGGCTGCTGGCGGAACAGATCATCGAACCACTGAGCGTACAGCGCCAGGCGCGGCTCCGACTGCATCCAGTCGCGCAGCGTGTCCGGCCCCAGGGCCAGCAGTTCCGGGTGCTGGAAGGCCTGGGCCGCGCTGAAAGCGGCCAGCAGCCCGGTACGCTGGCCCAGCAGGGCACGGGCGGTTTCGTCTTCTGCGTCCACTTCGGAACACATGGTGGCATAAAAACTGAGCTTCGCCACGCGGCGGCGCACCTGGCTGAGCGTCTCCAGCCAGTCCAGCAGCCGCGCCGGGGACTGCCCCAAACTGCCGGCAAACGCGCTCAGGTCGGGCAGGCGTTCCAGCACGGCGCGGTATTCCGCCTGCCAGGCGGCCGCATCAGCAAAGACGGATTCCGCATCCCAGGTCTGTTCCCGCGGGACGGCAGCACGGGGCAGGACAGCAGCACTCATCAACCTTCTCCTTGCAGGGGGCCAAACAGCCTCCAGTATGCCGAACCCGGCCCGCCGCCGCAACTATCGCGCCCGTATCTTACCAGATGCTAACCGGGATGATAGGCAGCCTGCGCGGGCTGTGTTACACTAACGAAAGATTGAGCGGTGCGCCGCTGTGGCCGCGCCGGCTATCCTGTTCACCCCATCCAGCGCGGCCGCCTGCGGGCAGCCCATGAGTAACCTTATGACCGATGGATCAATGACCGCTTTTAACAGCCTCATCAACAGCCTGCCCGATGCTGTCATGGTGCTGGATGCCGGGGATACCATCCTGGCGGTGAACCCGCTGCTGGCGGCCATTTTTCGCCAGAATGCCGCCGAGATGGTGGGCACCACGGCGGCCACCCTCTTCCCGGCCGATGCCGCGGTGCTGCACCTTACGCCGGACAGCGCCCGCAAAATCAGCGAGACGGCCCTGAATGGCTCGTTTTACCAGGTGGTGGTATCGCCGCTGCACAGCGCCGAAGCCACCCCGCCGGGGCGGGTGGTGCTGCTGCGCGATATTACGCTCACGCGCCGGGCCGAAAATGCCCTGCTGGCCAATGAACGCCGCTACCGGGCGCTGTTCGAAAACAGCAACGATGCCATCTTCATCATTGATTTTGGGCTGGATATTTTGCTGGCCAATGAACGCGCCGCCGCCCTGCTGCATGTGCCGCTGGCCGACCTGCTGAATGCCAGCGCCCGCGCCTATTTTAAGCCGGAAGAATTCGCCAGCATGGAAAAAGGCATCATCCAGCTTCTCAGCGGCGACCCGGCCCCCGTCTACGAGCAAACGCTCATCCGGGCCGATGGCACCGACATCCCCACCGAAGTCAGCCTGACGCTGGTGCGCGATGCCAGCGGCGCACCGCTGCACATTCAAAGCATCGTCCGCGACATCAGCGAGCGCAAACACGCGGAAAAATCGCTCAATGACCGGCTGGAACAGCTTAAATTGCTGCGCCAGGTGGACGAAGAAATCACCTATTCGCTGAAGCTGGATGATGTGCTGCTGCTGGCGCTGGATGCCGCCATGCGCCTCAGCCGCAGCGATGCCGGTTACATCGCCCTCATGCAGGAGGAGCAGTTACGCATCAGCACCCTGCTGGGCAAATACCCGGCCGAGATGCTGGGCATGGTGATGGAACTGGAAAATGGCATCGTGGGGCGGGTGCTGCAAACGCGCCGCCCGGCCCTGCTGCCGGATGTCCTCAAAGACCCGGATTACCGCCCGGATATTCCGCTGACGGTATCGCAGATGGTGCTGCCGCTGATTTCGCAGGATAAGCTGGTGGGCATCCTGAACCTGGAGACGGCCCGGCGCGAAACCTTCAACACCGATATTTTTGACTTTGTGCAAATTCTGGCCAGCCGCATCGCCGTGGCGGCCGATAATGCCCGCCTGTACGAAATCGCCCGCCACCGCCTGGACGAAACGCAAAGCCTGTACAGCCGCCTCAGCCGCCTGGAACAGATGAAAACCGACATGATCCGCATCGCCAGCCACGATCTGAAAGCCCCGGTGGCCATCGTCGAAGGCTATGTGGAACTGTTCAAAATGGACCTGGACCAGTTCGACCCGGTATACCATGATTATTTTGAAGCCATGGGCCGGGCCTGCGTGCGAATGCGCCAGATGATCGCCGATATTCTGTCGCTGGAGCGCATTCAGCAGCGGGCCACCGGCGGCACCGAAAGCCTGCTGAACCTGACCGGGATGGCCTACCGGGCGCTGGATGAGTTCCAGCCGGCCGCGGCCGCCCGCCAGCAAACGCTGCAACCGGAACTGCCGCCGGGCCTGCCGGCGCTGGTGCGCGGCGATGAAACGCAGCTTTACGAAGCCATGACCAACCTCATCAGCAACGCCATCAAATACACGCCGGACGGCGGCCACATCACCGTCAGCGTGAGCCTGTCGCCGCAGGAAGTGGCTTTTAAGGTGGAAGATACGGGGTATGGCATCCCGGAAGATCGCCAGGAACGGCTGTTTGAGCCGTTCTACCGCGCCCGCGCGGAAGGCACCGAGCAGATCGAAGGGACGGGCCTGGGGCTGCACCTGGTCAAAAATATCATTGAGCGCCACAGCGGCACGATGATTTTTAAGAGTGTGTTCGGCCAGGGCAGCACCTTTGGCTTCACGCTGCCCACGGCCAAATGAGGTTCCTCACAGCCGCAGTTCCACAAAAGACCCTGGCTGCCCGGCCGGGCGATCGGGCAGGGTGAACAGCGGCTGAAAACCCTGCCGCCGGAAGAAGGGCAGCCCCTGCCAGGCCAGCAGATCCGTGCTGATGCCCGTCAGACCGCGGGCCCGGGCCACACCGATGAGGTGGTGCAGCAGCCGCGTGCCCTGGCCCTGCCCGCGCCAGGCTTCCGCGATCCACAGCAGGCGCAGGTCAAACCAGTTCCAGAAGCTGTTGCCGGCCAGCCCGCCCACCAGCGCCCCATCAGCCGTGTGCAGGCACAGCGCCAGCGGCTCAAAATGCAGCGTCACCGCGCTGTCGGCGATCAGCCCGCCGGCCAGGGCGGCGGTGGTGGTGCTGTGCGGCGGCCATTCCAGCGCCAGCGCCGGGTGCAGCGGGGCCGGGGCGAAATCGCGGCGGGCCAGGTAATACAGCGTGTGCCCTGGCGGGCGGTCGGGCTGCTGTGCCAGCACGGTATAACCGGCGCGGCGGTAAAAAGGCAGCGCCTGAAAATCCGTCGTCATCAGCCACAGGCGGCCCACCCCCTGCTGCCGCGACACCTGTTCCACCGCGCTCAGCAGGCGGCGGCCCAGGCCCTGCCCGCGCCGGTCGGCGGCCACCCACAGCGTATCCAGGAAGTGCCAGCCGGCATCCACCTCCACCACCGCGCCGCCGGCCAGTTCGCCATCGTCCGCGCGGGCAACCACGTTGAAGGCGCGGCCGGGCAGGGTGGCCAGCGCCGGGTGCTGCGCCAGGCTGTGGGCCTGCACCGCGGCCCGCAGCGTCGCCAGCAGCGCCGTTGACGGGTAAAAATCCGGCCGTAGCTGTACCGTGGTCATCCGGGCCGCCGCTTACACTTCCGTCCGCATCCGCGGCGGCAGGTGTTCGGTGGCGTTGTGGCTCATCAGCGTGCACAGCCCTTCTTCGTCCACCCGCACCACCGAAATACCGCAGTGTAAAATATACAGGTTGGCCCAGGCATCCGCCGGGGTTTCCAGCACGCGGCAGATGAAATAGCGCAAAATGTTGCCGTGGCACACCAGCAGTTCGTGGCTGTCGCCCTCCAGATGATTGGTCAGCGGCTGGAAAAACTGGTCAAAGGCTTCATCGGCCTGCATCTGGTGGACGACGACATCGCCCAGGTTAAAATCGGCGGCGTGGCGGGCATATTCATGGAGCTGCGCTTCCAGCCGCGGCGGGATGGTGGGCACACATTCGCGCAGCACATCCTGCGGCTGCACCGGCACGCCGTAAAAATTTTCGGCGATGATCTGGGCGGTTTCCAGCGCCCGCGACATGCTGCTGGCATAAATGGCTTTCACCGGCACATCCAGCAGATGCTGCCCGGTCAATTCTGCCTGGCGCACCCCCAGGCGGGTGAGTTTGCCATAGGGCAAATCCGGGGTCACGGTGTATTGACCATGCCGGATGAGGTAAAGATAGCGTTTGGCCATGCTGCTGCCGTGACTTTCTGCCCGGATGGGGCGGCCACGAAGGGGCTGTTTGAGCCGTCGGAAAACATCGTAACCCTATTATAAGCCGGCCCCCGGTACCGGGCTACCGGGGGCGGCGGCAATTTGCGCTAGAATTCGGTCAGAGAACGGCCGGCAGCCGGTAAGAATGCCGGCGGGCGGCGGCGGGCCGGCGGGGGCATCTTCGCCACAGATCACGTATAATGCGGCCATGGAGTGAACACAACCGGGAGCGAAGGATGAAGCGTGCGGGATGGCTGGTGCTGCTGCTGCTGGCGCTGCTGCCGCTGCGGGCACAGGACGGGCTGAATCTGCCGGCGGAATTGTATGTGCTGCGGAATGATGGCGTGGTGGAGCGCTATGGCCAGGGCGCGCGCGGCGTGGAAACCGTCACCCCGCTGGAGACCTTCGTGCTGGATTTTCGCGTTGCGCCGGATAACACCTGGATCGCCTATCGCACGCTGGATGGGCTGTGGCTGGCGGATATGTACGGCGGGACACCGCGCCGGCTGGCGGACAACCCCGATGTGCCGGAGGTGCGCGGGCGCGGCGAAACGCTCGCCTGGTCGCCGGCGGCCGATGCCCTGGCGCTGACCACCCTGGGCGGCGGGCGCGTGTACTTCCTGGAGGCGCAAACCGTCGTCACGCTGGACACGCCGGGGCTGCAAAATTTGCTGTGGTCGCCGGATGGCCGCTACCTGGCGGCCGAAGCGGCCGGGGGCATCTGGTGGGTGTTCCGGCGCGAAGGCACCACCCTGCCGCTGACCAGCGCCATCCCGGCGGCCACCGGCGCGGCCTGGGTGGGCCTCACGCAACTGGCGTTCACCCCGCCGGAAGGCGGCCTCATCGTCATGGATCTGGCCAGCGCCAACGCCCAGACACCGCTGCTGCCGGCCGATACAGTCTACCGCCTGCCGTACCGGGAAAGTGACGCAACGCTGCTCATTTTCGCCATCAACCCGGCCAGCGGCGGCGGCCAACTGGTGCGCGTCGATCTGGCGGGGGCCACCCCGCAGAGCGCCGTCATCGGCAGCGGCGAAACCACCCTGGACGGCGCGGCCTGGTCGCCGGGGGCGGCGTTTCTGGTGGCCTTCCAGGGCGGGGCCCTGGCCCTCATTGATCCGGTCAGCGGGGCCGGCTTCACCCTGCCCATTGCCAGCGCCTCGGCCTATTCCTGGGGCGTGGCGGCCCCCGCTCAGGCCTCACAGCTCGACCTGCCGGCCGAAGGCTACTTCCTGGCGGCCGGCGCGGGCAGCAGCGCGGTGCAGGTGTGGCGCATCGCCCGCGGTGGCGGCGGACTGCCGGAGACCATCACCCCGGCCCTGGCGGATATTGTGGAATATGCCATCGCCGCCGATGGCCGCCAGGTGGCCTATGTAAGCGCCGGGGCGCTGTGGTGGTACCAGATCGGCAGCGATGACGAACCGCTGCGCCTGCTGGCCGCCGGCAGCCGCGAACCGCTGTACCCCGCCTTCAGCGCCGATGGCCGTACCATTTATTACCGCGATACCCGGGGCGACGACAGCGGCCTCTGGCGCATTCAGCCCGCCGGCGGCGAGGCCACCCTGTTCGTGCCGGATACGCCGGTGCGCCGTTACCGCCAGCCGCGCCCGGCCGGGGGCATCAGCGCCCTGCTCACCACCTGGGAGGAAACGGGCGCGGGCCGCGGCATCGCCCTGTACGATACCACCTCCGGCGAACTGCTGCTGGAACTGCTCGTCGCCACCGAGACCACGTTTTTCGTGCCGCCGGTGTGGCTGAGCGGGGCCGATTTTCTGTTTGGCGGCACCGTCGTCCGCGGGGATGTGCCCATCGTGGGGCTGCATGTGCTGGATGCCAACAACCTTCAGGAGCCGCCGTTCACCGTGTACCCGGTGACGGCCGCGCTGACGGTGTACGATGTGCGCCCGGTGACGGGCCGCACGCTGCGGGCGCTCATTCAGTCCGCCGCGCCGGGGCCGGTGTCCCTGCTGGAAATTCCGCTGGATGGCGGCGCGGGGCGCATCGTGGGCAGCGCCGGCTTCATCACTGCGCCGCAGCTTGCCCCGGATGGCCAAACGCTGGTCGGCTACACCTATCCCGGCGGGCAACTGCTGGCCCGGACCGCCGGCGGCGCACAGGTGGCGCTCAGCGTGCCCCTGAACGTGAGCGATTTTCGCTGGCGCTGAGGCCTGGCCGGCGCTGAAGCTGGCTCTCATCCCTGGCTTAACCGGGCGGCTATAATGATGATGGGCCGGCCGCTCACTGGCCGGCCCGGTCAGCCTAACCCACAGGATGGAACAAGCCGCTATGACTCTACGCCTGATCCCGGCCCTGCTGGCAGCGCTGCTGCTGGCGACCACGCTGCACGCACAGCCGCGCAACATCAGTGACCTGGTGGCGCTGGAGACGCAGGTCATCACCCAGACGGACGCTTTTGGCGTGGCGCAGCAGGTGCTGGTGGGCACGCTGCGGAACACCGGCACGCAGGCCTACGCCGATATTCAGCTTTATGTGGATGTGCTGGATGCCGATGGCAATGTCGCCGGCGAAGGCTTCGGCTTCCTGGTGGATGCCTGCGGCTCGGCGGTGCTGGATAGCCCGCTGCAACCGCAGCAGCAGCGCGGTTTTGCCGCTACGCTGGATATTTTCGCCCCCGGTACCGTCATCGGGGAGAACGTGGTGTATGCCGATGGCACGGCGGTCGCGCCGGAAGTGCTCGACCTGCCGCCGCTGACGGGCATGACGGCCATCAGCACGCAGGAAGTGGTGGAGGTGGTGTGGGAAAGCGCTGATACGCTGCGCTATGGCGTGGGCTGCCCGCGGCGCGTCTTCAGCACCTATGCCTGGTACCGGCACCGCGTGGGCGACAATGCCAGCACGCCCATCCCCACCCCCAACGCGGACGCGCTGACGGAAACTTTCATCGCGCAGTCGGCCATCAACGTCGTCACCCAGAATCGCACGCTGGATACCACGCTGTTTGACCGTTCCATGCTCACTTTTGCCCCGGACGGACAGCAGGCCGTGTTCCAGAGCGATATTCACAGCCTGTTCACCATCCGGCGCGATGGTGCCTTCCGGCGCGGGGTGCACATTTTCCTGCATCAATACACCCTCCAGGGCATCAACTGGACACCGCGCAATAATTTTCTGGCGTACTACTTCGGGGCCTATGGTGAGCCGGTGCGCTACGTCACCGGCACCGGCGCGGGGCGGCTCATCAGCCAGGTGATTACGGCCGCGGTGCCTTCGGTGATCGTGCCCGGCACCACCTACAACGGCGACCGTGCGTTCATCGCCGGCACGTTCCCGGTGGACGGAGCCGACGTGACCGGCTATTTCGTCCGCGATGTGCGCCGCAACAGCGCCCCGGAACTGCTGTTCGCCGCCGACGAACTGCCCGGCAACAATTATCCCGCCCCCGCCTATTACCTGCGCGAGGCCGATGATACGCGCTCGCTGTACATCGTGCGCCCGGTGGATGGCCAGCCCACGCTGCAATGTTACGCTATCGAAGCGCAAAGCCTGCACACACTGACGGCGCTGCCGCTGCAACTGGCCACCGATGAACGCGCCTGGTCGTGGATCGCGCCGGATGGCGGCACGCTGGCTCTGTCTGCCAGCGGCGACCATGCCGGGCTGTGGCTGATCGACCTGCGGGCGTTTGACGTGTGCGCCCACGGCTGAGGCCGAGGCCGCGCGGGGTGTGCCTGCGCCCCGGCCCCGGCGGCCTGTGTTTGCTTCCGGGGCGGCTTTTGTGTATTGTTATAGAGGCCGTATAAATGCTTTCATGAGGAGATTTTTTGATGAAAAAAGCTGTTTTCGGGCTGTGTGCCGGGGTGGTGGCCCTGCTGGCGCTGCTCACCGGTTCGGTCATGGGGCAGGAACCGCTGCCCGCCCTGGGCGATTTGCCCGCCGGCGCATGGAGCGCCATCCTGCCCGGTGGCGATACCATCTGTTCCAATGGCACGCCGTACCAGTTCTTTGTGCGGCCGGCCGCCGAAGCCAGCAGCAGCCTGCTGGTGCACTTCCAGGGTGGCGGCGCGTGCTGGTTCGGCCAGATCTGCGACCTCACCCGCAACCCCTCTTACGATCCGTTCGTGGATGAGAGCGATAACCCGGCCGCCGCACCGTTTGGCATCTTCGACTTTGACAATGCAGAAAATCCCTTCAGCAATTACAACATGGTCATGGTGCCCTACTGCACCGGCGATGTGCACATCGGCAACAAAATCACCACCTACACCAGCCCGGCCGAAGGCGACACGCCCGAATCCACGGTGACGATTCGCCATAATGGTTACAACAATGCCATGACCGTGCTGGACTGGACGTTTGACAATTTCCAGCAGCCGGATACGGTGTTCGTCACCGGGTGCAGCGCCGGGGCCATTCCGTCGCCGTTCTACACGCCGTTTGTGGCCGCGGCCTACCCCGAAGCACGCATTGAACAACTGGGCGATGCCGCCGGCGGGTATCGCAATCCGGGCCTGTCGGTGGATACGATGGGCAACTGGGGCACCATGGGCATTCTGCCGCCAGAATATGCCGATTTTTCGCTGCGCGAGATGAACTTTGAGCAGTTTTACATCACCGCCGCCACCTACCACCCGGACATCAGCTTCAGCCAGTACAACACCGCCGGCGACGGCGTGCAGCTTGGCTTCCTGGCGCTGACGGGCATCACCGGCAAGCCGTTGATCGACCTGCTGCGGCCCAATCTGGCTGACATCGGCGGGGCGGCCAGCAATTTTGATGCCTTCACGGCCGGCGGCGATACCCACTGCATCACCCCCACGCCGGATTTTTACAGCTATGCGGTGGACGGGCTGCGCCTGGTGGACTGGGTGGCCGCGCTGGCCGCCGGTGACGAGATCGACAGTGTGACCTGCACCGACTGCACCGTGGCCGAAACGGGCGAATAAACCGCCCTCCGCAAAAAAAACAGGGGGCGGCTGGCCCCCTGTTCCCCGGCATCACAGGTCTGATCGTACCGCCGTTAGCGGCACAGCGTTTCCTCACACGGGATGCCATCGGCATCCGCATCCAGGTTAAAGTTACCGGCGGCCAGGCAGGCCTGTGCTTCGGCACAGGTGAACAACTGATTGCAGTTGAAAGCCGTGGACGGGCACACCGAAGGCGGCGCGGCCGTGGTGGCCCCCGGCCCCGGCGTGGGCGCAATGATGGCCTGGCTGGTGATGGCGCTGGACAATTCCGTGCTGAGGATGATGGACTGCGTGGCTTCATCAAAGCGCAGGTTCAGCGCCACCAGCCCGGTGCCCACATCCGCCGCCCGCACGGCAAAACGCCCCCGCGGGTCGATCACGGCGGGGAACGTGGGATCGGCAAAGATGATGACGTAGCGGGTGGTGCGCGGCAGCGTGATGGGCCCCAGGGACAGCAGTTGCCCGCCGCCGGCCTGCGTCACCCCGATGAAGGAGCGCGGGTTATCCAGCGGGCTGATGGCCACGAACATGGAAGCCAGGTTGCTGTTGGGGAAGGGCAGCGCCTGGAAATTGATGATCTGGTTGGCCACGCCGTCGAAGCAGTAGCCGGTGGCGTAATTGCGCCGGGTGAATTCATCCAGGTAAATGACCCCCAGGCTGATGACCGGCAGCACCTCGGTCTTGCGGTTGTAGGCCAGCAGGCACTGGCCCGGGCCGGCCGCGTCATTCGGGATGAGGCGGGCCAGGCGGTCGCGCAGGCTGTTAAACTGCGTCTCCGTCAGATTCACAACATCCAGTGCGCCCTGGGTGGTGGCCACGCCCACCGGGTTGCCGGTGCCGGGCAGGTTACAAATTTCGATGAACAGATCAATCGCCAGGCGCAGGTTGGCCATGGCGACATTAAAATCCGTTTGCAGCGGGTTCAGCGTGTCGTAGTTGGCGGCCAGCAGCGGGATGGCGATATTGATGTCACTGGGGCGCGGGGGATAGGCGCTGCACGCCGCCCGGCCGTTCAGCGCGGCATCCGTCCAGTAGGCGCGAATGACATTCAGCGATTCTTCCTGGGCGATGTTGATGCGGTCGCGCAGCAGGCGCAGCGTGGCGATGTAATCTTCCAGCCCCTCGCCGGAGGGCGGCGGGCCATCGGCGACGATGCCATCCACCGGCAGCGCGTTCACATCGCCGCTGCGGATGACGAAAAAGGTGGCGCTGGCCCAGCCGAGCGTGCCCTCAAAGGCCACCTGGTACCAGCGATTGCTGGCGGTGCGCCCGGTGAGGGTGACGGCCTGGTTAAAATTGATGTTGGCCAGGGTGGGATAGCCGCGGCCGGGGCCCGCCCGCAGGCGCACGCCATCGGTGGCGGCGGCGCTCACCGGGCCCGTCTGGCGCGTGGGGCCGGCCCGCGGGCTGCCGAAGCCGCCATAGGGGATGGTGCGCGGGTCGCCCACCGGCAGCGCGTTCACATCGCCATTGAGGATCGACAGCGGCGCGAGATTCACCCAGCCTTCATCGCCGAAGTAATCCACGCGCAGCCATTCATTATCGGCGCTGCGGGCGGTGATGATCTCGAAGGTGAAACCGGCGGCCACGGTGCCGATGACCTCCGCGCCCAGGGCCGGCGTGAGGCGAATGTTGGCATTGTCATTGACGACCACCGCCCGCACGCCCTGTGCGCCTGCCCCGACGACGGACAGACACAGCAGCAGCAGCAGGCAGGGCAGGCGAAGGCTACGGAACGACATAGGGCACTCCTGACGGGGCGGGTTAGTCGCCCGGCTTTTCCTCCGCTGCATCGTCCGGGGGCTGCTGGCGGCGTTCTTCCGCGCGGCGCAGCACCTCCGGGTCCAGCGGCTGAGTGGGCATGGTGTATACAGGATTGCTGGCATCCGGCCGGGCGGGGTCGGGGTCGCCATCTTTCTGGAAGCGCTTCAGCAGCCCGGAACGCGGCGCGGCGGGCATGGTGGCATCGGTGTAAACCGTGGGCAGCGGCGGGCTGGCGGGGGCCGCCGGCGGGGCGGCCGCGGCGGGCGGTGGCGCGGCGGCGGCGGGTTTGGCCCCGCTGAGCTGGGCCAGCACGCGGTTGAGGATGCGGCGGGCATCCGGCGTGTTGATGTGTTTGAGGGCGGCCAGCGCCGTCTTCTTGACCATCGGGTGCGGGTCACGCAGGGCGGTCGCCAGCGGCTGCACGGCCCAGGCGGCTTTAAGCTGCCCCAGGATGGCGGCGGCTTTGCGGCGCGTCTCCCATTCCGGGCTGCGTAAATTGCCCAGCAGCGCCACTTCCACCGGGGCGCTTTCCAGCTTCAGCAGCGCCTCGGCCACCGCCAGGCGCACCGGCATGGTCTGCGCGACATCGTTGAAGATCATCACCAGCGGCTCCACGGCCAGCTTATCGCCCAGGGTGCCCAGGTCACGGGCCGCCTGGATCACCTGCTGCGGGTCACTGTGCTGGAGGCGGGCGATGGCGGCGCGGGTGGCGGCGGCCCCGGCGCTGCCGGCGGGCTGTTCCTCCTCGGCGGCTTCGGTGAGCGCTTCCAGCGCGGCGGACAGGGCGGCCTGCACGTCGGCCTCGGTTTCATTTTTCAGCGCCAGGCGCAGGGCGGGCAGCGCTTCTTTCGCGCCCATCGTCCGCAGCGCGGCCGCCGCCCGGCGGCGAATGCCGGGGTCGGCCGCCGTCAGGGCGCTCATCAACCCCTGGATATCGTACTGCGCCTGCAAACGCCAGATGTCCGGCTGAAAAGAATCGCTCATAGCATGGGTATCCGGGACAAAAATCCAGTTGAAAGTATTTTAACACAGCAACGGTAATTGTACCGCGCTGCGGCCGGGACGACTATCTTTTGGGGGGGCGGGCGGGCCCGGAAAGCCGGACAGCCATAAGCCGGACTCCAACGAGAAACGCCCCTGCGGGGCCGGGGCCATTGCCAGTATCCCCGGTGTGGATACAATGCCGGTGTAGCAAACGCGCTAAAAGGTAGCTATATGCGTTACGAATTCTTCGCCTGCGACTGGCTGATCCAGTATGCAATACCGGATGTGGATATTGATCGGATTTTCGATGAGGGCATTCAATACAATTGCCATCTCTACAACCTTGATACATGGGCGGATGAAGATCGTTTCGCGTTCAACAAATATGGTATTGCCGTCCTGTCTCAGGAACATCTGCAAAAATTTTGTGAACAGATCGGCTGTGATAGCAGCACGTGGTATCCCATTACCATGCAGCAGTTTCTCAGGGGAACAGAGATCAAACTGACTGATGAATCGCGTCGAATGAGCCAGCTTGCTCTTGAGATTATGTTAGATAAATTCAGGGATGAATCAGAATTCTCGAGGCGTCTCAAGACCGAATGGAAGGACTGGTCTATTTTTCGCACTGAGTGGATGGTCAGTCCGCATTTTCCAATTCCACAACCGGAGGCACGCCAGGTAACACAAATGTGGGAGAAGATGTATCACACAGCAATCCGCATGAACACCCTGCCTGGCTTTGTGGCAGTGGGTGATCAGACGAGAATTCATCGCTTATTTCTCCCCCTGCCCTCAAAAGCACATCTTGAGGTATACATCGAACAGGCAGCGCCACATCTGCCGCTATCCGGGTGGCTGTAGATAAAACTGGACAAAACGCGAAAGATT
>JALOOI010000244.1 GCA_025454495.1 Anaerolineae bacterium
CAAAATCAGCCGGTTCGCTCACGGCCGCCGGCGCGTCTTCTTCCGCAGCCAGATCAAAGCCGCCGTCGTCAAACAGGCCTTCCATGTCGAACTCAGCCGGTTCGCTCACCGCCGCCGGCGCATCTTCTTCCGCCAGATCAAAGCCGCCATCGTCAAACAGGCTGTCCATGTCAAAATCAGCCGGTTCGCTCACGGCCGCCGGCGCGTCTTCTTCCGCAGCCAGATCAAAGCCGCCGTCGTCAAACAGGCTGTCCATGTCAAAATCAGCCGGTTCCGCCGCTGCTGCTGGCACGTCCGGCAGATCCAGTTCGGCCATCCAGTCCGGCAGCGCTTCGTCCGCCGACGCGGCCGCGGCCGGCACCGCCGCCCCGAAATCATCATCGGCAAAGGTGAACAAACTGTCTGCGTCAGCCGCTGCCGACTCATCCAGCGGCGGCATGTCCAGTTCGGCCATCCAGTCCGGCAGGGCTTCGTCTGTGGCGGGCAGTGCGTCCCCGGCCAGATCATCATCGGCAAAGGTGAACAGGCTGTCCGCATCAGCGGCGGGGGCTGCGGGCGCGTCCGCATCCAGCGACTGCATCCAGTTCAGCAGTTGCCCGGTATCGCCCACCGTGACGGGCACCGCGTCCGGCGGGGTGTCGCCGGCCTGCCAGGGCATCAGGTCAGCATCGCTGGCCTGGCCGGTAACATCGGCCGGCTCGTCCGTGTTTTGCCAGTCCAGCATCCCGGTGATGCCGGTGCTTTCGCCGCGCCGGGTCGGTTGAATGCCCCCGCCGGACGCGCCCCAGTCCACCTGCACATCGTCTTCATCGACAAAATCCGCCGAGAGCGGCGCGGCGCTGCCGCTCAGCCAGGGCAGTTCGCCCGTCAGGCCGCTGCGCTCGCCGCCGGCCCCCGGCGTATCTTTTTTGTATTCATCACTCAGCCAGTCCAGGTTCAGATCATCGTCATCGTCCGGCGGCGGCGGACCCTGGTTCTTGTTCCAGTCGCTCATGGGGTATCCCTGCTCAGTGATAAGACCTGTCCTGACCGATCAGCACGCGCACGCCGGTAACGACGGTGGCCAGCGCAATGCCCAGCAGTATCCCGCGGGCCCCGGCGCTGACCGGCACGCTCAGCAGCCAGTCCGAGAGCGCCGCCATGGCTGCCAGCCCCGGCAGCGCCAGCGATCCCATCAGCACCACCAGCACCGCCGCCACGAACAACACGCGATAAAACGAAAGCTGGCGCTGCAACAGCCGGTACGCCCCGTACACCAGGGTAAAAAACAGCAGCGCCGCCAGCGACGACTCGATGGCGATTTGCACATCTTCCAGCAGCAGGCGGCTGAGGCTGGCCGTGGCCGGCGTGCCCTGCCAGCGCTCAATAATCCAGATGGACACCGTGAGCACATACACCAGCACCAGCACCAGGCTGTTCAGCCGGTTGAGGAAGCTGCCGTGCCCGCGGTAAAAGCGGTTGATGTGCACCACCAGCAAATTCAACACGCCCACCACCACGCTCAGCGCAATCGTCACCGTGGCGATCTGCACGAACAGCCGCGCCAGGAAGATGAGCACCACGCTGACGATCTCGCCCCCGGCTTCCTGCGCCAGGGTTAAATTGCTGCCGAACAGCACGCCGAGCAGCGTAATCAGCCCCACCAGGATGATGGTGCTGGAAGCCAGGATCACACCAGGACGAACACGCATCGCTCTATGCTCCTGTCAGGCTGTTCAGCAGTTGCACGGCCGCCAGGCTCAGCAGCGCGGCCACCAGCAGCCAGCGGCCGGCATCCAGCACCGCATTCCGGCGGGCCAGGCGCGGCTGTTCGCTCAGGTAGCCGGCCGCGGCAAACACCTCTTCGCCGATCAACGGCTGGTCGGCCATGGCCCAGGCCACCGCCTGCCCCTCCAGCCGGTCACTGACGGACAGCGTGGTGCTGCCCTGGCGCTGTGCGCTGTCCAGGATGAGGGCCAGTTCGGTGCCAAAACTGCCGGTGAGCAGGTTGGCGGCCGGTTTTTCTTCGCTTTGCAGGGCGCTCAGGCCGCCGGCGAAAGCCAGGGCGCGTTCCCCGGCCGGGTACCAGCGCACATTGACCGGCTTAAAACGTTCCAGCCGCCCGCGCGAAGCATACGCCAGCCGCAGGGTATCGGTCGCCAGGGGCAGGGCCACGCTTTCGGTCACGGTCAGCAGGGGCGGGGCATCGCTCAGGGTTACCTGCCGGGCCACATAATAGGTGATTTCTGCGCCGGCCAGCGCCAGCAGGGTGGATTCGGTGCCGGGGGCGGCGCTGCCGGCAGAAAAATGCAGCGGCCGGCTGGCTTCGATGCTGACGGCGGTCAGGTCAGGCAGGCGTTCCAGCGCCGGTAAGCGCCGCTGCACCAGGTCCCGGCGGCGCGTCAGCGCATTGACGATGCTGTTCAACATAAACACTGCCAGGATCACCAGCAGCGCCACAACCTGTACGAGACCTTCCACAGCCTTCCCCCTTTATGGTGCGCCGGTATCCTCATCCAGGAGCTGCCGCAGCCGCGCCACGCCCGCGGCATCTTCCAGGTGCGCGGCCAGGTGGCCCACCCAGGCGCGGCCGCCGGCCAGCGGCTGCACCACCCGCAGCAGCCCGGCCGCCAGCGGGGCCGCCGGTGCCAGCA
The DNA here is from genome assembly GCA_025454495.1 of Anaerolineae bacterium. Lineage (GTDB taxonomy): Bacteria > Chloroflexota > Anaerolineae > Aggregatilineales > Phototrophicaceae > JALHOR01. The sequence goes on from JALOOI010000244.1 coordinate 2,634, forward strand.
CCTCCAGCGCCAGCCGCACCGCCTCCGTCAGGCCGTGCGCTGCCAGCGCCGACCGCAGGGCGGCATCGTCATCCGGTGGCGTATCCGTCTTCATAGGGCACAGTATAGCACACGCCGCCAGGACGCGAAACAAATCCAGAAGTCCCGCCCGCCGCCACCGCGTAGCCCGACCGTAGCCCGCCCCGCAAGCCCCGCGCCGCCCCAGGGCCCCTTTTTGACATCGCTTCTCCGTGCCCTCTGTGTCTCTGCGTTGAAGCATTCCGCCCTCCGCCCCCGCAAGCCCCGCGCCGCCACAGCGTAGCCCGACCGTAGCCCGCCCGCCGCCTGAACACCTCTCGCGCGGCCGCCCTTCTGCATTAGAATGACAGTATCACCATCGCCTGTGGCACGGGGAACAGCTATGCGACGACTGCGACAGTTCTGGCGGCAGCGCTCACGGACACACAAAGCACTTTTAAGCCTGGGGCTGCTGCTGGCCGCCGGGGCCCTCTGGTTTTATGTGTGGGTGCTGGCCGATCTACCCTCCCTCGACCGGCTGGAGGCCGGCCTCATCCTGCCGGGCACGCGCATCTATGACCGCCACGGGGCGCTGCTGTACGAAATTATCCCCCCGGAACAGGGCCGTAACCGCGCCCTGCGCTTCGAGGACATCCCCCTCGCCTGCCGCCAGGCCACCCTGGCCACCGAAGATGCCAATTATTATCAGCATCCGGGGGTGGATGTGGTGGGCATCCTGCGGGCCCTGTGGATTAACCTCCAGGGCGGCGACATCATCGCCGGCGGCAGCACCATCACCCAGCAAACCGTGCGCCTGCTGCTGCTCAGCCCGGCACAACAGACGGATCGCAGCCTGCAACGCAAGCTGAAAGAAGCCGTGCTGGCCCTGCAACTGAACGGCCGCGGCAAGGATGAGGTGCTGGCCCTGTACCTGAACCAGGCCTATTTTGGCAACCTGGCCTACGGGCTGGAAGCCGCCGCCCGCACCTATTTTCACCGCAGCGCCCCGGAACTCTCCACGGCCCAGTGTGCCCTGCTGGCCGGCCTGCTCCAGAATGCCAGCCTGTACGATCCGCTCAGCCGCCCGGAAGCCGCCCGCGACCGGCAGCAGGTGGTGCTGCGCCTGATGGTGCAAAATGGCTACCTCACCGAGACCGAAGCCCGCGCTGCCGCCCAGGATGATCTGCAATTCGGCGCTGCCCCCTTCCCCATCGCCGCGCCCCATTTTGTGATGGCTGTCTGGAAGCAGCTTGAACGCCAGTTCCCCGACCAGCTTTATGGCGGCGGGCTGGATGTCGTCACCACGCTGGATTTAACCTGGCAGAACGAAGCGCAGCGCATCGTCCGCCAGCAGCTTGATTATCTCAACCATCCGCCCCAGGGCAGCCGCGTCCCCGCCAATGCCCGTAACGCCGCCGTCCTGGCCATGGATCCGTTCACCGGGCAAATCCTCATCATGCTCGGCAGCCCGGATTATTTCGATGAAAGCATTGATGGCGCGGTGAATGCCACGCTGGCCCTGCGCCAGCCCGGCAGCGCCCTCAAGCCTTTCGTGTATGCGCTGGCCATGCAGCCCGACGGGCCCGATCCCTACACCGCCGCCACCATGATCCTGGATGTGCAAACGCCCTTCGTCACCCGCAGGCTGGAAAGCTACAGCCCGGCCAATTATGCCCTGGTGGAGCATGGCCCGGTGCTGCTGCGCGAGGCGCTGGCTTCCTCCTACAATATCCCGGCGGTGGTGGCGCTGGAGCACACCGGGCTGGCCCGTTTTGTCGAATTTATGGGCAACCTGGGGCTGGAATCGCTGGTGGCCAATACGCGGGTTGATCTGTCCATCATCCTGGGCGGCGGCGAAGTGCGCCTGCTCGATCTCACCCGCGCCTATGCCATCTTCCCCAATGGGGGATACCTGGTGGAGCCGTCGTTTTTGCTGAAGGTGACGGACGCACAGGGGCGCATTCTGTACGAGCACACCCCGCCGCGCCTGGAGCGCCGCGTGCTGGATGAACGCATCGCCTACCTCATCACCAGCATCCTCAGCGATAACAACGCCCGCCTGTCCTCCTTCGGCGCGGCCAGCCCGCTGGAGATCGGCCGTCCCGCCGCCGCCAAAACTGGCACCACCCAGGATTTCCGCGATAACTGGGTGATGGGCTACACGCCCAACCTGGTCCTGGGGGTGTGGGTGGGCAACGCCAGCGGCGCACCCATGATCGACGTGACCGGGGTCAGCGGCGCGGGGCCCATCTACAACATGCTGCTGCGCCGCGTGCTGCTGGGCCAGCCCGAACTGGATTTCGCCATCCCGCCCGGCCTGATTACGGTGGATGTGTGCGAATTGAGCGGACTGCTGCCCACGCCGCAGTGCCCGCTCACCCGCCGTGAATATTTCATCGCTGGCACGCAGCCCACAGAGTACGACACGTTTTACCAGGTCTTCGCCATTGACCGCGAAACCGGCTTCCTGGCGACCGATGACACCCCGCTGGAACGGCGCGTCCGCCAGACGTTCATCGTGCTGCCGCAGGAAGCGCAGGACTGGGCCCGCCGCCACGGCCTGCGCCCGCCCCCGCACAGCGCCCCGGTGCAGCCGCCGGATGCCGCGGCGGGGCTGCGCCTGCTCGCGCCGGATCCCTACACCATCTACGAAATTTCGGCCGTGCTGCCCCCGCACACGCAGCGCCTGCGCTTCCATGCCGGGGCCCCGCCGGGCACGGTGCGCGTCACCTACTGGCTGAATGAACAGCCCGTCGGCAGCGCCACCGCCGCCCCCTGGGAGGTGTGGTGGCCCCTGGCCGAAGGCCAGTATACGCTGGTGGCCGTGGCCGACCTGGCCGATGGCACGCAGCTTACCACCGACCCGCTGCCGTTCCAGGTGGTGCCGCCGCTGGGCCCGGAGGAGCGCCTCCGCGAGCAGCAGGGGCCCTGAAGCCCCCGGCCCGACACAGCAAAACGCCCTGGCGGGCAGGGCGTTCGGGTGGAACAGGGGTTTACGGGGAGCTTACCAGAGGCGCAGCCGGCGCAGTTTGCGCGGGGTGCGCTGGAGTGTTTCTTTGATCACTTGCACCAGATGATTCTGCTTCGCCTGATCTTCCAGAATCTTGCGTTCGGCATCGTGCAGGGTGAGGACGACATAATCGTTGTAGACCATGATATGGATAACCTCGTGATGATTGGACGACTTGATGATATTATACCACAAAATTGTGAAACTTTTCACAATTTCTGGCGACGTTTGTTCCCAAAAAACCGATACATTCTGCCTGGCGACTGTCACGGGCCGCTGTTCGGGCTTTCGGGGCAGGCAGGGGTACGGTTTACAGAATGCAGGATAGCATAATCTGGTGATTGTGTACAGGGAAAACGGCGTTTTTGTAGGCTATTTTACACAGATTTAACGATGTTTCGGGGCGAGCCGCCGCCGGGCACAGCCAGGCTGCCTCCGGCGGCGCGGGGGTCTTTTTAGAC
>JALOOI010000245.1 GCA_025454495.1 Anaerolineae bacterium
TCGTTGTCATCCTGGCAGGCCAGTTCGCGCAGCGGCTGGCCCGGCTGCCACACCGACAGCACCGTATCATACGCCGAGCCGGCCGAAGACACGTTCAGGCGGCCCTCTGCCGGGGCGGTGAAGCTGTACCAGGCGCTGCGATAGGCCGGGAAGCGCCCGCAGGACGGCGGTGGATCCTCCGGGCTGCGGCTCAGTTGCAGCGCCCGGCCGCTGTCGGTGTACGGCACGTCCAGGCTGCCCATGACCGCGGCCCGCGCCGGCACATCCTGCGGCAGGGCCGGCACGCCGTACAGCCGCAGCTCCCAGGTGGTGAGCGTGCCGGTTTGCCCGGCGGCGTTATCGGTCAGTTCCAGCCGCCAGGTGCCCAGGGCGGCTTCGCCCCGGTGGGCCACGCTCAGCCACAGGGTATTTTGATAATTGGCGGTGGCCGTCTGGATGGCCGCCGGGCGGCGCGTCATCAAGGGCAGGCGCGTCCCGGCCGGCGACACCAGCACCGCGGCGATGTCGCCGTGGCGGGGGTGCGGCAGGGCCACGCGCACCTCCACATGCTCCACCACCAGATGCTCATTCAGCGGATCGCTGAAGGTGGCGGTGACGGTCAGCGGGCTGGCCGGGGCGTTATCCGGCACCGGCTGGCCCACGGCCAGCACGCCGCTGCTGACGACGGGCGCGGCCGGCGGCACGGTTTCCCACCCGCTCGCCAGCCGGGCCGCGGCCGCCGCGTTCACCTGGCCATAGCCATAGGCGGTATGAAAACGATAGCCGGCGCTGTTCAGCAGCCAGCCGGGATCGGCGGGGTCATTGTGGCGGGCGCTCTGGCTGAGCAGATACTGCACATCGCGCCAGGTGAGCGCCGGCTGCGCCTGCAACAGCAGCGCCACGCTGCCGGCCACCACCGGCACCGCCGCCGACGTGCCGGTGAAGGTGCCGGTACAATCGCCGGGGGTGTAGCCCGCCCCGCCCACGCGGTCAGTCGTCACCATATCGCCGGTGCCGCCGGGGGCGTTCACCAGGATCACGCTGCCGGGTTCGCTGTAAAAGGTGCGCCGGCCCTGGCTGTCCGTGGCGGCCACGGCGATCACATGGCGGCTGGTGAGCAGGGCGCTGCGGCCGGCATTTTCGCCCAGGGCGGCGCTGTTGCCGCCGGCGAACACGTAAATATTGCCCGCGCCGCCGCGCCCGGCCGTGGTATTGGCCGCCAGCGCCGCCAGCGTGAACGGCAGCAGGCCGGGGTTGATGGTGCTGCCGCCGGCAAAGCCCCAGCTACTGGTGTAGATGGCATTATCCGCGCGGGCGAAACTTAAAAACGTGGCGATGCGGCTGTCCGTGGTGGGGATGCCAAAACGAATGGCGCTGAGGGTGGCCTCGTAGGCCACGCCCACGCCGCAGGCCACGCCATCGGCAGCGGCGGCGGCCAGCCCGGCGACGGCCGTGCCGTGCCCCTGCCCCGGCAGCGCCGGCATGGGGTCGGGGTCGGGCAGCGCCCCGCTAAAATCCTGGCTCAGGGCGGGGGCATAATGGGGCGCTAAATCCGGGTGGGTGTATTCCACGCCTTCATCGACCACCGCCAGCGCCACGCCGCGGCCGGTGTAGCCGGCGTTCCAGGCCGCCACCGCCCGCACATCCTCCCCCGGCGTACCGCCGGATTGGCCGGTGTTACGCAGGTGCCACTGGGATGGGAACAGCGGGTCAACCGGCAGGGCGAACAATTCCGGGTACAGCAGCGGCTGCGGCACCGCCTGGAGCACCCCCTCTACCCGGGCCGGGTCGGGCGCGGCGGCCAGGCGGGCGGCGGCCGGCGCGGGCAGGCGCAGGATATAGGTATCGGTGAGGCTGGCCACCGGCCCGATGACCTGTGCGCCCAGGCCGGCGGCGATGTCGGCCACCGTGTAGCCCGGCGCGACCTGCACCACCCATTCGCCCGCGGGCACATCGGCGGCCGGGGGGTCATCTTCGGCCCGCGCCAGCGTCGGCAGGCACAGCACACACAGGCACAGCAGGCGTTTCAGGCGCAGCAGCACGGCACAGCTCTCCCGTCACAGGCAGACAGGGCTGATATTCCCACAGAAGGCGTTTTTCCTCAAGCGCGGGGTGGCACATCACGGGAGGGCACCGGCCCCGGGCCGGCCCCCATCCCGTCCGTGTTAATTCACGGTGGCGTTGGTCAAGAACTTACGCAGCGCCTGCCCGGCACTGGTCTCGCGCAGGTAGGCGATATGCTCGCCGGCGAAGGGGATGGGCTGCCGGTGCAGCGTCGTCACCAGGTCATTGTGCGGCGTGGTATTGGGCACCGCCAGCAAATCCAGCAGGCCGGTGCTGACCGGGGAGCCAGGCAGCACGCTCTGCATGACCAGCACGGCCGGGCGCAGCAGCGCCACCGGCACCGGCACCAGCAGCCGCGACGTGCCCAGCGCCGCGATCACCCGGCGCTCAATTTCCGCCAGCGTCAGCGGTTCGGGACCGCCAAAAATCAATTCCTGGCCGATGGTGCTGTCATCTTCCAGGCACATCACAATGCCGTGGGCCACATCCAGCACCGACACCGGCTGAAATTCCGCCTTACCACCGCCGATCAGCGGGAAGATGACCGGAGTCAGCCGTACCAGCCGGGCGAAGGTGTTAAAAAATTCATCCTGCGGCCCAAAAATAGCCGAGGGGCGGACGGCCGTCCAGCGCAGCCCGGAGGAAGCAACGTATTCCTGCGCTTTGCCCTTGCTGGCCAAAAAGCGGTAGGGCAGCTTGCTATCCGCCCCGTTCTGGCTGACGTTGATGAAGCGCGTCACGCCGGCCGCTTCGGCCGCATCCACCACGTTAATCGTGCCCTGAAAATTGACCTCATCGTAGGTCTGGCTGCCTTTTTCCATCGAAATGGCCACCGTATGCACCACCGCCGACACATCGCGCATCAGGCGTTTCAGCGCGTCCCGGTCGGCGATATCGGCCGGGGCCAGTTCCACCTGGCTGCCATAGCGGCCCAGGCGCAGCCGGGCTTTGTCCAGATTCCGCACCTGGGCGCGGACGCTGTGGCCCTGTCTCACCAGTAAATCAATGACGTTATTGCCGACGAACCCGGCCCCGCCGGTGACGAGTATGGTCATAGTGTATCCCCGCTGACACGACACTGTTCAAGGCTGCTGCTGGCGGCCCAGGGCCACCCTGCGGTTTATGCTACTGTGCTTTGATGAGCGATGAATGAGGGGGGAGGCTGAGAAGCCTGTACCGGGGCGGCGCTTTAATCCGCGTCATCCGGGCGCAGCGTGCCCAGGGCCAGCACGTCCAGTTGCAGGCGCAGCAGCGCCTCCTGATGCGCTTCCCCGGCCACGCGCTGGAGCAGGTACAGCCGCACGCAAATCTGGCTCAGGCGGTCACGGTAGGCGTGCAGAAAACCGGCAATCTCAGCATCGGGCGCGGGCGGCCGGGTGGAGCAGGCAGCGGGATTCATCAGCATATCATCCTGGCCGCCGGTCATCATCCGGCGGATACTGCCCGTGGCGGGCGGCGGCAATGAGCTGTTGTAACCGGTCAAGCTGCTGCTGGATGACCGCCGCATGGGTGGCGGCTTCCGGGTGCAGCCCGGCCATCATCTGCTGTAAATCCGCTTCCAGCCCCATGAGCTGCACCTGAAGATCATCCTCCACCTGGCTGATGAAGCGGGCCAGCCGGTGCGATGAGCGTGTCTGGGGGGTGAGTGGTGTGTAATCTTTTAGCAAGGCGGGTATCCTGCCGGTAGCACACACAATATTATGAATGCTCGATCATGGTCGTGGTCAACGACAGCCGCACCGGGCCCATGGCTTCCGGGCGGTGCAGTTTCATTATAAGATAAACCAGCGTTCTCAAAAGCACAGGATACATTCAGCCTGTATTAAGAGGCCGGCCGCCTTTAATTGAGAGTCATATTAAACGTTTTAGTTTCGTAACATTCTATAACTTTCGGCGGGCGGCCGGGCTGTCTGGCCGGCGCAGTTTGCCTTTTCCGGGGGTTTTCGCTTTAATCTACACATGTCAGCAGCTAGCTAAAGTGAGGACAGGCGGTGGCGCAGGAACTTAAACCCGGTCTCAGTGGTGAAAGCTATACCGTCATCACTGAATTTATGACGGCGCGGGCCCAGGGCAGCGGCACGCTGGATGTCTATGCCACCCCGGCCATGGTCGCGCTGATGGAAGCGGCGGCCTGTAATGCCATCGAAGCCACGCTGGACGAAGGCATGACCACGGTCGGCATTGAAATTCGGGTGCAGCATCTGGCGGCTTCGCCGGTGGGCGAAGAAGTGCGGGCCCTGGCGGAAGTGACCGCCGTCGATGGCCGGCGCATCGTGTTTGATGTGCGGGCGTGGGATGAGCGTGAATTGATCGGTGAGGGGGTGCATGTGCGCTACCTGATCGACACCGAGCGCTTTATGAACCGGGTACGCAGCAATGAATGACCTGCGCCCGGCAGCGTGAAGACGATCATCATCAACACCATGAGGAGATGAAGCCGTGTATCCGCGTCTCTGGGGAATTTGTGTGTTGCTGGGGCTGCTGCTGACGGCAGCCGGGGCGCAGGATGCGCCGACCAGCGTGTATGAGGGGGCCCTGCGGGCCGCCACCACCGCCCGCACCGACCTGGGCGAGCCGGCGGGCTGGTCGTTTGAACTGCTCGGTGCCACCACCCTCAGCAACCTGGGCTGCCCGCTGGTGGCCGGGGCGGAACTGGGGCGCTCCGTGACCCCGTACCGCGTCACGCTCAATTTTGCCTCCGGGCAGTATGTGGTGCATGTGTCCACCGATGGCACGCTGACGCAGTTGTGCGATGCCAAATTCGGCACGCCGGCCGCCGCCACCCCTGCGCCGCGTTCCGGCTGCGAGCTGACGGCCGCGGCCGACCCGGCCGTGCGGCTGGCCCCGGACAGCGCCGCGGCCGTCATCAACAGCGGCGGCGTGCTGACCGAAGGGCGCGTGTTTGCCATTGGCCGCAGCGTGCAGGGCGACTGGTACCAGGTGGTCACGCTGAACCAGGCGATTGGCTGGGTGGAAGCGGCCCAGGTGACGGCCGGCAGCGGCTGTACCTCCCTGCCGGTGACGGCCCTGCCCGACCCCGATTTTGACGGCGGCACCTGCTTCGTTACCCCGGCCAGCGCCTTCTCCAACGTGCGCCAGTTGCCCTCGACCGATGCGGCCGTGGTGGGGCAAATCTTTGAAGGCGCGTACTGGCAGGTTTTCGTCCGCAACACCGCCGGCGACTGGTACTACATCAATCCCGGCTGGATCGCCGCCCGCGTGGTGCAAACCTACGGCATTTGCGAGGGCCTGTCCACCAACAATGATCTGGTGGGCGTGGGCGCGAACTTCCTCAATCCGCAGCTCACCCCCACGCCGGCCGGCACGGCCGTCCCCGGCACCATTGATAACACCGTGCCCACGACCACGGCGACCATGACTGCCACTGTGGCCACCGGCCCGGCCGGGGCCACGCCGGCCGCGGCCGGTGGCATCGTCACCAGCCCGGCGCAGCCCACCCCGGCCCCGGCCGGCGACCTGCCGCCGGCGCTGGCGCAGCTTACCCTGGCCGCCGCGGCCGATTTTGTGGCCTTCAGCGGCGACAGCACGCGCCTGGTGACGGCCGCCGGCCAGGCCGCCCCGGTGGTGCAGGTGTGGGACATCAGCGAGGGCACGGCCGCCACCGCCGGCGACCCGCTGGCCCTGGGCGACAGCGGGGCCATCCGCGGTTTTAGCGCCGCCGGCGACACGCTGGCCATCCTGGCGGACGACAGCACCCTGCGCCTGTTCGACTTGGCCACCGGCACGCTGCGGGCCAGCGTCCCGGACGTAAGCCCCTCGCCGCTGGCGCTGAGCGCCGATGGCACGCTGCTGCTGGCGGTAAGCTGTGTGGCGGCGGATTGTGCCCAGGGGCGCATTGACCTGCGCGACGGGGCCAGCGGGGCGCTGCTGCGGGCCCAGCCGGCCCACACCGGGCGGCCCCTGGGGGCGGATTTCAGCGGGGACGGGCGGCGCATTGTCTCCTGGGGGGAGGATGGCGTGCAGGTGTGGGATACGCAGTCCGGCGCATTCATTGCACGCTGAGCGATGTCATCATTTATGATGCCGCCAGCGGGGCCGAACTGGCCCGCGTGCGCGGGGCGCACAGCAGCGCCATTACCCGGCTGGCCCTTTCACCGGACGGGGCGCGGCTGGCCACCGTGGGGCTGGATGGCAGCACCCGCCTGTGGGATACCGCCACCTCGCAGACCGTGCTC
>JALOOI010000246.1 GCA_025454495.1 Anaerolineae bacterium
TATATCGTCATGCCCTTCATGGAAGGCGGCACCCTGCGCGACAAACTGCGTCAGGAGAAACGGCTGAGCATCGCCGCCGCCGCCGGCATGGCGCTGGATATTACCGATGCGCTGGCGCGGGCCCATCGCCTGGGCATCATCCACCGCGATATTAAGCCGGACAATGTGCTGCTCTCCGGCAGCGGCATCCCCTACCTCAGCGATTTTGGCCAGGCCCGCATTGACGATGCCTCGCCCCTCACCCGCCCCGGCCAGGTCATCGGCACCATGAATTACATCCCCCCCGAAGTGCTCACCGGGCACCCCGCCGACCGCCGCAGCGACATCTGGTCCTTCGGCATTATGCTGTATGAACTCATCTCCGGCTTTCGCCCCTTCATGGCGGAAAATGTCGCCGGGCTGATGACGGCCATCCTCAAACAGCCCGCGCCCGACCTGCGTAAACTGCGGCCGGACTGCCCGGAACGCCTGGGCACCATCGTCCATGCCATGCTGGCCAAAGATCGCCAGCAGCGCCCCTTCACCATCCGCGAGGTGAGCCTGCAACTGGAATACACCCTGTATGAACTGGAGCCGGAACGCGGCTGATTTTGCCGAAAGACCACCCCCCTTTTTCGTCATTTGTGGCACTGGACAGCAAAATGCGTTAATGTATCCTGCATACATCCAACTGTGCTATTCAATGGTCATGCCCTGTCTGTGATAAAGTGCCATGAGCTTACCCCCACCCTTTCAGCAGTATCAGCTACATCCCACCGCCCATGATGCCATGTTCGACCGGCACGGGCACGTGCGCCCGGTGTATCGCCAGCTTCACGAAATGCTGTGCGAACTGTCCACCGAAGAATTAAATGCCCGCCAGAATGCGGCCGATATTTCTTTTTTGAACCAGGGCATTACCTTTACCGTTTACAGCAGCGACGAAGGCACCGAAAAAATTTTCCCCTATGATCTGCTGCCGCGCATCCTCACCGCCGCCGAATGGGGCATCATTGAGCGCGGGCTGGAACAGCGCATCCGGGCGCTGAACCTGTTCCTGCACGATATTTACCATGACGGCCGCATCCTGCGCGATAACGTCGTCCCGGCGGAACTGGTGTATTCCAGCGAGCATTACCGCCGCGAGATGCGCGGGGTGAACGTGCCGCGCGATGCCTATGTCACCGTGTGCGGTACCGACCTCATCTGTATGCCGGATGGCGGTTATGCCGTGCTGGAAGATAACCTGCGCGTGCCCAGCGGCGTGTCTTACATGCTCACCAACCGGGCGGTGATGAAGCGCGTCTTTCCGCGGCTGTTCAGCAATTATGGCGTGCGCCCCATTGATAATTACGGGCGGGCGCTGCTGAATGCCCTGTCCTACCTCACCCCGCCGGATCGCCCGGAACCGACCGTCGTCCTGTTAACGCCGGGCGTATTCAATTCCGCCTATTTTGAGCATACCTTCCTGGCGCGGCTGATGGGCATTCCGCTGGTGGAAGGGCGCGATTTGATGGTGCATGATAATTACGTGTACATGCGCACCACCGCCGGCCTCCAGCGGGTGGATGTCATCTATCGGCGCGTGGATGATGACTTCATCGACCCGCTGATCTTCCGGCCGGATTCGATCCTGGGCGTGGCCGGGCTGTTTAATGCCTACCGCGCCGGCAATGTGGTGCTGGCCAACGCCATCGGTACCGGCGTGGCGGATGACAAAGCGGTGTATGCCTGCCTGCCGCGCATCATCCAGTATTACCTGGGGGAAGACCCGGTGCTGGCCAACGTGGAGACCTACCTGTGCAGCCATGACGGCGAGCGCGAGTATGTGCTGAAAAATTTGCATAAGATGGTGGTGAAAGCCGTGGGCGAATCCGGCGGGTATGGCATGTTGATCGGCCCGCACAGCACCGCCGCCGAGCGCGAGGAGTTCCGGCAGCGCATTCTGGCGCGGCCGCGCGGCTACATCGCCCAGCCCACCATCGCCCTGTCGGTTGCGCCCTGTTTCATCAACGGCCGCATTGAGCCGCGCCATGTCGATCTGCGCCCGTATATCCTCAGCGGGCGGCAGGTGGAGATCACCCCCGGCGGGCTAACCCGCGTGGCGCTGCGCCAGGGGTCGCTGGTGGTCAATTCGTCACAGGGGGGCGGCAGCAAAGATACCTGGGTGCTGACGCAGTAAGCGGCCCCCCGCCCGCCGGTTGAAGCCACACAGAGAGAGAACGGGAGCAGCCCTGTATGCTATCACGAGTTGCCGACAGCCTGTACTGGATGAGCCGCTACCTGGAACGCGCCGAACACACGGCGCGGGTGGTGGATGTGCATCTCAACATCACCCTGGAGGATGCCACCGGCCGCCCGCCGGTGGAACGCTGGTCACGGGTGCTGAAGGGCCTGCATTATCACCATGCCCCGCCCGATGCCAGCGATTACACCCTCACCTACCTGCTGACGTTTGACCAGAGCAATTCGCAATCGGTGGTGAGCTGCATCGCCGCCGCCCGCGAAAATGCCCGCCAGATCCGCGAACAACTGAGCAGCGAAATGTGGATGCAGATCAACCGGCTGTACCTGGATGTGCAGCGGACGCGAATGCCGGACGTGTGGAACGGCCAGCCCAACCAGTTTTACGCCACCATCAAAGATGGCTGTCACCTGTTTCAGGGCATCACCGCCACCACCCTCATCCGTAACGAGGGCTGGCACTTCATCACCCTGGGGCGCTACCTGGAACGCACCACCACCATGATCGACCTGCTGGCGGTGGAACTGGGCAGCCAGCGCGAACTGGATACCGACAGCCTGTCCATGGAAGAATATTTTGAGTGGATGTCCTTCCTCAAATTCTTCACCGCCTTCGAAGCCTACTGCAAGGTGTATAATGCTGACCTGCGGGCCGACCGTATTTTGCGCTTTTTGCTGTTCAATAACGAATTTCCGCATTCGGTGCGCTTTTGCGTGGAACAGGTGCACATCGCGCTGGAGGCCATCGCCCAGGAGACCGGGCTGCACCGCAACAGCCGCCTGCATCGGCTCATTGGTCGGTTGCGTTCCACCCTCAGTTATGATGAAATAGATGATGTGCTGAACGATTTTCGCCAGTATCTGGATAATATCAACGAACAGTGCTCGCACATCCACAATGGCATTTACGACACCTACATTTACCGCCCGGTGGATTCAACTTTTTGAAATACACTCTGGCTTTTTCAGTTGCAGCCTGTGCATGATGAACTTACCCCCGGTTGGGGTGTGATGCGCGCTTAAGCGCCCGACAGCAGAGCCAGCCTATGTATTACTCCATTCGCCATGCCACCACCTTTTACTACAGCGACCCCATCACCGAGAGCGTGATGGAAGTGCGGATGACCCCGCGCGGCGATGACCGGCAGCGCTGTTTGCGCTTTCAGATCGTCATCAGCCCCCGCGCCCACCTCAGCCAGATGCAGGATTACCTGGGGAACACCCTGCACACCTTCAACATTCCGGGCCTGCATGACCGGCTGGCCATCACCACCGAAGCCACGGTGGAGCTGACCCCGGCCGTGCCAGAGCCGGAGGCGCTGCCGGCGCAGGCGTGGGCGGCCTACGATACGCTGAACCTGGCGGAGTTTATGCTGCACGACATGCTCCAGCCCGGCACCCTCACCGCCCCCACCACCGGGCTGGCGGCGCTGGCGCGCGAATTTAACGTGTGCCGGCGCGATGACCCGCTGACGGTGCTGAAGCAGTTGAACCAGGCGATGTATGAGGGCTTTGAATACGACCAGGATATAACCGACGTGGATACGCAGATGGAGCATGTGCTGCAAACGCGCCGCGGGGTGTGCCAGGATTTTACCCACGTTATGATCGCGCTGGTGCGCGGCCTGGGCATCCCCTGCCGCTACGTCAGCGGCTACCTGTTCCACCGCGACCACGGCTATGATCGCTCGGCGGTGGATGCGTCGCACGCCTGGCTGGAAGCGTGGCTGCCCGGCCTGGGCTGGCTGGGCTTCGACCCCACCAACAACCGCATCTGCCATGACCGGCATATCCGCGTGGCCATCGGGCGCGATTATGCCGATGTGCCGCCCACCCGCGGCCTGTTCCGCGGCTCCGCCGGCACCGACCTGAAAGTGGCGGTGACGGTGAAAAAGCTGGACAACCTGCCGGCGGTGGAAGAGGTGATCCAGCCCCCGGCGGATTTTGCGCTGCTGCGCCAGCAGCAGCAAATTCAGCAGCAGCAGCAGCAGTAACGGGTGCAGCTACAGCCCCTTATACGCCCGGAACCAGTCCCAGGTGTGCGCCAGCCCCTGCTGCACCTTCACCTGCGGGTCAAAACCCAGCAGGCGGCGGGCTTTGCTGTTATCGCAAAAGGTGATCGGCGGGTCACTGGGGGGCGTTTTTTCGGCGCGGGTGGGGATGCTGCGGCCGGAAAGTTCTTCGATGATGTCCACAAAATCCCGCAGCAGCACCGGGCTGCCACAGCCCAGGTTGATGATTTCGTAGCCCAGGGGCCGGTCCAGCGCGGCGATCACCCCATCCACCGTATCGTCAATATACGTCCAGTCGCGGTGAATCTGGCCGTCGTTAAACAGCGGGATCACCGTGCCATCCACGGCGGCATTCATCAGGCGCAGGGGCATCATATCCGGCCGGCCGGCGGGGCCATACACGTTGAAGAAGCGCAGGATGGTGATGTGCATGTGGTTGAGGTTATGGTAGGTGTGCGCCAGCAGTTCGGCGGCGCGTTTGGTGGCCGGGTACGAGGCCAGCGGCCGGTCGGCGGTATCCGTTTCCACAAACGGGATGATGGGCGTGGCCCCGTACACCGAGCCAGTGGAAGCCATGACGAACTGCTGCACCTGCACATCGCGGGCGGCCTCCAGCAAATTGACCGAGCCGTTGACGTTGATTTGCACATACAGCGGGGTCTGGTTGATGCTGCTGCGGACGTTGGCCATGGCGGCCAGGTGCGCCACATGGGTAATGCCCTGCTCGCGGAACAGGCGCGGCACCAGGTCGGTATCGCGGATATCGCCATTCACCACCACCAGATTGGCGTGTTGAATGCGGGCGATGTTGGCGTGTTTGAGCGCCGGGTCATAATAATCATTAAAATTATCCAGCACAACCACGCGCTCGCCGCGGGCCAGCAGTTTCTGCGCGACGTGGCTGCCGACGAACCCCGCGCCGCCGGTGATGAGATAGCTCACAGGGGAAATCCCTTCTCTGCGTCAACATGAAGCCATGCTGGTGCTATTATTGGCCATTTTTATGTCATAATCCATAAGGAATACGGGTTAGCCGGGGAGAGGTACCGCATCGTGCCGATTGAGATCACGTGGTATGTGGAAAAACGGGTGCTGTATCAGCGTTTTACCGGGGTGGTGACGCTGGAAGATTTCGTCATCAGCCTGAAGGAGAGCCGGGCCCGGCTGGCCACCGGCATCCCGCTGGTGCATACGCTGGTGGATACGCTGACGCTGGAAAAATACCCGCCGCTGCGCCAGCTTACGCGCCACATGACTCCAGAGACGGGCGACAATACCGGCTGGACGATCATCATGGTGAATAACCCGCTGATGCGCTTTGCCGGTTCGGTGCTGTCGCAGATCGGCGGTTCCTCGTTCACCATGACCGGCTCGCTGGCGGAAGCGCTGGCCTTCCTGCGGGCGCGGGATGGCACGCTGGATTTGCCAGATGAGCCTGGCGGACTAAAATAATATAGTCTGCCAATACTACTGAAAGTGAGCACCATGCCTTTTCATATTCGCTGGTATCTGGAACCGCGCATTATTTATCAGCAGTATACCGGCGAGCTAACCCTGGAAGAATTTATCGCCGGTGCGCCGCAGATCCAGGACTATTATGCCGCCGGCACGCCGCTGATTCATGCCATTGTGGATTTGCTGACGCTGGAAAAATACCCGCCCCTGCCGCAACTGCTGACGCACATCCAGCGCAATTCGGCCCCGCCCGGTGCCGGCTGGGCCATCATCCTGGTCAATAATCCGCTGCTGCGCTTTAGCGGCTCGGTGCTGACGCAGATCGGCGGTTCCTCGTTCACCATGGCCGGCTCGCTGGACGAAGCGTGGCACGCTGGCCTTGCCGGATTAGCCCGGCGGCCTGAACTATCTTTTGAGAAGCCTACCCGAAAGTGAGCGCCATGCCTTTTCACATTCGCTGGTATCTGGAACCGCGCATTATTTATCAGCAGTATACCGGCGTGCTGACGCTGGATGAATTTATCGCCAGTATGCCGCAGATGCACTCCTACTATGCGGACGGCATTCCGCTGGTG
>JALOOI010000247.1 GCA_025454495.1 Anaerolineae bacterium
AACCAGGCGATGGGGCAGCGCAGCGGCAGCGTCAGCAGTTGCTCGGCGTAATTGCCCCCTTCGCCAATCGTCAGCAAAAAGCGCAGTTCGCCCCGGTCGGCGCGGCGCGTGGTGATGGCCACGCTGCCTTCGGAGGGCACATTGTACACTTCCTGGCGCTCTCCCAGGCGATTCAGCCGGTAGATGACCGCCTGATCCACCCCGCGGGCCGACCAGAACAGCGTCACCACGCCGCCCGGCTCCACTGCCAGCACATCGGAGGTGAAAAATTCAATGCGCGGCGCATTCGGATTCAGCAGGCGGTCGGGGGTAAGCTGCCCGGCGGGAATGGGCGTGCGCGTGGCCCCGAACAGCGGCGTGGGCGACGGGCCGGCCGTGGCCAGCGCGGTATCCAGCGTGGGGCGCACGGTGGGAGTCACATCGCGGGCCGGCGTGCGCGTGGGCGACGGCGTAAAAGTCGGTGTGATGGTGGGGATGGTGGTGGGAATGATGATGCCGGCCGTGGCTTCGCAGCCGGCCAGCAGCAGCAGGCAAATTCCCATCAGCAGTCCCGGCCAGCGTAAGGTGTGCATGGTGCTTTCGGCAGCGCTCACAAATGATGAATCCGGTTGATTGTACCACATCCGGGCGCGGGCGGCCGGAGCGGTTATGAAACCAGATGCTGCCGCAAATACGCATCCACGATGCCAGCATACTCCTGAATGAACACGGCCCCGGTCGCCCAGTGCCCGTAATCAATGGCCACGTACTGCTTTGGCCCGCCCAGGCGCGCATAATTATGCCGGGTGACGGCCGGGCTGACCATCTTATCCCGCAGCGGGTTAATCACCAGGATGGGGCGGGTATTGGCCTCAAACGGGACGCGCGGCGGCGTGGTGAAGGTGCTGCGTAAATAGCGCAGCGATACTGACTTAATGGGCAGTGGATCACTTTTCCAGATGGCATAAAAGCGTGGATCACGCTCATCCACCATAGCCTCAAACCGGGCCAGCGCCCCAAAGGGCAGGCGCAGCCCTGGCACCAGGCCGGCACCGAAGCGGATGAGCGCCGACAGCAGCGCCGGACAGCCGGGGATATGGCGCAGCGGAGCCAGGCGTGACAGGGCCAGGCTGTCGTGAATGCTGCCAGAGTCATACAGATTATGGCAGATGAGTGCCGCCACGGGCGCACCGGCCGCCGCGGCCGCGTAAACCAGCCCGCTGCCCACGCTGCCCCCGAACAGAAACAGGCGGCCGGCATACCGTTCCCGCGCCAGGTGGGCCACATCCACGATGTTTTGCACCAGTTGACCCAGAGTAAAATCACCCCGGTCGCCCGCAGAATACCCCTGTCCGCGCTGGTTGGGCACGATGAGCGTGTAGCCGCGCTCATACAGCGCCAGCGCCAGTGGCAAAAAGATGCGCGAATAGCCGCCCCCGCCATGATTAATCAGCACCACGGGGGCCGTTTTATCCGCCTGCTCATAGATATCCATGTGAAGCGTTACGCCGGTCGAGATCAGCGTTTGTTCCCGGCGCAGGGCATGACTGCGGGCAATCGCAGCGGCATCAAAATAGTTTTGCCACCATGCAGGATCGAGATTCATGTTTGCCCCGTGGTTCAGCTATCGGTATCGGCAATTGTAATACATCCCGGCGCGGGCGTGGGAGCCGGCAACGCGGCCGGGCTGGTCTTCCCTTTGCGCGGCGGGCCGGGGCAGTCCCGTAGCCAGGCTGCGTGGCAAAACACAAACTGCGAGTATAATAGAGATACACTGTTCGGCAGCCAGAAAAGAGCTTTTTTTGATTAAGAACGCCTCCGGCATCATCCCCTATCCCACCGGGATGTTACGCACCATCGCCCGGCTGCCCCTCAGCCTGTACCGCCTGGGCCTGGGCTGGCTGGTGGGCTTATCGCCGTTCATCGTCCTCACCACCCGCGGGCGCAGCAGCGGCCAGGCGCGGCATGTGGTGCTGGAATGGCGGCGGCACGGGCGCAAATACTATGTCATTTCGGCCTTTGGCACGCGCCCGCACTGGTACCAGAATGCGCTGGCCCACCCCTGCGTCACCATCCAGAGCGGCCGCCGGGCCCTGCGGGCGCGGGCCGTCCCCGTGACCGACCGCGACGAAAAAGCCCGCGCCGTCTACATGTTTCGCAAAAATTCGCCCATTTATGAAGCCGTCCTCACCAGCATCAGCACCGCCGAGACGATTGATTTTCGCACGCTGGCGGAGATGTCCCATGAATTTACGGTGATACGGCTGGAGCCAGAAGCCGGGCCGCCGGAACTGCCGGGCATCACCGGGCTGCCGCCCTGGGTGGTGCCGCTGGCGCTGGTGGGATTGTTAATTGGGGTGCGCTGGCTGCGCCCGGCCCGGTCGGAGTAAGCGCATGTCAGCCGATGTGCAGGAACAAACTCGCCTGCTGCGCGAAGTGCGCCTGGCGCTTCAGGAAAATAATTATCCGCAGGCCATTCACAGCCTGCAACAGATCATCGCGCTGGCGCAGGCCCGCGGCGATGCCGGCGCAGTGGGGCGGCATACCGCCAGCCTGGCCCTCACGTACCAGCGGCAGGGCGACCTGGCGCAGGCGCTGCATTATTTTCAGCAGGCGCTGGCCCTGGCCCGCCAGGAAGGCGACCGTTTCAGCGAAGATGGCTTACTGGGCAACCTGGGCAATTTGTACCGCGAAGCCGGCCGCTACCCGGAAGCCATCGACAGCCTGACGCAGGCGCTGGCCATCGCCGCCGACCTGGGCGACCTGCGCGGGCGCGGGCTGTGGCTCAGCCATCTGGGGCTGGTGTACGATGATCTGCGCCGGCCGGAACAGGCGGTGGCCTTCCATACCGGGGCGGTGGACATCGCCCGCACGCTGCATGACCGGGCCAGCCTGGCCGCCCGCCTGGCGTACCTGGGCAACAGTTATATTGCGCTGGGGCGGCACGGGCAGGCGCTGGTGCCCTTCCGCGAGGCGGTGGCGCTGTATGAAGAAGCGGGGAAACCGGCGGAACTGGCGCTGCGCCTGGGCATCCTGGGCAATCTGCACGCGCACATCGGCCGCGGCCTGCTGCCCGACCCGGCGGCCGGGGAGCATTTTCGCCAGGCGCTGGAATATTACCAGCGCACCATGGAACTGGCCCGCAGCCTGAGCGATCATCTGACCGAGGCGGAACTGCTGCGCAGCCTGGCCAGCGTGCTGTGGAGCCTGGGCCACGCCGCCGATGCCCGGCAGCATCTGGCGGTGGCGCAGCAGTTGTACGCCGCCCTGGGGCAGCCGCACAAAGCCGCCGAAACTGCCGCCATCCTGCGGCAGCTCGGCACCTGACCCGACCTGACCTGACCCTGACCGGAGCGCTGTTTAGCGCTCTACCGTAACACCCTTCCAGAAGGCGACGTGCCCGGTGATGTTCTTCGCCGCCGGCTTCGGTTCCGGGTAGTACCAGGCCGCGTCTTTATTCTCCTGCCCGTTCACCACCACCGTGTAATAGCTGGCCAGCCCTTTCCACGGGCAGGTGGTGTGCGTGCTGCTGTCCACAAAATACTCGCGCTTCACGCTGTCTGCCGGGAAATAGATGTTGCCTTCCACCACTTCAAACGTGCTGGATTCTGCCAGAACTGCGCCATTCCAGATTGCTTTGGCCATGCTGTCTGTCTCCATGTGTGTGATCGACTGCTCACCTGTACAGACAGGGCCGCCCGGCCCGGCCTTACCCGGCCGCTGCATGAGCGCTGGATAAGCCGGCGTTGACAGGCTGTGCGGCGCTGTGGCAGGATAAGAGCAGGCTATGAGAGGAGTGCCTTATGAATTTTGTAGCCCGCGCTTACACCCTGCATTATCTCATCATCCGCGTCACCCGCAATTCGCTCTCCCGCAAAGCGGACGATTACCCATCCTGCTAACTCCGGCACGTCCCGCCTTTTTTTGACCTTCCCGCAGTCGCCATCATCCGGGAGTGCGGCCACCTGTGGCCGCCCGGAATCCTGTGCCGCACCCGTTGACGGGTCTGCCGGCCGCCGCTGCGTGGAACCGCGACGCGGCCCCTGTGGGGGGCCGCGTGCTGCTGGCATCCTGTATACCGGAGAAAACACCTGTGCTAAATCTAATTGTGCGCCGGCGCATCATGCAGCACCCGGCCTATCCCGCGGCGCTCATGGTGGGCGCGGTGGCCCTGTGGGGCAGCGGTTTCGTGATGAACAAAGCCAGCCTGGCCAGCGTGCCCCCGCTGCAACTGCTGGCGCTGGAACTGCTGGCCAGTTGCACCCTGCTGTGGACGGTGGCCATCGGGCGCGGCGAACAGGCCCGCCTCAACCGCCGTACCGTGCGCCATGGGCTGACCGGCCTGCTGGAGCCGGGGCTGGCCTACATTTTATTCATCAGCGGGCTGACCATGACCGGGGCGGCCAATGCCTCTATCCTGGCGGCCACGCAGCCGGTGATGGTGGTGGGGCTGGCCTGGCTGCTGCTGCGCGAACCCATCCCGCCGCGCCTGCTGCGCGTGCTGGCCGCGGCCATGGTGGGCACGCTGCTGGTCACGGTCTCCGATGCGGCCCATTTTAACGGCCAGACGCTGCGGGGCGATGTGCTCATTCTGCTGTCTACGGGGTGCGCGTCGCTGTACGTGCTGTTCAGCCGGGCCGCCACCGCCGAACTGCCGCCGGCGCTGCTGGCCGCGCTGCAACAGAGCGTGGGGCTGCTGTGCGTGCTGGCCGCGCTGACGCTGGAGACGTTTTTCAGCCCGCCCGCCGCCGTTACGGCCGCGCCGGGGGATTATCTGGTGGTCATCGTCAGCGGGATCATGCAGTATGCGCTGGCCTTTTTGCTGTACCTCAGCGCCCTGCGCTACATCAGCGCCACCCGCGCCGTGCTGTTCATCGCGCTGCTGCCGGTGTTCGGCATGGGGAACGCGGTGCTGTGGCTCGGCGAGAGTGTTACGCTGATGCAGGTCATCGGTGCCGGGCTGGTGGTGGCGGCGCTGCTGCATTTGCACCTGCAAGGCCCCGATGACCATCCATCCGCCAGAACCACCCCGGTGGAAGACGGCGACGGAGCCTACCAGGCGGCCTGAGGCTGTGACCCCGGCCGCGGCCGGGCTTCAGTCATTCCAGCCGGGGAAGGGGTTTTTGAACCTGCGCCAGGCGCGGCGGCCGTGGGCCATTTCGCCATCGCTCAGCAGGCAGGCGGCCAGCTTTTCGCGCAGCCGGGCTTCATCCATCTCGATGCCGATGAACACCAGTTCCTGCCGCCGGTCGCCGATGTCGGGCAGCATGTAGCGGTCGATCTCCGCGACGATGGCGGGATCATCCGGGTATTCGTCGCGGGGGACGGCCGCCCACCAGTCCCCGCCTGGCTCCAGCGTGATGATGCTGCCGGCCTGCGACCAGATGCCGGCGCTATCGGTCGCGCCCGCCAGCCAGGCGATGCCTTTGGAGCGCACCACGCCATCCAGCAGATGGTCATCCACCAGCGCCCGCCACAGCCGCTGCGGGTGAAAGGGCCGCCGGGCGGTAAAGGCAAAGCTGTGAATGCCATATTCTTCTGTCTCCGGCGTGTGCGTCTCCCCGGTCAGCCATTCGCTGAAGGCGGCGGCCTTTTCAAAATCGAAGCGGCCGGTGTGCAGCACTTCCGTCAGCGGCACCTGCCCGCGCACGGCCCGCAGCAGCTTTGCGCCGGGGTTCAGCTTACGCAGCAGCGCTTCCAGCCGGCCGGCCGCCGCCGGCGTGACCAGATCGGTCTTGTTCAGGATGAGCACGCTGGCAAATTCTATCTGGTCGATGAGCAAATCGACGATGGTACGCTCATCATGCTCATCCAGGCCCACGCCGCGCTCACCGAGCGTTTCCAGCGTGTCCAGGTCGCGCAGCAGGTTCACGGCATCCACCACCGTCACCATCGTATCCAGGCGGGCATATTCGGACAGGCTGCGCCCGCTGTCATCGGTGAAGGTGAAGGTTTCGGCCACCGGCAGCGGTTCGCTGATGCCGGTGGATTCGATCAGCAGATAATCGAACCGGCCTTCCCCCGCCAGCCGCGCCACTTCCCGCAGCAGGTCATCCCGCAGCGTGCAGCAGATG
>JALOOI010000248.1 GCA_025454495.1 Anaerolineae bacterium
CAGGATCACTTTCGCGCCGTTGGTGATGGCCTGTTCGGCCTGGGTGAGCTGGGTGGCGGCATCGCCTTCGGCATTCACGATGGTGTAGTCCACACCGGCTGCATCGAAGGCGGCGGCCAGGAAGCGGCGATCATCATTTTCCCACCGGGCGGAAGAAGCGCTGTCCGGCAGCAGAACGGCGATGCTGCCTGCCTGGGCCTGCACACTTACGCCGAGCAGCAGGCTCAGCATAAGCGCGAGCAAAACAATCATAGAACGGGCTGACTTGTGCATGTTAATCCTCATACATACCTGACATAGATTGATATAGTTTGGTGGTGCCAAACTGTGATACCCGGAGCTAATCTCCGGTTATTCGATGACGAAATATACCCCACTCAGGGCAAACACGCAATAAGGGCAGCGCGTGGTGCCCGCCCGAATCCTGGGTAAAGTGCACAACAGGCAACATTAACCAGCCGGCGCAATGGTAATCGTGAGCAGCGGGTACAGATGGTCAGGGTCGGCACCGGGGGCGGGCAGCCGGCTCAGGTCGGGGTCGGGTTCGCGCCAGTCGTACACGGTCAGCAGCAGGCGATAGGTGCCGGGCGGCGTGTCCGGCGGGATGCTCAGGCGGCGCGTGTCCGGGATCCAGGTGTGCAGCGGCAGGGCCTGCGCCGGGATGCGCCCGTCGTCAAAGCCGCCATCCTGCCCGGTGATGCGCCCGTCAGGGCCCATCAGCAGCACACTGACGGAATAATCCGCGGCCGGCACGCGCCGCGCCTGCCACCACAAATCCAGCGTCACGGTTGCGCCGGGGGCGGCGGTGAGGTGCGCGGCCGGGGCCACCCGCCCCAGGGCAAGCTGCCCGCCGAAGACCGTTTCCGGCTCCTGCGGTGGCCGCTGGTACAGTTCCGCCACAATGGGCAGTACCACGATGCGCCGGGTTAGTTGCAACCCCGGCGGCAGCGCGGCCAGCGCTTCAAAATTAACCGCCATGCCGGGGTCAATCAGCCACAGGCGGTCATGGTCGCGGTCACGGTCATGGTCGGGCGGCGCGGCCGTCCAGGTGGCCATGTCGCGGTAAACCCGCCGGCCGCCGGCCAGGTGGCGCAGATAATACGCCAGCGACCACGTTTCGCCATCCACGATGTACACATCGTCCGGGCGGGCGAAGGGCAGCATTTGCCGGGCCGCCTCGCGCCAGTTTTGCGTGCGCGGCCAAAAACTTTCATACGCCTGCAGGCCGCCGCCGATGAAGAGGGCCACCAGCGCCAGCGCCACCGGCACGCCCGCCCGCCGGCCCGTGAGTGCCGCCAGCCCGCTGCCGTACAGCACCACCACCCCCGGCAGCAAATACAGCAGATTGCGATCCACATACACCGGCAGCCGCGCATTGATGAGCAGCACCGCGCCGGTGGTGCCCGCCAGCCACAGCAGCAGCAGCAGCCCGGCCCGGCCGCGTCGCTGCCCGGCCAGCGCCAGCGTGCCCGCCAGGCACAGCGCCAGCCCGGCCGGTGTCACCGTGTTGAACAGCCGGTCGGCCAGGTTTTGCAGGGCGATGCTGTTGTCGCGGATGGCATAGCCGATGCCCCCGGCCGGCGACAGGCGGATCTGTTCCGCCAGGGCCGGCAGCCACAGCGCGAAAACCGCCCCACTGAGCGCCAGCGTGACCGCCAGCCGCCACCAGCGGCGCGGTGGCTGCGTCAGCAGGGCGTGCAGCCCGATGCTGAGCGCCGGCCACAGGCTGAAGTAGTGCGTATACAGCGCGGCCGTCTGCGCCACCCCCAGGATCACCAGCCAGCGCGAGTCCTGCGGGCGGCCCTGCCAGCGCCAGTAAGCATAGACGATCAACACACACAGCGTATAAAACAGCGTGTACTGCCGCGCCAGCCGGGTGAGATAAATGAGGAAGATCGACCCGGCGGCCAGCACCACCGCGAACACCCCGGCGCGATACCCGCCCAGGGCCTGGCCCAGGCGGTACGTCAGCGCCAGCCCGGCCAGCGTCACCAGCCCGCCCCACCAGCGCAGCGCCAGCTCACTATCGCCGGCCGCCTGGCGAAAAAACCACGTCAGCACAAAATACAGCGGCGGGTGTACGCCATGCTCAATGGAAAAAGGGATCACCTGGGCCAGCCCGTCGCCGGTGGCGCTGGCCAGCCAGCTTTCATCCTCCCAGAAGCTCACCGCCGCCAGATCATGCACATACAGCCCGGCAGCGAACAGCAGCGCCGCCAGCACCGGCAGCCAGCGAATCAGGCGGGGAGGTGTCATCGTCCTCTATCCATTGTGGCTGGTTAAACAGCGCCGATTATAGCAGAATGATGGCGATGAATACTTGTAGCGCCGAATACCGGGCGCTCCGGGACGGCGCTGGCAGGAGCAGCAGGATGGAGATTGCGCCGTTACATGCCTGGGATGTCTCGCCCCAGGTGGCCATTGCCACACAAATTGATCTGGCGGCCCGCCTCCAGGATCGCCCGCTGGATTTGGCCGGTGTGCGCCACGTGGCCGGGGTGGATGTGAGCGTGAAAGAGGGCCTGTCCCAGGCGGCCGTCGTGGTGCTGACGTACCCGGAGCTACAGCCGGTGGAGACGGTGCGGGCGCAGCAGCCCACCACCTATCCCTACATCCCCGGACTGCTGTCGTTCCGCGAGGGGCCGGTGCTGCTGGACGCATTCGCCCGGCTGACTATCCTCCCGGATGTCTTCCTGTTCGATGGCATGGGGCGCATTCATCCGCGGCGCATGGGCATCGCCGCCCATATGGGCGTATGGCTGGATCGCCCGACGGTGGGCTGCGGCAAAACGCATTTCATGGGCCACTATGTGCCCCCGGCCAGCCGGCGCGGCGAATACAGCCCGCTGTACATCGACCATGAGGTGTGCGGCGCGGTGCTGTGTACCCGCAATGGCGTAAAGCCGGTGTACATTTCGCCCGGCCAGCACTGTGACCTGGCCGGGGCGCTGGCGCTGACGCTGGCCTGCACCACCCGCTACCGCCTGCCGCAGCCCATCCGCCTGGCCCACCAGGCCGCCGGCGAATTTGCCGGTTAGCTCAGCGCAGCGCCTGCTTCAACAGCTCGATGAAGCGTTCCCGCCGGGCGCTGAGCGTGACGGCCACGTTGGGCGGGCGCTGCCACAGCCCCACATAATCCACCACGGTTTGCCCCCGGCACAGCCGGCTGGTGGTCTCCACGGCCACATAATAGTCCTGCGTGGTGGCGATCTCCGGTTCCAGCGCCACCGCCATGGTGATCGGGTCGGGCAGGTCGAAGCCGGCCAGCCGCGTCACCGTCCTGGCAAAGCGATCCACCTCATGCTGAATATCGACGCAGAAATGGGCCAGCGGCGTGCCCACGGCCCGCAGGTCAGCGGCGGCCGCTTCATCAAAGACGGCAAACTGGCGCGAAATATCCCACCCGACCATCGTCAGCGGCAGGCCGGACTCAAACACGATCTGCGCGGCTTCGGGATCCGTCCAGATGTTGTATTCCGCCACCGGGTTCGCGTTGCCGCGGCTGTCGGCACAGCCGCCCATCAGCACGCAGCGCGGCACCAGCGCCGCCAGTCCCGGATCGCGCAGCAGCGCCAGCGCCAGGTTGGTGAGCGGGCCCAGCGTGACCAGGGTGATCTCGTTGGGGTAGCGCCGGATGGTGTCGCTGAGCACATCCACAGCGTGGCCGGCGGCCGGGGTGCGCCCGTGCAGCGGCAGCCCGATGTTGCCCATGCCATCGTTGCCATGCGTCACCTGGGCGGTGATGAGGGGGCGCAGCAGCGGGGCCGCCGCGCCGGCATACACCGGAATATCCGCCCGGTCGCACAGCGCCAGCGTGTAGAGCGCATTTTGCACCCCCTGCTCCAGCGGCACGTTGCCGGCGACCACCGTCACCGCTTCGATCTGGCAATCCGGGTGGCGGGCCGCCATCACCAGCGCCACCGCATCGTCGGAGGCGGTATCGGTATCAATGAGAAAACGGCGCATTAGCTTCTCCTGATGGGTAACTGACCGGGCGGCCGGTGCGCCCGGCGTTTAAGGCCGGCGGCAAAGACAAAAAACACCACCCCGGCGAAGACCATGCCCACGATGAGCGTGCTGAGCGTCATCGTCAGCCCGATGGTGAGCGCGATGCTCTCCGTTTGCTGCTGCTGTGCTGGTTCATCGACCGCCACGGGCCGCCCCTTTCGCTCAGCCGGGCAGGCGCGTCAGCCGCACCTGCGCCGTCAGCACTTTCCCCGATTCAAATTCCAGCGTGATGCTGATGGTATCGCCCGTTTTTAAATCCGGCCGCAGGCCTTCCAGCATCAGATGATAGGTGGCCGGGGCTAAAAAGGTCTCCACGTAGGCCGGGGCATCCACAAAATCCACCGGGTACATGCTGGTCACGCCCTGCGGGCTGACTTCCGAGCGATGCAGCGACACAGTTTCGGCGGCCTCGCTGCTGGCCCGCAGCAGGCGTTCCGGCGTGGCCGTGCCATTGTCCAGCAGCAGGTACACCGCCAGATCGCGGTCACTGGCCCGCAGGGGCAGGGCCCATTCATTACGGACGATGAATTCCGTATTGCGTACCGGCAGATACGACACATCCGCCGGGCTGGCCGCCGCCGAAAACAGCAGCAGCGCCACCATCACCTGCCCCATGGCGATGATCCCCGCCAGGCCAAAAACGCGCCGCTGCTGCTGCATGAGGAAGAACAGCCCGCTGGCCAGCAGCACCAGGCCGCCGCCCAGCAGCACGGGGGTACGTTCCGGCAGGGCCATGCTGTTATCCGGCAGGGCCATGGGGATGATGAGCGCCGGCCGTGCTTTGACGGTGGGCGTAAAATCCACGCGGGCGGTGCCGGTGCCGTCGTCCACGCGCAGCGCCAGCGTCCACTGGCCGGGCCGGGCCAGCGTGGCGCGGCCCACATACACCCCGTCGCCGGCGGGTTCCAGCGTCAGGGTGATCGGCGCATCGGTATCCCGCGGCCCCTGAAGCTGCATCGTCACCGGGGCGCTGGTGGTGAGCGCCGCGCCGGCGGCATCGCGCAGGGCCAGCGTCAGCGTATTGTCGCCGGCCCAGGCCGGGTTCAGCGTCAGGGTGGCGCTGCCCGTGTCCAGCGTTTGCGCCACCTCCAGCGGCGTGGCATCCGGCAGGATGGGCAGGCTGGAACGCAGCGACAGGGTATTGCGGGCCGGCGAGACGGAAGTCATCACGCCCACGGCCAGCAGGATGAGCAGCGTCAGCGCCACTTCTGCGCCCACCAGCCGCTGTAACCGCCCGTTCCACACGCTGTCCCCGGTTTTTAAGCGCTGCTGCGTCACCAGCAAATTCACCGCCGCCAGCGCCAGCACCGGCAGGAACAGCAGCAGCTTGATGAGCAGCGTTTGCCCGTAGAGCGTCGTCAGCAGCGCCTGCGGCGACCCCACCTGCAACCAGCCGGAATAGAAGCCCGTCAGCGCCAGGGCGATGACCGCCACGCGGGCAAAATTGGAGAACTGCGCCACCAGCCGCCCGGTAAGCTGCGTGGTCGGCGCGGCCCGGCGCACAGCCGGCAAAATGAGCAGGAAAGCCGCCAGCCCGCCCACCCACAGGCAGGTCGCCAGCAGGTGCAGCCAGTCATTCACGATGCCGGGCAGTTCATCATACGCGCCGGCGGCATGGCTGGTGAGGCTGTTGAAGGCCGGCAGCCCGGCCAGGCCCACCAGCACCACGCCTTCCAGCACGCGCACGATGGGGGTCAGCCACAGCAGCAGCCCGATGGCCAGCCACAGGCCCATCCGCAGCAGCCACAGCTCGCCGAAGCGCGTAAAATACACCACGTTCAGCAGCGTTTCCTGGCTGACCGCGCTGAACAGCGGCGTGCTGGTGGCCAGCGCGATCTGGTTGATGAGCAGCAGCCCGCCGGCCACGCCGGCCAGCACCCAGGCCCACCACGTCAGCAGCGCTAAGCGCCGGGTGATGCCGGCCGCCTGCGCCGGGGCGATGGGCTGCCAGATGAAAATGCGAAACATGAAGGAGCCGATCAGCAGCGCCAGCGACACCAGGTTCAGCCACGGTGAGGGCGCTGCCGATGCTGAAGGTAAAACTGCCGGTGGCCGGGTGCGTATCCGCCGCGGACAGCACGCGCCACACCACCGTATACAGCCCCTGCGGCAGGGTGTAACCGGGGTTCAGCGTGAGCAGCGTGGGGTTCACCGGGTCTACCTGCGCCGGCGGCAGTTCCAGCCGCCGCCCGCTGGCATCGTGGACATAAATATGGCTGAACTGCGGTTCCACCGGCTCGGTAAACCACAGTTTAATATCCGGCGGCGCTTCGCTGAGCACCTGGTTCACCCGTGGCTCGGATAAATATAAATTGGAATGTGCCAGCACATCCCCCGCCAGAATACCGGCGGCCAGCACCAGCAGCAGCACCGGCAGCACCACGCGACGCAGCATAGACCCACACCCTCACAGCACACAACACCAGACAACAGTTAAGGATCGGCAGTTTTCTGAGAGCAAGATAAGACCCTGACCCTATAGTAACACGATGCCGGCCGATTTTGCACGGGACAGGTGGCGTTTTCGCCCGCAGTGCGCTACCTTTAGGGGCGCTTGCGTCAACGAAGGACAGGACAGCTTACCATGACGGATAGAGTGGGCTTCATCGGCCTGGGGATTATGGGGCGCGGCATGACGCGCAACCTGCTGAATGCCGGGCACGCGGTCACGGTGTGGAATCGCACGGCGGCCCGCATGGAGGAGTTCGTCGCGGCCGGGGCCACCGCCGCCGCCAGCCCGGCCGCGCTGGCGGCTGTCTGCGAGGTGGTCATCCTCTGCGTCAGCGATACGCCGGATGTGGAACAGGTGCTTCTGGGCGAGCAGGGGGTGATCCACGGCATTCGCCCCGGCAGCCTGGTCATTGATATGAGCACCATCAGCCCGCAGGCCACCCGCGACCTGGCGGCCCGGCTGGCCGCGCAGGGCGTGGCCATGCTGGATGCGCCCGTCAGCGGCGGCAGTGAAGGCGCGGCCCGCGGCACGCTCAGCATCATGGTCGGCGGCAGCGAAGCAGATTTTGCGCGGGCCCTGCCGTTATTCCAGGCGATGGGCAAGACCATCACCCGCGTCGGCGAGCAGGGGGCCGGGCAGCTTGTGAAGCTGGTGAACCAGATACTGGTGGTGGTGAACATGCTGGCCGTCAGCGAGGCGCTGCTGTTCGCCCAGGCCGGCGGGCTGGATTTGCCGAAGACGATCCAGGCGGTGGCCGGGGGCGCGGCCGGTAGCTGGATGCTGAGCAACCGCGGCACCCAGGCCATCGTCCGCGACTTTCGCCCCGGCTTCACCATTGATTTGCAGCAAAAAGATGTGCGCCTGGTGCTGGAAGCCGCCGACCAGATGGGCCTGCCGCTGCTGGCCACCGGCATGGTCTACCAGCTTTATCGCAGCCTGCAACAGCAGGGGCTGGGCCATGAAGGCAATCATGCGCTCATCAAAGCGCTGGAACACCTGGCGCTGCGCCAGGTGGGGGCCGCGCCGGACGCATAACGGAGGCGTGGCATGAGCATGGGCATGGTCATCAAAATTTTTACCACCGGCGGCTCCATTGATAAAACCTACGACACGGCCGCCAGCGATTTCGTCGTGGGCCCGCCGCAGATCGAAACTGTCCTGCGCGAAGCCAACACCGGGCTGCATTTTGCGGTAGAATCGCTGTTGCAAAAGGACAGCCTGGCCCTCACCGATGAAGACCGGGCGTTGATCGTGCAGCGGGTGCAGCGGGAGCCGGCCCGCCACATTATCATCACCCACGGCACCGACACCATGACGCAAACGGCCGCCGGGCTGGCGCTGCTGCGCGATAAAGTGATCGTGCTGACCGGGGCCATGCAGCCGGCCGCCTTCAAAAAAACCGATGCCGCGTTTAATATTGGCGGCGCGGTGGCCGCGGTGCAGTTGCTGCCGCCGGGGGTGTACATCGCCATGAGTGGCCACATCTTCCCGTGGGATCAAACGCGCAAAAACCCGTCCCGCGATCAGTTTGAATGGGTTTAACCAGAAATCGACCGCCCCATGCCTGAATTTATGCCAGGGCTGGAACTGGCCCGCCGTTTTTTTGTGGAACTGGTGCAGCCCATCCTGGCGCGGGATTACCCTGCGCTGGTGTATGCGGCCGCCCTCATCGGCTCCGGCTCCGAAGTCCTGGGCTACGATACGCCCATCTCCACCGATCATCACTGGGGGCCGCGCCTGCTGCTGTTCGTCAGCGATGCGGATAAGCTGCGCCATTACCAGCGCCTGTATACGCTGTTCCGGGAACGGCTGCCGGCCCGCTTTTACGGCTATCCCACCGGGTACACCGCGCCGGATGCCATCGGCGTGCGCCTGCTGGATGAAGACACCCGCGAGGGCCAGGTGAATCACCGGGTGGACATCCTCACCCTGCGCGAACTGCTCTCCGGCGAGCTGCCCGGTTTTGACCCGGACAAGCCCATCACGGCGGCCCAGTGGCTCACCTTCAGCGAGCAGCGCCTGCTGCACCTGACGCAGGGCGCGGTCTTCCACGATGCCACCGGCGAACTGACCCGCCTGCGGGCCCGCCTGGACTATTACCCGCACGATGTGTGGCTGTACCTGATGGCCGCCATGTGGGCCCGCATCGCCGAAGAAGCGCCTTTCGTGGGGCGCACCGGCGACGTGGGCGACGAACTGGGGTCGCGGGTGATCGCGGCGCGGCTGGTGCGCGACCTGATGCGGCTGAGCTTTTTGCTGGCCCGGGTGTACGCACCCTATCCCAAATGGTTCGGTACCGGCTTCGCCCGGCTGCCGGTGGCCCCGGCGCTGCTGCCGCTGCTGGAAGCCGCCCTCAATGCCCCGGACTGGCCGCAGCGCGAAGCCGCCCTGGCGCAGGCCTGCCATTTCCTGGGCGAACAGCATAATCAACTGGGGCTGACCCCGCCGCTGCCGGCCGACAGCGAACCGTTTCACGGGCGGCCCTACCAGGTCATCCGCGCGGAACGCTTCGCCGAAGCCTTAAAAGCGCAAATTCAGGATGCCGAAGTGCGCCGCATCGCCCGCCGCGGCCTCATCGGCAGCATTGATATTTTTAGTGACAATACCGACCTGCTCACCAGCAGCAAACTGCGCCCGGTGCTGCGCCTGCTGTATTGAGCGCCGTCAGCGCCCGCCCGCCTGGCGGAAGCCGTGCCCGTAAGCGGTGTGCCCCTGGCCAATCACCATGAACACGCCCGGATCAATGCGCGTCACCAGCCGCCGCAGTTCCTGCACCTGCGTCCGCGAAACCGTCACATACAGCAAATGATGCGCGTCGCCGGTGTACATGCCCGTCACCTGCCAGCCCGTCACCCCGCGATACATCGAATTGAGGATCGCGCTGGCGATTTCCTGCGGCTTATCGGTGATGATGACGCACGTCCGTATGACGCTGGGCCCTTCCATCACATAATCCGTCGCCAGCCCGCCCACGAAGATGGCCACCATGGCCAGCAGCGCCTTCTCCCAGCCGAAGATGACCCCCGCCAGCCCGATGATGAGCGTATCGGTATACAGAAAGGTGGTGCTCATGGGGGTCCCCAGGCGGCGCTGCAAAATGAGCGCCAGGGTGGAGGTGCCGCCCAGCGAGCCGCCGGCGCGGTACACCAGCCCCCCGGCGATGCCGGCGATGATGCCGCCGAACAGCGTATTCAGCAGCGGGTCGGTGCCCACGCCATCGGTGGGGATGACGCTGCCCATGAATTCCAGCGCCAGCGAGAACACGATGACCACGTACACCGTCTTAATGACCACCCGCCAGCCCCCCGGCAGCATCCGGTACGCCAGCAGTTGAATGGGAATGTTGATGAGAAAGACCATGATGCCAATCGGCGTGCCCAGGCGCAAATTCATGATGACCGACAGCCCGGCCACGCCGGCGGGGGCAATCTCAAACGGGGCCAGGAAGGCCACCACCGCCAGCGCGTCCAGCAGCGCCGCCAGCGTGATCCACAAATAATTGATGAGCGAGGAGCGCCATGTGTCGAAGCGCAGCATACCATGCCTCCGGGGTGCCTGCGTCAGCCTGCGCTCATTCTAACGCACACTACCACCGGCGGGCGAACTTCCGTTATGATACGGGGGCGGCAAAAAAATCGACTCTTGAATAAATTATTGCAGGAGCTTTGACCATGAGTGAAGTTGTGATTGTGGACGCGCTGCGGACACCCCTGGGCCGGCGCGGCGGCTGGCTGCGCGAACAGCATCCGGTGCAACTGGGGGCGCAGGTGGTGCGGGCGCTGCTCCAGCGCAGCGGCCTGCGCGGCGACCAGGTGGATCATCTGCTGTTTGGCTGTGTGAGCCAGGTGAGCGAACAGACGTTTAACGTGGCCCGCAATATCGTGCTGGAGGCGGGGCTGCCCATCACCGTCCCGGCCACCAGCCTGGATTTTCAGTGTGGCAGCAGCCAGCAGGCGGTGCATCTGGCGGCGGCGCTGGTGGCGGCCGGGCAGATGGAAGTGGTCATCGCCGGCGGGGTGGAGAGCATGACCCGCGTGCCCATGGGTTCCAGCCTGGGCGACGGCCAGCC